>JBBEEF010000105.1:0-2308 GCA_040880915.1 Pirellulales bacterium
CGATCGCCGCCCGGATCAGTGATGTATCCCAGCGGGCCGGCTTGGTCTCGACGGGGATCCGGTTGACCGGCGGCGTGGTGAGGTTCGAGATGTCGCGGATCCCGAGCATCGACATGTGGAGCGTTCGCGGGATCGGCGTGGCCGTCATCGTGAGCACGTCCACGCTCGCCCGCAGGGCCTTGAGCCGTTCCTTCACGTCCACGCCAAACCGCTGCTCCTCGTCCACGATCACGAGGCCGAGGTTGGCGAAGTGGATATCGGCCTGGGCCAGCCGGTGGGTGCCGATCACGATGTCGACCCCCTTGCGAGCCAGGCCCTCGAGCGTGTCCCGCTCCTCGGCCGTGCTCGTGAGTCGCGACAGCGCACGGACCACGAAGGGAAACTCCGCGAACCGGGCGGTAAACGTGCGCCGGTGCTGCTCACAGAGCACGGTCGTGGGCACGAGCACGGCCACCTGCATCCCCGCCTCAGCCGCCTTGAAGGCCGCCCGCATCGCGAGCTCCGTCTTGCCGAAGCCGACGTCGCCGCAGAGCAGCCGGTCCATCGACCGCGGCTTCTGCATGTCTTCGCGGATCGCCTCCATCGCGGTCAGTTGGTCGGGCGTTTCGTCGTAGGGAAACGCCTCTTCGAACTGCCGCTGCCAGGGCGTGTCGGCGGGGAAGGCGATCCCAGGACGGCTCGCGCGGGAGGCCTGAAGACGGAGCATGTCGGCGGCCATGTCGGCCACGGCCCGCTCGACCGCCGCCTTCTGCTTGGCCCAGGCGGCGGCACCGATCTTGGCGAGCTTGGGGGCGAGCTTCGTGCCGCCCACGTATTTCTGGACCAGCTCGATCGCCGAGGCCGGCACGTAGATCTTCGTGCTCTCGGCAAACTCGAGTTCCAGAAACTCCTCGGTGCGGCCGTGTTGCTCGAGGAGTTTCAGGCCCGCATAGCGGCCGATCCCGTGGGCCATGTGGACGACATAGTCTCCCTCGTGGAGATCGAGGAAGGTGTCGATTGCGCGGGAGAGCCGCTGCCGGGCCGGCCGTGCCGACACCTCCTCGCGGTTGAACAGTTCGGCGCTCGAGACGAGCACGAGCTTCTCAGGCACCACCCGAAACCCACCCGAGAGCCGGCCGCGGGCGAAGTGCAGCCGCTTCGTGCGGGCCGGAGCCGAGTCGGCCAGCAGCTCACCGAGCCGCTGTTCCTCGGCCTCGCTCGGGCAGACGACCCAGACTTCCTGATCGCGGCCCACGGTCTCGAGTTCCTCGCGGACTCGGTCCAAGGCGCCGGTAAACCGCTCCACGCTTTCGATGGCGAGCGACGCCGTGGCGTCGAGGCTCGATGGTGGGATCGCGGCCAGGGCCAGCGACGGGAATCGGTGGAGCCGGGCAAAGACGTCCTCGGGAGGAAACAGCCCGCCGCTGTTGCCGAGCCGGTGGAAAAACCGCTTGGCCTCTTCGGCACACTCCCCCGGCTCGACCAGGGCCACGCAGGAGCCCGGCGGCAGGAGGTCGGCGAGGTGCGTGTGCCGCACGGCTCCGGCTTCGGTGGCGAGGGCCGTCAGGTCGATCGCTGAAAGCTCCGCGACGCTCCGCTGGGAGACGGTGTCGAAGGTCCGCAGCGACTCGATCTCCTCGCCGTAGAGTTCCATGCGAATGGGCCGGTCCCAGTCGGCTGCGAACAGGTCCACGATCCCGCCGCGGCGGGCGAACGAGCCGGGGGTGTCGATGGCGTCGGCCGCCTGCCAGCCGCGGGAGGCGAGCCACTCAGCCAGTTCCTCCGGGTTGACCGTGCCACCCACGGCGAGCCGACGCGTGCCCGCTTCAATGGCCCGCGGATCGACCAGCGGCGCGAGGATCGCCTGGATGCTCGTCACGATCAGCGGCGGGGGGGCCTCGGGCAGCGTAAGCCGCTTGACAACGGCCAGCCGCTCGGCCTCCTCGGGATCGTCGGGGCTCGGCTCCTCGTCACCCAGGTTTTCGGAGGCCGGCAAGAGCAGCGGGGGCACGGTCGAGAAGAGCGAAATGTCGTCCCTGAAGGCCTCGGCCTCGGCGGCGTGGGGCAGGATCACGGTGAGCGTGCCGGGCGATGCGGCTGACCCGCCCCCACCGCCGCGGGCCTCGAGCACCGCCGCCGCCGCCAGCGCGCAGGCCGCCCCCCAGGTTCCGCCGATCGTGCCACCGTGTCCCTCGAGGAGGGCGGCAACGACGTCTGCGAACCCGCTGTGCTGTTCGAGGGTGTGGGCCAGGCGAGCCAAACGCCCGTCAGGCCGTGCGGTGAAGCGATTCAAAGCACCCGTAGTATTGCCGGTTCCGGGATTTTGTGG
>JBBEEF010000105.1:2408-27958 GCA_040880915.1 Pirellulales bacterium
CGCTCAAGCGGCGCCGAGTATCCGGGGCGGCAGATGGGGTAGCAGGCGGGGTAGCCCTCATTCCCGCAGTCCCCGGGCTCGCGCCCCGGGGCTTTTATGGGGCAGGGATCGAGGGCCAAAATACGGTTGGCGGTCTTTTTTCGCGATTCCGCAGGAATCGTGTATTTTTGAGGAGTCCTGCTTGTGTCCCGTTTTGTTTCTCCCCGGAGTCCCGCCATGGCCACCGTCTCCCGACCAACCGCCTCCACCGCCTTTGTTTCTGGGGCCGATGTGGTCGTCGAGTCGCTCGTCCGCCTGGGCGTAGACGTGATCTTCGCCTATCCCGGCGGGGCGAGCATGCCGCTCCACCAGGCGCTCACGCGGTACGGAGACCGGATCCGCACAATCCTCCCCCGCCACGAGCAGGGAGGGGGCTTCGCGGCCCAGGGCTACGGCCGTGTCACCGGCAAGCCGGGTGTCTGCATGGCGACCAGCGGCCCGGGGGCCTTGAACCTCGTTACCGCCATCGCCGACGCCAAGATGGATAGTGTGCCCCTGATCGCGCTCACCGGGCAGGTGGGCACGAGCGTCATCGGCACCGACGCCTTCCAGGAGACGCCGATCGTCGAGGTCTGCCGCGGGATCACAAAGCACCACTACCTCGTGACCGACGCCAATGACATCGCCCGCGTGATGCGGGAGGCCTTTTACATCGCCGTCACCGGCCGTCCGGGGCCCGTCCTTATCGACCTGCCCAAAAACATCCAGCTCACGAACGTGGTGCCCGACTACGACGTCCCCCTCAACCTCCCCGGCTATCGCCCCGATCCGCCGGCCCCCCGGCCCGAGCAGATCGCCCAGGTGGCCGCGGCCATCAAGCGGGCCAAGCGGCCGGTCATCTATGCCGGCGGCGGCGTGATCACCGGCGACGCCTCCGACGAGCTGCGGGAGCTCGTCCGCAAGACCGGCATCCCCGTCACGATGACGCTCATGGGTCTGGGAGCATTTCCGGCCGATGATCCACTCTGCCTCGACATGCTCGGGATGCACGGCAGCGTCTATGCCAACTACGCCGTGGATGAGGCCGACCTGCTGATCGCCATCGGCGTCCGCTTCGATGACCGGGTCACGGGGAAGGTGAGCGAGTTCGCCCAGCATGGATTCATCGTCCACATCGACATCGACCCCTCCGAGATCAACAAGAACAAGGTCGTTCACGTGCCGATCGTGGCCGACGTCGAGGACGCGCTGCACGCTCTCAATAAGATCGTGGAGAAGCCGGCTGCCCCGCTCACCGAGTGGTGCGCCCGGATCGCTGAGTGGAAGCGGGAGGATCCGTTCTCCTACGACACCGAATTCCCCGGCATCCTGCCGCAGCACGCCATCGCCGAACTCTCCCGGCTCACCGCCGACCGCGACACAATCGTGACCGTGGGCGTGGGTCAGCACCAGATGTGGGCGGCCCAGTTTTACAAGTTTCGCCGGCCGCGGACCTGGCTCTCTTCGAGCGGGCTGGGCACGATGGGCTTCGGGCTGCCGGCAGCGATGGGAGCCCAGGTGGCCAGCCCCGGATCGCTCGTTGTCGACATCGACGGCGACGGCAGCATCCTGATGAACATTCAGGAGTTTGCCACCTGCCGGACGGAAAACATCCCGGTCAAGGTGCTGCTGCTCAACAACCAGCACCTCGGGATGGTGGTCCAGTGGGAGGATCGGTTCTTCAAGGGCAATCGGGCCCACACCTACCTCGGGCCGATCGACAATCCGGAAGCCTGCGGCCAAGGAGACGGAATCTCACCCGAATGCCGCTATCCCGACTTCGTGGCGATCGCCACCGGCTTTGGCTGGCAGGCCGAAACGGTCGTGCGGAAGGTGGACCTCACGGGTGCGATCGAGCGGCTCATAAGCGCTCCAGGCCCGGCCATCCTCGACGTGCAGGTGCCTTACCAGGAGCAGGTGCTGCCGATGATTCCCTCGGGCATGACCGTCCGCGAGTTGATCAAGCGGTAGCACGCAGTGCCGGAAATCGGCCGGCGGTGTTGCGACAAGTGAAGCCCATCACGGCGGGCTTACCGCCGGGTC
Organism: Pirellulales bacterium; assembly: GCA_040880915.1. Lineage (GTDB taxonomy): Bacteria > Planctomycetota > Planctomycetia > Pirellulales > UBA1268 > QWPN01. The sequence continues at coordinate 4,470 of JBBEEF010000105.1, forward strand.
GTCAAATGGCGAGGAGGCGGTTCCCGGCTCCGCGGGGGGCTGTCCGCCTGCGGCCGGAGCGACGGTGGGCCTCGATTCTTTCAGGTCGGTCAACGCCGTCTTGAGCGTTTCTTCGGCAGGCGTGCGGAGAATCTCGCGGGCATGCTTTCGCAGGAGCGACGCAAGTGCGATCGCCTCCGCGGCAAGATCGCCCTGTGCGATCGTGACGATTCCGCCCGTGCCCTCCTCCGGCTTGACCGCATCCGCAAGCGCTGCCAACCGCCATGCGTCCCGCCGGCAGGCAGCGGCCGAAACGGCGTCATCGTCGATCACGGTCGCGTCGCCCAACTCTCCCGTGAGCCCGCCGAACATCGGCTCACCGCGGGGCGGCGATCGCTCGGCCGGGCTGCGGCCCGGCTCTAATCCGCCCGCGCCCGCCGTCACCCGTCGCGAGAAGCGGCGGGCCTCCGCCGCGTCGAGATCCCGCTTGAGGGCAGTCACGGCGAGCGACCGAATCCTGCCGATCGAGGCAGCCGGATCCAGCTTCATGCCGGTCTTCGCCAGCTTGGCGAGGGCCGCGGCAGCCCTAATTCGGAGGTCGAGGTCGGCCTGGTCGTCGGCCAGAATCCGGGCCAGGGCCTCGATTGTCGGCGGGGCAGGCTCGACCAACGGCACCAGGTCGATCGCCCGGGCAACAAGCCAGGTGACGGCGGCGGCGTCTGCTTTTTGGGGGGACAATTGCCGAGGCGATGCGATGATCTCGGCTACGGCCGGCCGAACGCTGGCGGCAAACTCGCTGTCGCCGGCAGCCGCGTGCCGGACCAGCCCGGCCATGGCGGCGATCCGCACCTCGAGCGGCAGTGTGCCATCGCCAACGGCCAAGGCCAGCGATTCGCCCGCACCTTTCCAGGGCTTGCGATCGATTCCTTGGAGTTCGGCGACGAGGATCATGGCGTTGACACGCGCGAGCGGCTCCGCGGCGGAATCCCTCGCTGCCTTGACCATTGCGTCACGAACGAGGGCGTTGCTTCCCTCGTAGACCTGCGGCTGGGTGGCGTTGAGGGTGGCGATTTCCCGGATTCGTTGCCGGACATGCGCGATCGCCGAACGGTTTGCCGGCAGCGCGAGTTGGGGCAGGAGAATCCCGGTGACAAACGCCTGCTGAGGGGCATCGAACTTCCCCTCGCGGATCTGCTGGCCGTAGGTCCTCGTTTCCTCAGCCGACTCAACCTTCGACCAGGAGTCGTAGCCGGCTGCCCTGACCAGCGCTCCACTGCACAAGCCGGCGATAACCGCCGCTGCCAGCACCGCCCGGCACATTGAAATTGAAGAGGCTCCATGGCGCGGCAGCAGTGAAGAACGCATGGCAGGTTCCAGAAGGAAATGCTTCACGGTAGCCCGCGCGGCGGGACGTCACGGTCACGGGATTCGGGCCTGCCGTCTTCAGGAGTGTCTTCACCCGGCTTGAAGAGTGAGCTTCGGTACTTCCCCACGAGCGGCTCGGAGTCGGCGGCCGCCACGAACTCAAAGCCACCGTCGGGCCGCAGAAACAACATTTCCAGCGGCTCAGGCGGGACCGAAGACCGAGTGTCGCCCCGCTCTTCCTGTTGGCCCCGAACGTCGAGGAGCATCCGGTCCGTGGTCACTTCCTCGCCAAAGAAGCGGATGCTGCCCGGCCGATTGAGCGTGGGATCGACGTTTGCCAGTCCGCCCGTCGCGGTCACCGTAGACCGCAGGGCGAAGTTGCCATTGTCTTGCGACTCTGCGAGCACAAGCAGCTCGACGGCGTCGCCCTTGATCTTCAGTTTCCGGGCTGCGTCCTTTGAGATGGTCCGGACAAGAATCCGCGTGGCGTCGGGCACGCGGACAGCCGGCGTTTCGTTGCTGTAATCAGAGAAGAGAAAGTCTTCGCGGGTGACCGCCGGCTCGGTCACGTGTTGGGGGGCCAGGCCGACGTTGGGGTTGCGGAGTACGAACCGAACGCGATACCGATACTCGGCCCCCTGCTCAACAGACGTGTCAACGAAGCGAAACAGCCGGCTCTCGGCCAGCGGTCCACTGAGCCCCGGGCCTTCAGCCATCGCCGGTCCACCGACGGCACGCCCCATCTCATCGGTCACCCCGATCGGCTCTGGATTCGGGTCCGAGAGGGATTTCACCGCCGCGCCGGTATCGTCGAGTAATTCAATTTCCAAGATCCGGGCCACGGGTGTCTTGCCGATCATGTCAACGCGTGCCAGCAGGTTGCAGGCTTGTGGTTTTTCCCCGATCGCATCAAAGGCGAGTCTGGTTGCCCATTCCTGGCTCGTCGCGAAGACCAGTTTGTCGGTGAGGCCGATCGTCTCGATCCCAACCGTCTCCGACCCGTCGGCCGAGCGGACTCCAAACTTGACGAGCCTGACGTCCCGCTGCCGTTCCGGCGAGGAATCAAGCGACACCCCCGTCAGCCGCACTTCCTTGCCCGCGAATCCCAGCGGCTTGCCGCGGACATCCGCAAGCATGGTCTCGCCGGCCTTCCCGCGGTCAGCGTCGAAGGCCGCCGCGGCCCCGGCCAGAAACTTCTCCAACTGCGGCCTGAACCACGGGTGCACCGCGACGGTGCCCCACGGCTCGTCGATCCGGGCCGGAAGGGCCGCTGTATAGCTCACCTCCGATTCCGCAGGCTGGAGCATGAATCCACCCGGCAGTGTCTCCTGTGCAACTGCCGGCCCGGCATCCGCGGGCCGCCCGTCCGGCATGCCGCGGCCCCCTGGCCGGCCACCGTCAACGCCCGCCTGGGCGATGTTCACAAGCTTCATCGGCTCCCACCGCGGGTTGGCGCCGGGCACGATCCTTGTCCGCTCAACGCGGTAAACGCCCCAGCGCGGGGCATCCCGGCGGGGATCACGAAAACTGACAGATCTGAACCGGCTCTCAAATTCCGCCTGCTGCCGCGCCGTCGGGATGAGCCCGGTGACGACGATAAACGGCGTGATGCGGCCCGGCATCAGCGGTTCATCGGGTGGCAGGTCAACCGCCATGGGCCCGGAAAGATCGCCGCCGCTGAAGAAACCTTCCCCCGCCTGGTCCCGGGGCTTTGGCCGGCGGCGGGGCGGCCTTCCGCCGCGTGGCTCCTCCGGGGCCTCCGGGGCCGGCGCCGTGTCGGCGGACCGGGTGGCCATGGCCGCAGCGTCACGGTTTGCAGCGCGGGGGTCAGGCAGCACGGCGATGCCGGCGACGGCCTGCAGGTCGGCGATGGGAAACACCGTCGGCTTCGTGCGCTTCGTCAGTTCAGCCAGAAGCGGACGATCAAACACAGCCGGGGCCGCGGGAGCGTCGGCGATCTTGACCTGCTGCGGTCGCCACGGATCAACCCGTGGGGAGAGGGGCTTCAAGGGGGGCAGACGGTCTGTCGGCACCTGTTTCGCGGTGCCGATGTGAATGGTCGCCTTGCCAGCGAGTTCGTCCACGAACTGAGGCGTGTGATTTCGGTCGACCGACTGCGACCGCAAGGCATCGATGCCCCACCACACCAGCAGAGCAGCCAGGAGACCGAGCACGGCAACAACGAGTTTTTCCCCATGATGCAGCAGAAATCCCTTGATCGCTGCGGCATTGAGTGACGGCTTCTTCACGATGCGCCTCCGTCTTCAGCAGTGCCGGGTTGAACACCAAAAACAGCGTCGTTTGGCGGTGTCGCGAGCCCGACAGTTCCGCGGACTTCCAGCGTCACGTCGAACGGCCGCCGCCGTTGTTCGGCAGCGCCAGATGCTCCGCCGCCTGGTTCCGACGACCCCGGCAGGAATCCGCCGGAGCCCTGCAGCGGCCCGCCGGCAGCGGCAGCCTGGGAAGAAGGATTGATGCGAACCTGCCGCACGTCGATGGGGACGTCTCCTGTCGCCAGTTCCTGCAGCAGCCGGTCGACTTTCCGCTGGTCGATGACCACCCGGAGCGTGAAGGGCACGAGGTTTACCATCTGGGCGTCGGGTGCGCTCGCCAGTTCCGTGACCGTGAGGGGGCGGCCGGTGAAATCGACGTAGATCCATTGCCGCAGGGCATCATCCGGGGTGATCACAACCTCGCCACCCTCTTCTGTCCCGAGGCCGGAATCAGCCGCGGGTGCCGATGGCCGGCCCCTGCCTCGCGGGCCGGCGAATTCACCAGACTCAAGGCCGCTGGACGGGGAGAAACGCGGATTGGGTGGACGGCTCCCGAGCCGCATGCCGCCCGGGCCGCCATTGAGTCCGCCCATGGCTCCTTCCATCGCGGGCATGCCATCGACGCTGCCCTCGCCGCCACTATCGGCGGCGGCGGTGGGGTCGACCTTCCAGTAGATCCGTCCACCCCCCTGGCCGCCCGGAGTGTCTTCGGCCGCCAGATACCCGATCGCCAGCTCGTCGACGGTCGTGATGGTGGTGTCGAACGCCCCCGTGGCGCCCGTGTTGAGTTTCTTGATGACGTCGCAGAGCAGCCCGTACACCCACAGCTCTTCCTGCGCGAGCCGGATCTTCGCGGTCGAAGGCTCGCCGGTCCACGTGAACGACTCGATCAGCCGACGCTGGTCCTCAGATCTCCAGATGAGCGGGTCGAGCCTCAACGATGCCTCTGGCGAGTCGAGGTCGTCTTCCCCTGAGCCCGGACCGATCCGCGCCGGCCCTCGTCCGCCCGGCAGGGCCTCCGCTCCTCCATCGCGGTTGCTCATCAGTTCTTTGCAGCCCATCCGCTCCGGCAGCATTCGCACGAGTTCGGGCACGGAATCCCGATACCGCAGCCTGTTCTGCAGGATCAATGCCCGCCGCTGACCGCTTTCCACCTCCGCCATTTCCCGGAGAAATACCGCGTCGAGTTGGGGCGGCCACGTGCGGAGCGACGCCTGGCTGTCACGGAATGCGTGCCACTCGGCGAGCACCTCGTCGCGAATCGCGGTGGTGCGTTTGTCGATCTGCTCGACCCACTGGTCGTTGGGATGGTCGGGCTCGGTCTGGATGTTCTGGAGCGCCGAAACATGTCCTTCGATCACCCCCCGCTGCGACGAAATCGTCGTTCGCAGGCCACCACTGGCGGAGAAAAGCGCCGGCAGGAGCAGAAGCGGCACGAGTGCCGCCAGGATCCAGAAATGATATTTGACGAGCGCATCGATGGTGGGTCGAGCGGAGTCTGGAATCTGCACCATGGCGACCTTCCTCCTCTCAGGGATCGAACCCGGAGTCCTGGCTGGCGGCTACGGGCTGGGGGGGCGGACTTCCAGGCACCCGCGGCTGCCAGACAAACTGGAGCACGAACTGATACCGCCGCAATTCGATTCCGGGGTCTTCCTCGGGTTCGCCGCCACGGCCTGGCCCGCCGATCAGAGAGCCCCCCACGAGCGGATCCCGCGCGGTCTTGACCCTCACCTTGATAACGGGAGTCCGCTGCACGATGACCGGATAGCCGATTCCAAGTTCCTTCACATCCACCTGCTCGGAGGCCTTTGGTCCGGCCGACACGGTCACCGGACCAGCATCCCCCAGCAGGCTCCGGACGAGCGTCTCCCGAACGAACTGCTCTCCCTCCCGTGGCCGGTGCCGATCCTCATTGTGGAAGTGGTGGCCCACGATCTGCACCACCCACCCCGGTCCCGTCGGCCCTGTCGCGGCCGCCGGCTCGGCGGGCTCGTCGGCTGCTGGAGCCTCACCAAGTTGCTCCGCGTTGCTCGTCCCGGCGGCTTCGGCAGGCACTTCGGCCGCCGCCGGTTCGTCCCGTGTGCCCGCGGCGGCGAGTGTCTGGTTCCAGTCCCGCTCCACGCCCGTGAACCAGACCGCCAGGTCTGGCACATATTCCATGTCGAGGGAATCGACATGAATCTCGTTGCGATCAGCGGGCTGCTCCGGCAGATCGCCCTCCGGATCCCGCGGCAGGACCGCCGCGATGGCCCGCACCAGGTCGAGCGCCTGAAACCGCCGGTCGTGCACATCGACGAGGTAGCGGTCCCAGGCAGCGGTTGTCTGCAGCCGCTGCTCGGCCTCCTCGAACGCGGCCTTGGCCGCCGCCGACTGGTTCTTCGCGGCATCCGACCGGCCGAAGGCAGCCTGGTAGCCGTCGGAGCGGTATCCGGCGGCTGCGGTAAACCAGCCCGCAAAGTTCAACAGGCCCGCCACCAGGAGCGTGAGCATCGCGGCAACCACCCAGGGCCGCTTGGCCGCCACGAGGCGGTCGGTGGCGATCTCCCGCGGCAGGAGGTTCGTGTTCAGGTTGGCTCCACCGGCCGCCTGGAGCGCGAGGCCGTAGGCGGTGCCGAACCCCATTCGATTTTCGCGGAAGGCCGGGGCCGCCACGGCCGGGCCATCGAGGGCTGTGAATTTCTCGAGCCGGTGCACCTCGAGCTGCAGCTGCTTGGCCACGAAATCCGACAGGCCGCGGAGCTTGGCGGCGTTGCCCAGGAGGTAGACCTTGCCGATCTTCGCCGAGCGGTCGGTGCCCGTGTAGTAGTTGAGGGACCGCTGGAGTTCGGAGGCAAACTGGTTGAAGACGGGCTTCATGGCCCGGAAGATCGCCTTCGGATCGGCGGCACGGATGGCATTCCGCTTCTCCTTCTCCGCCTTGGCGAAGGTGTATTTCAGGTCCTGGACAATTGCCTTGGTAAAGCTGCCGCCGCCGATCGGCATGCTCCGCTGCCAGATCCGCAGACCATTAGTGACCACGACGTCGGTCGAATCGACCCCCATCGAGACCAGCACGATCGAGGCGGGCGGGTTGTCGGGGTCGATCGTGGCCGGGTCGGGAAGCTGGTCGAAGATCGCCATGTTTGCCAGCGCGATCGGCGCGAGCTGCAGGATCTCGACTTCGACGCCGGCCTCCTCGAAGGGGGCCAGGGCCTTGGTGACCTGCTCACGCTTCATCGCAAACAGCGCCACCTCGGCGTCCATGACGAAACCACCTTCGTCGATGCCCGTCGCGAGTCGCTGCCAGTCCCAGACCACCTGGTCGAGCGGAAACGGGATCTGCTGGTTCGCCTCATACTTGACGATGTCGGCGATCTTCTTGGCTTCGACCGGTGGGAGCTTGATGAACTTGGCAAGGCCCGACTGGCCAGCGGCAGACACGGCCACCCTGTCGCTGCCGAGGTTGTTCCGCGTCACAAACTCGGCGAGGGCCGCCCGCACGAGCGCCGGGGCGTCGGCTTCCGGCTGCGAGAGCATCAGCGGATACTCGATGCAGTCGAACGCCTCGGCCACGAGCTTCCGCGGGTCGGTGGGGGAGATCCGGCAACGCAGCGCCTTGAGGCTGCACTTGCCGATGTCGATACCCCAGACGTACGGACTTTTGGCCATGGGCCCGAGAGTTTCCGGTGAACGAGAGCCGGACGCGGGCCGGGAGACGACGGACAGGTCCCTGTCCCAGCCGCGACTATTCAGTCAATCGTAGGAACGCCCGCGCGGGGGTGTCAAACGCCCACCGCGGCCCGGCGGGACGGCTCTCGTGTTGGCCACTACACTCGTCGCCATGGCCCCACGCCCCGTTACCGTCCTGTTTCCCTGCCACACGCTCGACGACTTTCCGACCTGGCTGACCGAGCCGGAAGCCGATGCCCTGCTCGCGGCATGGACGGCGGCCTGGCATCCGGCAGTGATCGCCGCGGCCGGATGTCGCCCAACCTGGGCGAGCGTCGATCTGCGGCCGCCCGACGGGGACCGAGTCGGTATCGTGCCGGCGTTCTGTGACGACAGGTTTGCCGCGCAGGCCGATCCCGACGAAGCAGGCCGATGGATTCGGGGCTTGAGCGAGGTTTCGGCGATCGCCGTGGCCGCCGCCGGCCGCCTCGGCCTGGAACCGCCGGCACACGCAGCGGCCCTGCCCGGCTCCGGTCACGAAGACGACTTCTTCGCGCTGGGCCTGGCCGCGCTGCTTGCGGAACTGCTCGCGCGGCGAATGCGGTCGGAGGCCGATCTCGACTCGACCGGCTTCGACGCGGCGGTGGTTGCCGCGGCAGAAGCCGCCGTCGGTGGCAACGATGAGGCGGTCCGCGGTGGCCTTGCAGAGGCCTTTGCCTGCCTCGAGGCCACGCGGGCCCGCTACTATCCTGTAGAGTCGTGGGCGGTCGACGTCGTGCTCTTGGCGCCCACGACGCTGGGGGCGGCCTTGCGGGCTGAACTCGAAAGCCCCGCGCCGCTGGCCGTGGTCGCCAGTGGGGCCCTTGTTCGCCGGCTCGCCGAGCGGCACCCTGATTCGCTCGCACTCCTTCAGGAGGCCGTGGCTGCCGGACGGGTCGAGGCCTGCGGCGGCCGCGACGACGAGCGTCCTCTCGATGCCTGCTCGCCGGAGGAGATCCGCGACTCATTCGTCGCCGGCCGAGACGCCTGGCGGGAACACGTGGGCAGCACGCCAGTCTGCCATGCCGCGATCAGCGGTGGCTCCTCAGCGATCCTGCCTCAGCTCCTGGCTGGATTCGGGTATTCAGCCGCCATCTGGAGCCTCTTCGACGGCACGCCGCTGCCTGACCCAGGGGGGAGCCGCGTTCGCTGGGAGGCGGCCGGGGCAGGCATTGAAACAGTCGCCCGGCCACCCCTTGCCGCCGACAGCTGCCAGAGCGTGCTCGGGCTTGCCGAGACACTCGGCGACGCCCTCGACCATGATCACACGGCGGTGATTCAGTTTGCGCATTACGCGGGCACGGCCACCCGCTGGCACCAGTTGCTGCGTCGCATCGGCAGCCGGTGCGGCCTCGTGGGCACCTTTGTCACGCCGACTACGCTCATGGAACGTTCCGCCGGAACCGGCATGCTGGCCTCGTTCGAGCCCGATGCCTTCGCCCCCACGCCGCCGCCGGATGGCCCGGCCGAAGATGCCGTCTCGACCGCCGTGGCCGCCGTCCGCGACGAGGCCCGGCGGCTCGTGGCGGCGGACGACGCCGTGCGGCAGGCGCTAGCCCGCCCTGCCCTCGAGCCTGCCGGGCCTTCGGCCGCGGCCCGGCGGCCTGTGTCTGCGGGGGCCACGGCCCGTGGCTGGCTGCAGGCGAGGCTCCTCGGCCGCCAGCGAGACGACAATGCCCGCGGGCTCGACAACGGACTCGTGCGACTCTTGTCTCATCCGCGAACCGGCGGAATCCTGTCGCTCAAGCGGCCCACCGACCGGGGCAACCGGCTCTCGCAGCAGCTCGCTCTGCGGACCACGGCTCCGGCGCCGGCGGGCCGCTGGGTCGCGGCCGAGGATCGGGCCGAGTGGACGAAGATGGAGGCCGACGCCATCGACCGCGAAGGGCCAGCGGACGGCGGGGTGATTGTGAGCCGTGGCCGGCTGGTCACTGCCAAAGGCCGGGTGGCCGGCAGGTTTTCGCAGCGGATGACGCTCGTGCCGGGGCTGCCTCTGGCCACGCTCGACCTGGAGGTGTCGCTCGACGAGCCGCCGAGCGGGCCCATCTGGGAGGCCCACCTCGGCTGCCGCTTCGCCTGGCATGAGAACGAGGACGTCGAGCTTCGCCGCAGCCTCCACCTCCAGTCGATCGCCACCGAACGAACCCGGTTTACCGCGCCGCACTTCATCGAGATCGTGCCCGAATCATCCCGCGCCACTCCCGGGAGCGACGCCGTGGCAATCCTCACCGGCGGCCTTCCCTGGCACCTCCGCTCAAACCCACACGTCGTCGACTGCCTGCTGCCGACGGGGAGCGGACGGGTCATGACGAGGCTCGGGGTGGGCATCGGATTGACCCGGCCCTGGGAGGCGGCCCTCGCCCTGGCCGCTGGCACTCCCCTCGGGGCCGGTCCGCGGCTGCCGGCCAATGTCCGGCTCACCGCCGCGGGATCGGTAGCCGGCGATCGGCCCGGCAGCCTGCGGGTGGGGATCCTCGAATCGGCTGGGCGTGCCGGTGAGGTTCGCATCGAGTGGGCCCACGAGGTCGTGCGGGCGGTGGCCGTCGATTTCGAGGGCCGGCCGCTGCCCGACGTCCACGTTACGGTCTCCGGGCAGACAACCTCGCTATTTCTCCATCGCTACCAGTGGCTCCAACTCGTCGTCGAGTGGGGCGGGCATTCGCAAGACCCGGCCGCAACCGCCGGACAGTTGGCATGATCGTGACTCTCGACGGACCGGCGGGCGCAGGCAAGAGTTCGGCGGCGCGGGCGCTTGCCTCCCGGCTCGGCTGGTGCCACCTCGACACAGGCGCGATGTATCGTGCGGTGGCGCTGGTGGCGGTTGAGCAGGGCATGCCGCTCGACGACGCCGAGCGGCTGGCAACGCTTGCCGAGTCACTCGCGATCGAGTTCCAAGGAGAGCGGGTGCTCGTGGGCGGCCGCGACGTATCGGGCGAGATTCGCACCGAGCGGGTCACGCAGGCGACGCGGCCCGTGGCCGACTCCCCGCCGGTTCGCGAGGCGATGAAGCGGATTCAGCGGCGGCTGGCCGCGGGTCTCGACCTTGTCACGGAGGGACGTGACCAGGGTTCGGTGGTCTTCCCGCTGGCCGAACTCAAGGTCTACCTCACCGCCTCGCCGGAGGAGCGGGCCCGCCGCCGCCAACGCGAGGAGCAAGCCCGGGGGGTGGCCATGTCGGTGGAGGACGTGCTCCAGGCCCAGGCCCGCCGGGACGAGGGGGATCGCAACCGCCCTGTGGGTGCCATGCGGCCCGCGGACGACGCGGTGATCCTCGAGACCGACGGGCTCTCGGCGGCGGAGGTCGTGGACCGGCTCGTGCGACTCGTCGAGGAGCGGCGACGATGACAACCGCAAAGCGGGCTCGCGGTGATCGATTGGCGGAGGTGCCGAGGAGGTATTCCCCGTTCGGCCAGGTGCTCTACGGTGTCCTGTGGCTACTCTCCCGCACGCTCGGTGTGGCGGTGTTTGGGGTTCGTGTCCGGTTCGCCGAGCCGCTGCCCGCGGAGGGAGGCCTGCTTGTGCTCTCGAGCCATCAGAGCCATCTCGATCCGCTCCTCCTGGGGCTCGCCTCGAACCGGCGGCTCTCGAGCCTGGCTCGCGGTTCGCTGTTTCGCTTCAAGCCCTTCGCCGCGGTGATCACGGCCCTCGATGCGGTCCCGATCGATCGCAACGCCTCGATGGTGGCGGCGATGAAGGCGGTGATCGGCAGGCTCGAGGCGGGCCGGGCGGTGACGGTGTTTCCCGAGGGCTCCCGCACGACCGACGGCCGACTCGGTGAATGCAAGCCGGGCTTCGCGCTGTTGGCGAAGCGGGCGGCGGTGCCGGTCGTGACCGTGGCGATCGTGGGGGCCTTCGAGTGCTGGCCACGCTGGCGGCGGTTTCCCCGGCCGGGAAGAATTCGGATGGAGTTTGGGTCCGTGGTCACGGCCGCGGAGGTGGCGGCCCTCGACGAGCGGGCTCTTTTTCAAGAGTGCGTCTGCCGCCTCAAGGAGTGTGACGCCCGAGCCCGCGCCGCCCACGGCTCAACCAGCGGATCGCACTGACCTGCCCGCTGCGGTTAACTCCCGCGGGCCCGTTTGAACGGGTCGATTGTGCCCCCACCGGGGCCGGGAGGGGGCTCGTTGGCCGAGCCACCGAGGAGTTTGGGCCAGCCGAGATTCGTGCCCGGCCAGGCGACTGCTGGAGCGGCGGCTGCAGCGGCGGCCGGCGGGGCTGCCGGCGGGGCTGCCGGCTGTGCTGGCCGCGGCGTGAGCAGATCGGCCGGCGAGGGGAATGAACCCGCGGCTGGTTCGCCGCCCGGCTGACCTCCCGTCGAAACGAGCGTTGTGGGCGTTCCCGCTCCGGCCCGCTCGAGCACCCGAATGCTCACGTCGTCGATCCGCGCCTCGCCGAGCCCGGAGAGCGCGAAGGTCACGACGAGCGGCTCTCCGGCGGCCTCCGGCGGCACGATCCGATAGAGCGTCATCCGTCGCCAGCCGGCCGTGGCCCCTACCCGCTCCGCGAGCGCCGGGCCGCCGAGTGAATCGAACACGAGCAGCCCGTCGACGCTGCCGGTGATCGGCGACGGCACCCACACCTGCGCCGAAATCTCGAGGAGCTTGCCGGCCGGCGCGGCCAGGGGAGGCGTGGTGATCCAGAGCGGCGGCGTCTCCACAACAATCGGCGACTCCTCAGGCGCCTTCGCCCGGGCCGCGAGCTTGAGGCAGCCCCGCCCGGAGGCGGCCTGCGAGTGGAGCACCTCGACGGAGGTGACGATGTCGGGATCAGTGCGGGCGAAGTGCCGCCAGCCGTCGCCGGCGAGTGTTTCGATCTGTTCCATGTCGCCGCCGGCGAGCAGTTCCTCCCCCGCGGCAGTCGTGGTGCGGGCCGCGATAAATTGCCAGGCTTCCCCCAGCGCGGCGTCGCTGGCCACGAGCGGATTGGCCATCATCGAACCCTCGGCCTTGACCGCATTTTCCCAGACGCGTCGCTCGAACTGGCCGGTGATCGCGGCCGCCTTGCGAAGCGGTCCCAACGCCCGGATCGGGTCGGCCGCCACGAGCGACTCTCCGGCGGCGGCCAGCCGGCCGGCCTCGGTGAGCATCGGGACGGTGGCGACAGGTGGCGGTCCGCTGAAGGCCACCGCCGGCAGCCGGCCAACCAGGTCGGCCGCCGCGGCGAGGCCATGGGCCGCCAGGGCGCGGGTCGAGGCGACCTCCGCCGGCACCTGGGCTTGAAGCTGCGTCTGCATGTGTGCCGTCACCGCCGGCTCGCCGCTGAGCAGGATCATGCCTTGCGAGGCGAAGGAGTCAAACGTCACCGACACCCCGCCGGTGACCCGCTGCTGCCGCATCGGTCGCAGTCCCCCTGGGGCGACCTCCCAGGCGCGGTGTGCTTCCGGCACCCCCGGCACGAGAACCGACAGCGGCAGGTCTTCGCCCGGCACGTCCGCCCCTTCGTATCGCCGGGCCACGACCTGCGAGCCCTGCACACACCGCCAGGCCAGCACGAGCCGGGCTCGTGCGGTCTCCATCACAAAGGCCTGCACCTCGGGGCTACTCGTCCTGGCCCGCGTGGCGAACCGGCCGGCCGCCCCCCATGGTTCGAGCAGTTTGAGCCGGAGGTTTGCCTCGCGAACGGCCGCAGCCCGCAGCCGGGATTCCGCATCGTCGCCGTCGAGCCTCCGAGCCGACGTGAACAGGATTCCCCGCATGCCTCCCGCCACCGCCGAGAACGAGGCCAGCGACAGGCTCTCCGGATCGATGGCCAGGCCGCGACCGCCGACGCCCGCAAGCGCAGCGGCCTGGCGGGCGGTGGCCGGGTCGATCTCAGTCGCGAGCGTGGTGAGAAAGGGCGTGCCAGGGCGTGCCAGCCGCGGCCGCTGCCTGAGCCATTCGAGCCAATCGACCAGTTCGAGGCTCGTGCCGAGCACGGTTCGCCGGGCGACGAGCATGTCAACGTGCCGTGAGACCGCCCGCAGCCCGGAATCAGCCGACCCGATGAGCGGCCGGCCCGGGCGGGGATCGCAGGCCCGGATGCGGCGACCGAGTTCCGCCAGTTCGGCGACGCCATCCTCCGACAGGCCCGCCCCCAGGTCCCAGGCCAGCACGCGGTCCCAGTTGCGGAGCATCGGCACCCGTTCGGGCTCCCGCAGGTCGACGTCGGGGAGCGGCGGCGGCGGGCAGATGAGCCACAGGTCGGCCTCCCGGGCCGCGGCGAGCTGGTCGGCGGCTGCCGGCCCGGCGAGCCGCACGCAATTGAAGCCCTGCTCGGCGAGGAAGCCGAACGACTCGCCGTTCCAGTCGATCGAACGCACAAAGAACGGGCGGCCATCAACCTCGAGCACGCCCCGGGCGAGGCCTGCGGCTGGGTCTGGTGCCGCCATGACGGCCGCGGCCGGCCGCACCTGCGGGTCATGACGTGTCACGACCGGCACAACGCCCGTCACAATCAGGTCGTCGATGGCAAACTCGTTGTTGCCCGGTGAGGCCGCCGCGTCGAGCACCACCGCGGTGATGATCGCGTTGGTGAGCGACACGTGGGAGCCGTGCTCGAGACGCAGGGCCGGAAGCTGCTTTTCGAGGCTCCGCCGAACGTCGCTGACGGCGAGCTGCTCCCAGCGGCCGGCGTCTTGGGACGAGCTTCCCGGCACGAGCAGCTCGACCGGTTCGCCCGTGCGGTCCGACCGGCAGTCTGGCAGCAGCACCCGCAAGGCCAGCCGAACGTCGGGCCGGCTGGCCCGCACCCAGAGCGACGCCGTAACCTCGTCGATCACGGCGGCAGGCCCCAGCGGTGTCTCAAGCATGATCGTGGCGGCGGTCGAGGATGCCACGACAAACCGCTCGCAGGCCCCGCCACGGTGCGGATTCTCCGGCGAGCGGCCGTGGGCCACCAGCCGTAGGCCCGGTCCGGACGAGGCTAGCCGCCAGGTCGATTGTTCGGTCTCGAAGCCATCCTCGATGGTTCCGGCTATGGAATTGCCGGATAGAACGGCTGCTCCCAGCACGAGCGCAACGAGGGCTGCTGTGGCCGGTGACCGGTGGGTGACGAGGGTTTGAGGCATGGGGGGGTGCCGGCATGACTGGAGGAGGCGTGCTTGTAGCAGCCGCGGCCAGGCGGGCTCCAGAGGTTTTGGGGGGGATAGCGAACCGGCAGATTCCAGGGCCAAAATCGGAATTACGATTCGCACGGCCCGGCAAAAAACGGTACTCCTTAAAGAGAACGCTCACCGAATCCTCATGCCGCCCCGGGTTTATTCCGGCCGGGTGTCCGATCGTTCTGCCCCATGAAGCCCTCCACTGCCGACAGCCTGGCCCACCTTCTCACTGAACTCGATCTCGTCCCGGCCGTACCGCTCTCCGAGGCGGTGCAGGAGGTCGGTCCGGGGGCGAGTCCGGAGGAGCTTGGCCAGGCGCTTGTGCGACGGGAGGAACTCACGGGCTTCCAGCTTGAGCGGCTCCTCAAGGGGGAGCGGCGGGGCTATGTGTACGGCCGCGCGAAGCTGCTCTATCAGATCGGGGCCGGGTCGTTTGCCCGGGTCTACCGGGCGATCCACCGCGACACGGGCGCCGTCCTCGCCGTCAAGGTGCTCCGCAGCCGCTACTCGAACGACCCCGACAAGTGCCGGGCCTTCCGGCACGAGGGGGAGATGGGCCACCTGCTGCGGCATCCCAACATCGTGGCCATCGACGACGTGGGGGAAGAGCATGGCGCTAGCTACATCACGATGGAGTTTGTCGAAGGGCAGACGCTGCGGGAACTCGTCAAGATCCGTGGGGCGGTTGACCTCCCCAAGGCGCTCGACCTCATCCACCAGCTTTCCGCCGGCCTGGAATATGCCCATCGCCGGGGCGTGACCCACCGCGACCTGAAGGCCTCCAACGTGATCGTCTCCTCAACCGGCCAGGGAAAACTAGTCGACTTCGGTCTCGCCGGGGTAGACGAGTCGGGTGACGGCGCCCTCGGACGAATCGACCAGCCCCGCACGATCGACTACGCGGCGCTCGAGAAGCTGACCGGGATGAAGAATGACGCCGTCCGCAGCGATATCTATTTCCTCGGCACGATCGCCTACATGACGATCGCGGGCGTCTCGCCCCTCAAGGAGACCCGCGACCGCACCGAGCGGGCCGACCCGCGGCGGTATACGGAGGTTGTGTCGCTTGGCCAGCGATGCCCTGGGCTGCCGAAAGAGGTCGTCGACTTCGTGGGCCGGATGATGTCGCTCGACCCCCTCGAGCGGTGGCAGACGGCCAGCGACGTGCGGCGCCGGGCGGAGGGGGTGCTGGCCCGGGTGACAGGAGCCGAGACCGCCGCGCCGGCCACTGCCACAACCACCGCCACTCAGCGGGGCAGCGTGATGCTTGTTGAGGCTGGAGAGAAAGCCCAGCAGGCGTTGCGGGAGTTCTTCCTCAAGCTCGGCTACCGCGTCCTGATCACCGAAAATCCCCAGCGGGCCCTGGCCCGGTTCGCGACCACGCCGCCGCCGGCCGACTGTCTCGTGGTCAGCACCCACTCGCTCGGCAGGGCGGCGGTGGATGCCTTCAACACGCTCACCACGGATCCCTTTCTCGCCGAGGTGCCTGCGATCCTCCTGGCCGGCAGCAGGCAGGCCGACCTGGCGAGCACCGCCCGGTGCGACGGCCGCCGCCGAATCGTGCAGATGCCGGTGCAGGCGGAGGAGCTCACCCGGCTGCTTGACGATCTCGTCGGCACCCGCGGCTAAGCATGGGGCATTCCGTCGCCGCGTCGGGTCGGGTACGTTACCTGCTTCCTATCGGCATGCGGAGGCGGACCGAAACCGAGGGATCCCACCAGCCCCCGGCTTACCGGCCGGACCCCCGTGTGCCGCCATGGACCTCGAGGCCTATCAGACCGAGGGCTTTCACGACGAGCTGTTCAATGAGCAGCTCGCCCCCCGCCCCGGTGCCGAACTGCTCGTGCGCCGGCTGGGAGGCTTCACCAACGGCGAGCTCGCCGAGCGGCAGCGGGCCGCCGACAAGGCGCTGCTCACCATGGGCATCACCTTCAACGTGTACGGACACGAGGCCGGGACTGAGAAGATCTGGCCCTTCGACATCGTGCCCCGCGTGATCGATGCCGGCGAGTGGAGCGTGATCGAGCGGGGCCTCACCCAGCGGATCCGGGCCCTCAACCTGTTCATCGACGACGTCTACAATAAGCGGCAGATCGTGGCCGACAAGGTCGTGCCCGACTGGCTCGTCGACTCCGGCATCTGTTTCCGCGGCCCGTGTGCCGGCCTCTCTCCGCCCCGGGGGATCTGGTGCCACATCACGGGCACCGATCTGGTGCGTGGCGGTGACGGGGTGATGTATGTGCTCGAGGACAACCTCCGCACCCCCTCGGGTGTGTCCTATGTGCTCGAGAACCGCGAGGTCATGAAGCGGACCTTCCCCCAGCTTTTCGAGGGGCAGCGAATCAGTCCGGTCGAGGACTACCCCGAGAAGCTCCTGGCGATGCTTGAGTATGTCGCCCCCAAGCAGGCCCGCGACCCGACCGTGGTCGTGCTCACGCCGGGCATCTACAACTCGGCCTACTTCGAGCACAGCTTCCTGGCCCGGCAGATGGGCGTCGAGCTCGTGCAGGGCTCCGACCTCGTGGTCGTCGACGACGTTGTCTTCATGCGGACCACCCGGGGCCTCAAGCGGGTGGATGTGATCTACCGCCGGATCGACGACGACTTTATCGACCCGTTAGCCTTCCGCGCAGACTCGCTCGTCGGGGTGCCGGGGCTGATGGGTGCCTACCGCAAAGGCAACGTGGCCCTTGTCAACGCTCCTGGGACCGGGATCGCCGACGACAAGGCGGTCTACGCCTACGTGCCCCAGATCATCCGCTACTACCTCGGTGAGGATCCGATCATCCCCAACGTCCCCACCTGGGTGTGCGGCGAGCCGACTGAGTGCGACCACGTGCTCGCGAACCTTGCCGAGATGGTGGTCAAGCCGGCCAACGAGTCGGGGGGCTACGGGATTGTGCTCGGCCCCCGGGCCTCGCAGGCCGAGCTCGCCGAGTGCCGCGACCGGATCCGGGCCAACCCCCGCAACTACATCGCCCAACCGATGCTCGCCCTCTCGCGGGTGCCCACGGTGGTGGGCGACTCGCTCGAGGGCCGCCATGTCGATCTGCGTCCCTTCATCCTCTACGGCGAGGAGATTTACGTGCTCCCCGGGGGGCTGACGCGGGTAGCGCTCGTGAAGGGATCGCTGGTCGTCAACTCCTCGCAGGGGGGTGGCAGCAAGGACACGTGGGTCGTTCACACGGGAAGGTGACGAGCCGATGCTCTCACGGGTGGCCGAAAGCGTCTACTGGATGAACCGCCAGATCGAGCGGGCCGAGAACGTGGCCCGCTCGGTCGAGACGGCGCTCGATCTTGCGCTCGAGGGGACGATTAGCCACGGCCGGCTGTGGAACGCGCTGGTCTGCGCGTTTGGTGACGAGGCCGACTTCTGGGAACGCCACGCCGCCGCCGATCAGGCAAGCGTGATCTCATTTCTGGCCTTCGATCCCGCCAATGCCAACTCGATTTCCAGCTGCCTCCACGCCGCCCGGGAGAATGCCCGCACCGTCCGCGACATGATCAGTTCGCCGATGTGGGAGGAGATCAACAAGGTCCACCTCTATGTCCAGTCGGCGGCCCAGCGGTATGGCGGCTGGCTCCACCCGCGGGAGTTTCTCGAAGAGCTGAAGCGGTCGAGCCAGCTGATCACCGGCGTGGCCGACGCCACGATGTCGCACGGCGAGGGCTGGCATTTCGGTCGGCTGGGGCGGCTTGTCGAGCGGGCCGACAAGACCAGCCGCGTGCTCGATGTCGAGCACTATTTTAAGCCGGCGGCGGGCACGATCCACACCAACTCCGACGCGGCGGCTTCCGCCGCCAAGAACGGCGTCGTGGCCGGCGAACTGCCGGGCGCGGATGCGGTGCAATGGTCGGCCGTGCTCGAGAGCGCCAGCGCCCTCGAGATGTATCGCAAGCAGTACGGCGCGGTCTCACGGCGGAACGTGGCTGAGTTTCTCGTGTTCGACCGGTTCTTTCCCCGGGCGATGCATTTCTGCCTCATCAAGGCCGAGGAGTCGCTCCTGGCGATCACGGGCGGGTCGAAGGGGGCCTACACGAATCCCGCGGAGCAACAGCTTGGCCGGCTGCGAGCGAAGCTCGACTACGGGGCGATCGACGAGGTGCTCGCCGGGACCGGCGGGCTCCACGGCTTTGTCGACGGCTTCCAGCAACGGCTCAACCGGGCCAGCGAAGCGATCCACGACACCTTCTTCGCGATTCGGCCGGTCGGCCGGCCGGCGGAGGCCACCAACTGACCCATGGCCATCCGCATCGCCCTCCACCACCGCACTGAGTATCGCTTCGACCGAGAGGTGCGGCTGGCGGCCCACTCCGTCAGGCTGCGGCCGGCGCCCCACTGCCGCACGCGGGTGACCGGCTACTCGCTCACGGTCGAGCCGGCCGGTCACTTCCTCAACTGGCAGCAGGATCCGCAGGGCAACCATGTGGCCCGACTGGTCTTTCCCGAGCCCACCCGGAAGCTCGTGCTCGAGGTCGATCTCGTCGCCGAGCTGGTGGCGATCAACGCCTTCGACTTCTTTCTCGAGCCCGAAGTCGAGACGTTTCCCTTCACCTACGATCCGGTGCTCGCCGCCGAACTGGCCCCCTACCGGGCCACTCCCGAGATCACCGGCGGCCTGCTCGTCGCCGGCTTTCTCGCCGACTTTCGCCGGGCGAGCCTGGCCGCGGCCGAGCCCCGCACAATCGACCTGCTCGTGGCCCTGAACCGGGCGGTGTATGACCGAGTGCGGTACGTGATCCGAATGGAGCCGGGCGTGCAGACGCCCGAAGAGACGCTTCGCCAGGGAACGGGCAGCTGCCGCGACTCCGCCTGGCTGCTCGCGGCGGTCGCCCGCCGGCTGGGGCTCGCGGCCCGGTTCTGCTCGGGCTACCTGATCCAGCTCGCCCCGGACACAAAGCCTCTCGACGGCCCGCCGGGCCCGGCTGCCGACTTCACCGATCTGCATGCCTGGACCGAGGTCTACCTGCCGGGGGCAGGCTGGGTGGGCTTCGATCCGACGAGCGGCCTGCTCACCGCCGAAGGGCATCTGCCCCTGGCGGCCACGCCCGATCCGGCCAGCGCCGCCCCGGTAACAGGCGCGGTCGATCCCTGCAGGACCGAGTTTGGTTTCGAGATGCGGCTGACGCGGCTGGCCGAGAGCCCGCGTACGACCAGGCCCTTTACCGACATGCAGTGGGGGCGGATCCTGGCCGTTGGAGACGACGTCGACGCGGCGCTCGTGGCCGGTGACGTGCGGCTCACGATGGGGGGTGAGCCCACGTTTGTCTCGGTTGACGACTTCGATGCCCCCGAATGGAACACCGCCGCGCTCGGGCTCGACAAGCGGCGCCGGGCCGGCAATCTCGCCCGCCGGCTGCTTGACCGGCTTGCTCCTGGCGGCCTGCTTCTCGAGGGGCAGGGGAAGTGGTATCCGGGTGAGCCGCTGCCGCGGTGGACGCTCGACGTGATCTGGCGGCACGACGGCGAGCCGATCTGGAAGCGACGCGAACTCATCGCCGACGATCCGCCGCCGGCCGCAACGCCGAGCGGCGAGGCCGGGGCGGCAGACGAGCCCGCGGCGAGAGCCCGCGGTGCAGCTCCCGCTGGCGGGAGCGAATTTCTCGGTCACCTCGCCACGGCGCTCGGCCTCGATCCGGCCGCCGTGATGCCGGCTCACGAGGTGGCTCCGGTCAATCCTCTCGACGATCGCGTCATCGACACCGAAACCCCGGCCGCCTTCGTGCTGCCGCTGATGCGGTTTCGCCTTGGCCCGGCGGAGCGCTGGCGGACGAGTGGCTGGCCGATGCCGGAGGGCAGGGTGCCGCTTATTCCGGGCGACTCTCCGGCCGGCCTGCGGTTGCCGATGGGAAGCCTGCCCTGGCCGAGCGATGAGGAGCTCGCCGCGGGCCGGGGGATCGTCCGCACCGCGGTCGTTGTCGAAGAGCGGGCCGGCCGGCTCCATGTCTTCATGCCCCCGCTCGACCCGCTTCCCGAGGAGGCCCGCGACCCGCACGCCCCCGGTCCGGCGGCTGGCGACTGGCTCGACCTTGTCGCGGCGGTTGAGCGTGTCGCGGCGGCGTGCGGCTCGAGCGTCGTGTTTGAGGGCTATCCGCCCCCGTACGATCCCCGCCTCGGCCGGCTGCATGTCACGCCCGATCCGGGCGTTATCGAGGTCAACGTTCCGCCGGTGGCGTCCTGGCGGGAGCTCGTCAGCCTGCGGGAGACGCTCGCCGCCGAGGCCCGCGCAAGCCGGCTGTGTGCGGAGAAGTTCGAGCTCGATGGTCTTCACACCGGCACCGGCGGCGGCGACCACGTCGTCCTCGGTGGCTCCCGCCCGGCCGATAGCCCGTTCCTTCGCCAGCCGGCCCTGCTCGGCGGGCTTGTGGCCTACTTCAACAATCATCCCGCGCTCTCGTATCTGTTCGCCGGCCGGTTCATCGGGCCAACGAGCCAGGCGCCGCGGATCGACGAGGCCCGGCACGAGAGCCTCTACGAACTCGAGATCGCTCTGGAGCAGCTGGCCGGTGCGGGGGGCAGCGGTGGCCGGCATCGGTCGGGCAGAACCCAGTCTGAAGAACAGGAGTGGGCCCAGCGGCAGGAGTCGGCCCAGGTTTGCGATCCGGGCAAACCGGCTCGCTGCGTGCTCCCCTGGTTTACCGACCGCGTGTTCCGCAACATCCTCACCGATCTCACCGGCAACACCCACCGGGCCGAGTTCTGCATCGACAAGCTCTGGTCGCCCGATTCGGCCGGCGGCCGCCGCGGCCTGGTCGAGCTCCGTGGTTTCGAGATGGCCCCGCACGTGCGGATGGGGCTCGCGGCCCAGCTCGTTGTGCGGGGGCTTGTGGCCTGGCTGTGGCGGGAGCCGCGGAGCCTGCCGGCGGTGGGTGGCGGCGGGCTCGTTCGCTGGGGCACGGCGCTCCATGACCGGTTCATGCTGCCCCACTTCCTGATGCAGGATTTTGCGGCGGTGGTGGACGACCTGCGCAGGGCGGGATTCGGCTTCGAGCGGGAGTGGTTCGAGAGCTTCGCCGAGTTCCGTTTCCCGCGGCTCGGCACGGTGACCCACGACGGGGTGCGGCTCGAACTCCGCACGGCGCTCGAGCCGTGGCATGTGCTTGGTGAGCAGTCGGTGGCCGGAGCCACGGCCCGGATGGTGGATAGCTCGCTTGAGCGGGTCGAGGTGAAGGCGGCGGGCCTCGTGCCCGGCCGGCATGCGATCGCCTGCAATGGCCGCCGGGTGCCGCTGGTGTCCACCGGTGTGCCGGGGGAGTTTGTGGCGGGGGTGCGGTTTCGCGCCTGGCAGCCGGCCAACTGCCTCCATCCGATGATCCCGGTCCACTCGCCGCTGGTGTTTGACGTTGTCGATTGCTGGAACGGCCGCAGCCTCGGCGGCTGCACCTGGCATGTCGTCCATCCGGGCGGCCGGTCTTTCGAGACCCGGCCAGTCAACACGCTCGAGGCAGAGAGCCGCCGGGTGGCCAGGTTCTTCGCGACCGGGCATACCCCGGGCCCGTTTTCGCCGCCCCCCGAGGAACACAACCCCGACTACGCCTGCACGCTCGACCTGCGGCGGGGTACTCTCGAGAAGTTTTCTTAGGCGATCCGCGGCCATTCGGCAGGCCCTGAGCCTGCCCCGCTGTCGGATCGGTTGCGTCCCGAACACCAGCGGAATCAGGCCGCTTTTTCGTTCTCTTCCCGCTTGGCTTGGCGGGCGATGCCGGCGACCATCCGCCGGAAGACAAACTCGTGGAGCGGCCAGATCGCGTACCAGTAGACAAGGCCGCCGAGGCCGTGGGGATCAAACACCGCCGTCTGGTGGATCGTGACTTCGCCGTCGCGGGGCACCACCTCGAACTCGAGCCAGCCCCGGCCCGGCATCTTCATCTCGGCCGCCAGCCGCAGCCGTCGGGGCGGGTCGCAGATCTCGACCCGCCAGCAGTCGAGCGTGTCGCCCGTGCGGAGCCGATCGGGATCGCGGCGGCCGCGGGACATGCCCGGACCGCCCATCAGCCGGTCGAGCCAGCCGCGGAGCTTCCACAGCCAGTCGGCGGCATACCAGCCGTGCTTTCCCCCGATCCGCTCGATCGCCGCGAAGGCCTGGCGAGGGGAGACGGCCACGACCCGGTGGCGGCTGTCTACCAGCCGCGAGCCCTCGGAGACTCCGCCATAGCGATGGGGCAGATCCTCGGCGTCGGCGAAGTCGGCCCAACGCTTGCCGGCAAACTCGCCGTCCTCCTGCTCGCCGGCCTCGCGAACGGCCGTGGTGAGGTCGCGGGGCCGGATTGCAAACTCCCGCGCTGCCAGGTCGTTGGTGACCACGGTCGGGTTCTTGAGCCCGTCGATCAGCTTTCGTCCTACCTTCGAATACCGCGGCGTCACGAGCTTGAGCCACAGGCTCGAGAGCCGCGGCGTGAGCACCGGCACGGGGATCATGAGCCTTCGCAGGCCCCGCTGCCGGGCATACTCCTGCATGATGCCGCCGTACGACACTTTGTCTGGCCCGCCGATCTCGAAGATCCGCGGCGGCCCGGGGGGCAGGTCGGCCGCGGCGGCGAGGTAGGCGACAACATCGGTGATCGCGATCGGCTGGGTGGGGGTGGCGAGCCAGGCTGGACAGATCATGACGGGCAGCCGCTCAACGAGCGTGCGGACCAGGTCAAACGAAAAACTGCCGGCCCCCACGACGATCGACGCCCGGAACTCGACCACGTCGAGCCCGGCCGCCCGGAGAATCGCCCCCACCTCGTGGCGGCTGCGGAGATGGGCCGAGAGCCGGTCGTCGTCGGCGCCGAGGCCGCCGAGGTAGATGATCCGCTTAACGCCTGCGGCCTTCGTGGCGGCGGCGAACCGCTCGGCGGCCAGACGGTCGGCCCGCTCGAAATCCACACCGCTCTCCATCGAGTGGACCATCCAGTAGGCCGTGTCGATGCCGGCACAGGCTCGGGCGAGATCTTCGGCATCGGCCGCGTCGCCCGCCATCACCTCGGTGTGTGGGCCGGTCTTGCCGATGAGTTTCTCGGGTCGCCGGGCGAGACAGCGAACGGAGTGTCCTCGCCGTTCGAGTTCCGTGAGCAGTACGCCGCCTACATACCCTGTCGCGCCGGTGAGGAGAATGTGCATC
>JBBEEF010000106.1:0-7109 GCA_040880915.1 Pirellulales bacterium
ACCCTGCTTGCCTTCACCCTGCTTGCCTTCACCCTGCTTGCCTTCACCCTGCTGACCTTGGCCTGGCTGACCTTCAGCTGGCTCCATCGCACCGTCACCGTCGCCGTCCTGCTCCCCGCCAGCGTTCCCCTGCTCTTTGCCAGGCTGTTGATCCGAGTCCTGCTGCTCGCCCTGCTGCGGCGGCGCATCGCCGTCTTGCGACTTGTCCGGGTCGTTTCGCTGGGGAGGCGGTTCCTGCGGCGGAGCGCTCGAGTCAATTTCGAGCGCTTGCCACTCCGTGACCGTCTCGTTGGGCCGCTCCGGCCGCGTGTCGATGGCGACGGCCCGATACTCGAGAACACTGCCCGGACCTGCTCCGAGCGTCTGGGGAATGAGTGTTGCTGCACCGCGGAAGTTGAGCCGTGGCTTCCCGACGAGCAGGTTGCCTCCGGGCCGGACCTCCCCCCCCTTCACCCGGGTGTCAACCCGGACGATCGCGAGTCCGAAGTCTGGGTCGACCGCCTGCACCCCCACCGTGACCGGGGCATCCGGCGGCACCCGCAATACTTTTTCTCGTGGCACCTCGATCGCCACCTCAGGTGCCAGATCCGGAAACACCTCGACAAGGTGTTCGAGCCGGCCGACCACATCCTGCTCAGGGCGGTGCGCACTGGCCGCTCGTGGCCGATAGATGAATCGGTAGCTGCCGAACCGGGCGGCAGTTCGCTCGGCATTCAGGTCAAGCGTGATCGTCGCCTTGCCCGTCGTCCCCTCGGGCCGCGCCAGTGCCAGCGACACGTTCTTCCTGTTGTCACACCCGAGGTCGACGGCGGCGTTGTCGAGCGGCCGGTTCGCCTCCGCCACGATGGTCACCCGCGTCCCCTCCACACCGCGAATGTCTCCTTGCCAGGCGACCGTCTCGCTCTCGCGGCCCATGTACTCCGGGTAGTCGTATCGCAGTTCCCGAACCATCAGGGTGGGGGCGTCGACGACGACCAGGCGAATGCGGTCGCTGCGGTTATCACCGGCCAGAATCACCAGGTCGACGCCATGATCAAGCCCCCGTTCCGCATCGGGCAGGACGACCGACCGCACACCACCGGCCGCCAGCGTCATCGGCATCCGCCACGGGGCGGCCGCGGTATCGATCGCCCCGTCGTCCCGCAGGGGCGTGACGACGAGCATCGGTCGCTCTTCTGACTTCAGCCCGTCGATCTCGGACGAAACCACGACCTGCCGGCCGCGCACCAGCTCGGCGATACCGCCCGCCACGTCGATCGCTCGACCCCGGTCGCCGGCCGCGGGCTGCGGATCATCACCCGGCACCCGCCACGACAGCACCGGCGGCTGGATTTGTACCCGGGCCGGGGCGGCGATCGCTCCCCACGGGGCGGCGAGTCGGGCCGCCGACGCCACAAAGTTCTTCGGCGCAAGAACCCCGTATACGAACGTCAGGCAGACCAAGGCCGCCAGCACCCAGGCCAGGCGAACCGCGGGGGTCCGATCCACCACGCCCTCGTCCGGAACCCGCGACAGCCGGCGGGCCGCCCGCCGGCGCAGCGACTTCACGACCGCCTCGGCCGAGTCGCCGGATCGCTCCCTCACCAGCACGGCGTTGACGAGATCGTTATGGAGTTCGGGATGATCCCGCTCGATCGCGCGGGCCGCATACACAAGATTGACGCGGTACAAGAAGAGTGGCCCCAGCCACCAGCCCACAGCCAGGACGGACGCCACCACCCCCAGCGTGAACCACACCCATCGCGCCCAGGCTGGCAGGCCGCCGGGAACAAGCCAGTGCTCGACGAGAACGCCCCCGACGAGCCAGGCGACGACGGCCACGGCCAGGCCGAGCAGAAACGTGGTGACCGTCATCACCTTGAAGTCTGAGCTCGCGGCCGCAAAACGTTGGGCGAGATACTGCTCGGACTTCGAGTCCTGGCTCGCTTCGGCGCCCCACGGGGCGACGGCCAGCGGATCGCTCGTTCGGTTTGAAACCGTGGCCATGCGAAACCTCCCGGGTGACTCTCGTGGGCCACACGAGGTCATAATCTGTTTAAGTATATCGGTCTGGCCGCTTCCCGGCTTGGCCACGCTCACGCATCCCGAACGCCCCCCCTATCGTGCCCAGCCGGTCGGCGTGGGCCCTCCCGACTGGATGACTTGGACATGTCGATTCTCCCCGACGCGGAATCGTTCCGGCAGCTGGCCAACGGCTCGCTTGAGGGCCCGTTGCCGGCTACCGCCCGGGGGGCTCTGGCCGCTCTCCAAGCGCCCTACGCGTTGGCAACGGCCGCCCGAAACTGGCTCTACGATCGCCGGATCCTGCCGGTGCAGGCCGCCCCCGTGCCGGTCATCTCGGTGGGCAACCTGACGCTCGGTGGCACCGGCAAAACTCCCCTCGTGGCATGGATCTGCCGCCAGCTGATCGCCTCCGGGCTTCGGCCGGCCGTGGTCAGCCGGGGCTACGCAGCCCGAAAAGGAGACACAAGCGACGAGGCCGCCGAACTGGCGATCCTTCTGCCTGGGGTTCCGCATGTCGCCGACCGCGACCGGGTGAGCGGGGCCGCCACTGCCGCCCGGCTCGGCGTTCATGTCGTGGTGCTCGACGACGGGTTCCAACACCGTCGCCTCCACCGCGATCTCGACGTCGTGGCCGTTGATGCCAGCGACCCGTTCGGCTGCGGCCATCTGTTTCCCCGCGGTCTGCTCCGGGAAAGAGTCTGCGGTCTCGCCCGGGCCGATGCCGTTGTGCTGACGAGGGCCACGGGGGTCGATCCGGACCGGCGGGCGGCCATCAGAAATGAGGTGAATTGTGCCAGGGGCGGCCGGCCCGTGGTCTGGTTGGAAACCGAACACCGCCCCACCGCCACGCGCACGGCCACGGGGGGGGCCGCAGCCCTCGATTCGCTTTGCAATCGGAGGGTGGCGGCCTTTTGCGGCATCGGAAATCCGGCGGCCTTTCGCCGCACGCTCGTCGAGGCCGGCGCCGACCTGGCGGGCTTCCGGAGCTTTGCCGACCACCATGCCTACGGCCCGGCTGATCTTGAGTCGCTCACGACCTGGGCTGAAGCTCTCGGGGCCACCGAAGTGCTGACGACCCTCAAGGATCTCGTGAAGCTCCGGACCGATCGGCTCGGCCGCCTGCCGCTGGCTGCCGTTGAAGTGTCGCTGGAACCGCTCACCTCCGCCGCGGATTTTGTAGGACTCGTGGTCGAGGCCGGTCGGGTTGGGGATCCTGCCGCATGACCATTCCGGCCCCGACACGCCCAGGCCCGCCACGCCGCTCGGTGATCGACACATCGATTCTCGTGACCACCTTCCGCAGGCCAAGGCACCTCGCGCTCGTGCTGGAATCGATCGCCGCCCAGCGGGGCGTTCCCCGGACCTTCGAAATCATCGTGGCCGACGACGGTTCAGAGGACGAGACAGCCGCGGTGGTGGCAGCCTTTGCCGCTGTCGTAGATTTCCCGGTCCGGTTCACGACCCAGCCGCACGATGGCTTTCGTCTGGCCCGAGTCCGCAACAATGCCGCCCGGCTGGCCGGCGGCGAGTATCTGCTGTTTGTCGACGGCGACTGCATCCTGCCTCGGCATCACCTCGAGGCCCACCACCGCCGGCGACGGCCGGGCGTGGCGTTGCTCGGCTTCTGTGGCCGGCTTACCGAAGAGGCTAGTCAGCTCCTGATGCCGGAAAACCTCGCCGTCACGAACCTTGCCACACTCGTGACCCACCACGAAACCCGTCTCCTCGCCCGGCGACACCGCCGCGCCCGCTGGCATGCCCTGATCCGGCACCCCAACAAGCCTCGGCTAGCAGGGGGCGACTTCGGCCTCTGGCGGCACGACTTCGAGGCGGTTAACGGCTTCGACGAACGGTTCGTCGGCTGGGGCCAGGAAGACGACGATCTCGGCCTGCGACTCCGGGCGGCGGGGATTCGGCTCGAATCGGTGCTCGACCTCACCTGCTCGCTCCACGTCTGGCACCCCACGGACCCGTCGGCGACACCCCGGTGGCGAGACGGAGCGAATGTGAACTACTTTGGCCGCCGCGGCAGGCTCTCAGCCTGTCGCGAGGGATTGGTCCGCCGGGAAAACGATGCGATCTCCTGGGGCGAGCCGAGCGACATCGGTGCAACCCCTCTCGGCCGCTCCGTGCAAAAGTTGCTGGCGTCCGCCTCCCTGGCCGCCCCGGGAGCGGGATGCGAGATCGATCTCATCGTCGCCCCCTCGGCGACCAGTTTCTCCCGTCCAAGCGAGTGCCGCCTGCTGCTAGTGCCCGCAGGCACGACGCCTGCCCCCCGACTGGTTGCCCGTGCCGACCGCGTCGTGGAGGTTGCCGCCGAAGACCCACAGGTGATCGCCGACACACTCGCCGCGATCGGCTGAGAGAAAGACCCTGGGCTTTTCAGGGTCATCCTTGAACCTGCCACGCCGATGCCCTCATGATCGAGGCTGCGGGCGAGTGTTCAGGCGGCAGGCCCAGAAGCGCTCCCCCGCTCTACTTCTTCTTCTCGACGTGCAGCGTGTGTCTGCGCAGCCGAGGGGAATACTTTTTGACCTTCAATTTCTCCCCACCGCTTTTGCGGCGGAGGGTGTAATTCAGGTCGCCGGTCTCCTGGCAGGCGAGGTGCACAACCTCGAGTTTTCTCTTACCTTTGGCCATGGCTTGAACTCGCTCTCAAACTCGGGTGGAGGGGCTTGTTGGGTGTTCGAGGGCCCACAGACGCCACGAAACCTCACGAGCAACGGGCTGGACGGCTCGTGAAACATGGCCTGTACCCTACAACGGGTTTGGTCGAAATACCAGCGGTGCGGCCCCGAGGCCGCCCTCTCGTTGGTCGGCGGGCGGGAGGCCGGCTCCCGACTCACGCGAATCGAGCTGGGTGGGGAATAAACGAGCATGCGACTGGCGAAAAGCTGAGGTCTGGGGAAGTGAGCGGCCTGGGGCAATTGCCCCAAACCCGTAGCGGGCAGGGAAAGGTTTCTCTGCTATATTTTGGAGTGGGCTTGGGACACCTGTCCGCCAGACATAGGGAGCTTCTTATGGCGAGCAAAATCGACCCGGATCCGATTCGAAAGCCCGCCCGGCCGGCGGGTGCAACGAATCCTCCGAGCAGCCCGAAGCCAGCCGGGCGAACTCCTCCGCCGAAGCCAGCCGCAGTGCCGCCTCCGGCTCCCCGGGCCGCCCCGCAGGCCGAGACCCATGCTGCCGAGGATGACGAGGCAAACGATGTTGTCCGGCCGGCGCCGCGCGGCTTCTTGAACGCGGTACCTGCCTGGGCCATCAGCATGCTCGTGCATGTCGTGGCATTGCTCGCGATGGCCCTGATCGCCGGAGACACTGCGACCGTCGAAAAGCCCACCGTCATCACGTCGAGCACGTCTGAGGAAGAGGAGGAGTTTAGCGAACTCGAAGAAGAGAAGATGGAAGAAGACGTGCAGGACGTCGACCCGGTTCCCGACGTAGTCGTGTCTGCCGACGTCGCCGTCGAGCCGGTTGAAGTCGTCGCCATGGCCGACGATCTTGATGCGGCGCCGCTCGCTGTCGAGCTCACCGACTTCGGCGATCAGACGGCACCGGCCTCAGACATGATGGCTACAATCGGCGCCATCGGCGGCACAGCTGGGGGCATCGGCGGCCGGGCACAGGCTGCCAAGCTTGCCGCCGCGGGCGGTGGCGGCGGCGACACGGAGGAGGCTGTTGATCGGGCTCTCAAGTGGTTCGCCCAGCACCAGATGCCCGACGGTGGCTGGTCGTTCGACTTAATCGCCTGCCCGAGCTGCATGGGCAAGTGCTCGCACTCCGGCACCTCTCGCAAGGACGACCGGGGTGGTGCCACCGCCATGGCCCTGTTGCCCTTTCTCGGCCGCGGGTACACGCATCGAGAAGGCCCCTATAAGAAGCAGGTGGAGGGGGGGATCGGGTATCTCGTCGGCCTGGCTATAAAGGGCAATGGAAAGGCCTACAGCGGGAGCGGCAACATGTATTCCCAGGGCCTGGCGGGGATCGCCCTCTCAGAGTGCTACGCGATGTCGCAGGACAACCGGCTCGCCATGCCGACGCAGGCCGTGCTGAATTACATCATGCAGTCGCAGGATCCCGTGGGGGGCGGCTGGCGGTATTCCCCTCGGCAGCCGGGCGACACGTCGGCCGTGGGCTGGCAGATCATGGCTCTCAAGAGCGGCAACATGGCCTATCTGCAGGTCAACCCGCTCACGGTGAAAAAGGCCGTGGAGTTTCTCGACTTCGTGCAGTCGGCCGACGGCGCTGCCTACGGCTACCTCGACAAGTCGAACCCGACGCCGACACGGTCGGCCGTAGGCCTGCTATGCCGGATGTATCTGGGCTGGAAGAAAGACCATCCCGGCATGCAGGAAGGCGCTAAGCGGATCGCCAAGCAGGGACCCACCAAAGACCTCTACTATAACTATTACGCCACCCAGATCATGCATCACATGGAGGGTGAGATGTGGCTGTCGTGGAACAACAAGATGAAGGCCATGTTGCTCAAGTCGCAGTCCAACAAGGACCACGAGGCCGGCAGTTGGCACGAAGGGGTGGAGGGGGGCCACGGAGCCGAAGCGGCAGGGCGGCTCTATTGCACGTCGCTGGCGACGATGATCCTCGAGGTCTATTACCGGCATCTGCCGATCTACAAGAACGAGAGCGTCGACGACGAGTTCCGGGAGTAGGCAATTCGGGACGAGGCTGCGGTCCGAAAGCAGGCAAGAAATAGGCCGGCCAACGGTTTGATTCCAGCCTCAAGGCATGGCTGCCGATGTCTCCGAAGAGGCTCGGGGAGGTCTGCCGGAAGCGGCGAACACGGGCCCGCACGGTCGCCCTGACCGGCAGTTCTTGCCGCCTGGCTTCTGCTGCATGTCAGCGGGCCGCCCGCGATGGGAGTGGTCGCTGCCATGCCCCCGCCTGTTGCCAGGTCTGTTTGGATCGAGCGGCTCGTCGCGAGCCGTCGTGTGCGGGCGGCATATGCCAGCATCGTCACGCACACGGCGGTCCTGCTTTTGCTTGCGCTCCTGGCAGCCGCCCCGCAGGCTTCCCGTTCGCCGCCGATCCGACTCTCCATGCCCTCACCCGCCCCGGCCGATGCCGGTGAGGTCGAGATCGGCGGA
>JBBEEF010000106.1:7209-8548 GCA_040880915.1 Pirellulales bacterium
GACAGCCTGGCGGTGGTGCCAGAACCGCCGCTCGAGATCGGGCTCCCCGATCCCGACGGCCCCCCACTGGCGGATCGCCCGCAGATCACCCGAGCACCGCTCCCGGCCGAGGTGCTTGTGGCTGCGACCCTGCCGACGACGGTGGGCGGATCGATGGTGCCGGCTGTCCCCGCTCCGGTTGTCCCTCAGGGCACTATCTCGGGCGGGCGGCCCGGCCTGCCGGCCGCGGCATTCGCCGGCCGTCGCGGAGAAGCTCGCAGCCGGGGCGGCCTCGAGCGCGGCGGCTCGGCGGCCAGCGAGGCCGCGGTGGAGCGGGGGCTTGAGTGGCTCGTTCGTCACCAGGCGGCGGACGGCTCGTGGCGGTTTGATCTCTCCGGATGCCGCTGCGACGGCGGCTGCCGCCATCCGGGCACCGTGCCAAGCACCACGGCCGCGACGGGCATCGCACTCCTGCCATTTCTCGGGGCCGGACACACCCACGTCGAGGGCGTTCACCGCGAGACCGTTACCCGGGGCCTGTATTACCTGATGAGCCGGGTGCGGCCATCGGCCCGCGGCGGCGATCTCTCCGAGGGCACGATGTACGGCCACGGCGTAGCCACGCTCGCCCTGGCCGAGGCGCTCGGCATGAGCGGCGACCGGATGCTCGTTCCGTATGTCCGCGACGCGGTCCGGTTCATCGAAACCTCCCAGGACATGCACGGCGGCGGCTGGCGCTACCTCCCGGGGCAGGCGGGTGACACGACCGTAACCGCCTGGCAGATCACCGCCCTCAAGAGCGCAGCCCTCGCGGGGGTCGTTGTGCCGTCCCCCACGATCGACGCCGCCGGCCGATTCCTGGACCGCGTCCAGGTGCGGCAGGGCGAGGGCTACGGCTATCTCGCTCCCCAGGACAGGTCCTGCACGTCGGCCATCGGTCTTTTGTGCCGGATCTACACAAACTGGCCTCAAGAGGCGACGCTCGACCGAGGTTTGGCACGCCTGGCCAAGCCCGGCCCGGCGGGTGAGGCGGTGTACCAGAATTTTTACCTGTCGCAGGCGCTCCTGCTCCGGAACCACCCGGCCTGGCGGCGGTGGAACGCACGGAACCGAGACCAGCTCGTGGCCCGGCAGTCCCAGATCGGCCACGAGACGGGCAGCTGGAACTTTTCCGACCCCGATACGGCTCCGGGCGGGCGGCTTGGCCACACGGCCCTGGCGATCCTCACACTTGAGGTCTATTACCGCTTGCTGCCGATCTACGGGGAAGATGCCGCCCAGAGCGGCTGGTGAAGGGGGCCGGGGCCCAAGTGCCTCACGGCAAAGGGAGGCCGCGGGCGGGGCGTGCTCGACGAGCGTT
>JBBEEF010000106.1:8648-27770 GCA_040880915.1 Pirellulales bacterium
CCTCACGGCAAAGGGAGGCCGCGGGCGGGGCGTGCTCGACGAGCGTTGGAGATTTCGCCCCCCATAGGCAACAACCCGCCAACCGGCCCAACGCGAAATATCCCCGCGAGGAGACCCGCCCCGCCCGCGGCCGGGCCAGCCTGGTCGGGCCAGCACGACACGAGCCCCCTATACTCAGGTCTGGAGGCTCTGGGCATGCGACTTACCACCTACTGCTGGATCGCCGTGGCGTTGGGCGTCGCGTGTGCGGCGATTAGTTGGTTGGGCGTGGCCGGCTGGATCGCGGTCATGGTGGTCGCGGCCAGTGTCGCGGCACACGTGGCCGGGAACGCCCTCGGCACCCGGCTGCGTGAAAACGCCGACCGCCAGTTGGAGCGGGTCCCGCGACC
This sequence comes from Pirellulales bacterium, assembly GCA_040880915.1. Taxonomy (GTDB): domain Bacteria; phylum Planctomycetota; class Planctomycetia; order Pirellulales; family UBA1268; genus QWPN01. The sequence goes on from JBBEEF010000106.1 coordinate 9,038, forward strand.
CCTTCAGGTGCCGCTCCCACCGCACCTGCCCGCCCACCTCCAGCAGCGCACGGGAGTGGGCCAGGTCGTGCCGGTGTCGGTTGGCATCGGGGCCGTCTGCGGAGGGCTCGCTGGCAGCTATGGGCTCCTGGTGTTTGCCGCAGCCTCACCGGCCGGTGCCGTGCTCGGCGGCGTCTCGTCGGCGGTGATCGGGGGCCTCGGTGGGTTCCTCGGAGCGAGTTTTGTGGAGATCGTACGGACGAGCGTGCGTGAGGCCATTGCAGCCGAACGACGGGGCTAGAGCACGGCGTGGCATCGCCGCGGGGAGCGTGGTACAAACAGTACCCGGCCAGAAGCAGGTCTGGCCGGCCCCCGGAGTCGCCCCTATGACCAAGCCCCATCGCAAGCTCAAAAAAGCCAACCACGGCGCCCGGCCGGCCAACAGCAAGGCCCGGAAACAGAAGCGGAAGCACATCCGCACCTGACCCTTCCGTTGCCGTTGGGATTTTTTTCCGAGCCAGAGCCCCGCAGAAGACAGTGCCGTGGCACCCCGCGACTACATCATCCATCCGAGCGAGTACGACCTCGATCGTGTGATCGCTGACATCCACGAGATCCGTCGCTGGAACATGCAACGGTTCGAGATGGAGCAGCTCACGGCGATCGTCCACGAGGATGAGTCTCGGGGCCTGTGCGTCGGCTACAAGGACGTGACGGCTGACGAATTCTGGGTTCGCGGCCACTTCCCGGCCATGCCGCTCATGCCGGGCGTGCTGTTGTGCGAGGCGGCCGCGCAGCTTTCGAGCTACTTCACCCACAAGTACAACCTCCTCGACGCCAAGCTGATCGGTTTCGGGGGGCTCGAGGAGGTCCGGTTCCGGGAACCGGTGGTGCCCGGTGATCGGCTCGTGATCGCAGTCGAGCGGGTCCGCGTCCGCCCGCGGGCGATGATCGTGTGCCGCTTCCAGGTTCTCGTGCGTGAGAGTGTTGTCGTCGATGGTGTCATCAAGGGGGTGCCGCTCCCCGCAGACATGCTCTCAACGGCCACGGCCGGAGGGCACGGCGCTGCCGGAGCGCCCTGACGTTCATGCCCCGTCGTCCGCCCCGCAAGCCAGACGCGACCCTCGATCTCTCCTCGCACCTGCTGCTGCTCGAGAGCCTCCCGGACCCATTCGATCCGACTGGCGTCTTCCCTCGGCCCGGTCCCGTGGAACTGGAGGTGGGCAGCGGCAAAGGGCTGTTTCTTTCCACCGCCTCTGCGGCGGCGAGCGAGCGAAACTTCCTGGGCGTCGAGATCGCCGTCGGCTACGCCCGCCTGTGTGCGGGCAAACTGGCGGCTGGCGGCCGCGACAATGCCCGCATCATCCAGGGAGACGCCGGCTTCCTCGTTCGGTCGCTGCTGCCAGACGCCTGCCTCGCGGGCATGCACGTCTACTTTCCCGACCCCTGGTGGAAGGCTCGTCATCGTAAGCGGCGGGTGCTCTCGGAGCCGTTCCTCGCCCACGCCGGCCGGGTGCTCAGGCCCGGGGCCGTGCTCCACGTCTGGACCGACGTGGAGGAATATTTTACGGAGTCAATGGCCGCCGCCCGTGCCACGGGGCTATTCGCGGCGGCACGCGGGGAAGAGGCCGGTGAACCAGCCCACGACCTCGACTATCGCACCCACTTCGAACGCCGTACCCGGCTGGCCGGGCTGCCCGTGTGGCGGGCGGCGCTCGAGCGGACTGCCGAGCCCTCCGCGGTTCAGCGAGTCACGTCGTAGCGGAGGGCTCGTAGGTTCGCGATTCCGGCCGGCCGGTCCGTGAGTGCTCGAGGGCCAACTGGTAGAGCCGCTCCCCGGCCGGGGTCGGGTATCTGCCCGTGATGCAGGCCTGGCAGAGGTCGGCCGTATCGAGCCCGATCGAACGGGCCACGTTCTCGACCGGCAGGTAGCGAAGCGAGTCGGCCCCGAGCCGCTCGGCCATCCGGTCCTGGACCTCCTGGGTCAGCGGGCCGCCACGAAGGAACTCGGGGGCGAAGAGTTCATCGATCGTGGACATGTCGATCCCGTAGAAGCAGGGGGCCACGATCGGCGGGCAGGCAACGCGGACATGGATCTCCCGGACCCGGCCCAGCGACCTCATCCGGCCAAGGAGCACCTTCATCGTGGTGCTGCGGACGATTGAGTCCTCCACGAGGATCACCCGCTTGCCCTCGAGCACCTCGCGGAGAGGCGTGTACTTCGACTCCGCCTTCTGCCGCCGGTTCGACGCTCCGTCGATGAAGGTGCGGCCGGTGTAGCGGTTGCGAATCAGGCCCTCGACCGACGGGATCGAGAGCCGGTAGGCCATGGCGTCGGCGGCGGCCTTGCTTGTGTCGGGCACGGGCACAACCACGGTATCCGCGTCGATCGGCACGGTCTCCAGGCGGGCGAGTTCCTCGCCGAGCCGCTTCCGCGACAGGTAGACGCTGCGATCGTCCATCGAGCTGGCGACATTGGCGAAGTAGATCCACTCGAAGAAGCAGTGCGCCCGCCGGGGGGCGGCGGCAAACCGCTCGACCCGAACGCCCCCGGCGTCCACCACGAGTGCCGTGCCCGGCTCGAGGGAGCGGATCGACTCGGCCGGAAAGCCGAGGTTCAAGAGGGCAACGCTCTCGCTCGCGGCCGCCACGAGCGGCCCGAACACCGCATACTCCATCGGCCGGATCCCCAGCGGGTCACGGGCCACGATCAGCCGCCCGCAGGCGTCGAGGATGGCGAGGTTCCAGGCTCCATCAAACTGCCGAGCGAGCGAAGCCAACATTTCGGTCGGGGACGGATCTGCATCGCCGGCGAGTTCCCGCCCGATGGCGTGCATGATCACCTCGGTGTCATTGTCGCGGGCGAGGTGGGCGTCATCGGTGGCGAGGATCTCGGCCCGCAGCTCAGGGTAGTTGGCCAGCTGGCCGTTGAAGCCGAAGGCGAACCACTTCCGCTTCTGGATGTGTGGCCGCTCAAGCGGCTGGGCGTAGCCCCGGTCTTCGGCCCCGCAGGTCGCATACCGGACGTGGCCGATCGCGGCCCGGCCGGCATGCTGGTCCATGAGGCTCTCGTACTTGCCGCGGTGGCTCATGCGAAACACCTCGCTGACGCTCCCCACCTCCTTGTACGTCGCGAGCAGTTGACTGCGATGGGGGTCCCAGGCGGTCAGGCCGGCCGAGAGTTGGCCCCGGTTCTGGATGTCGAGGAGCATCCTCGGGATCAGCCGTGACACCCCCTCCTGCCCCTGGGCCGGACAGAGCGGACTCGTCTCAGCCCCGGGCAGGTGGTAGATCGCAGCCAGCCCGCACTCATGATGGAGGTCGCTCATCACTGCCTTTCGTGTGCCGCCAGCGGCCTGTTCCGCTCGCAGTCCGCGGCGGCGAGTGCAGTGTATCGACGGGAGGGAACTCCGGGTACCATACTGCTGTTTTCCCGTCCGCTTCCGGAGGACTCCCGACCTCGACCAATGAGCGACCTTGTGCGTGAGCAGATTGCGGCGACAGCCCGCCTGATCGTCGTGAAGGTCGGATCCCGTGTGCTCACCGGTTCCGACGGCCTGCTGGATGCGGCCAGGATCGAGTCACTTGGCCGACAGATCGACGCCTTGTGCAACTCCGACCGCCAGGTCGTGCTCGTCAGTTCGGGCGCCGTCGCCGCCGGCATGGGACGGCTCGGGCTCGGCCGACGGCCCACGGAACTCGCCCACCTCCAGGCGGTGGCGGCCGTTGGCCAGAGCTGCCTCATCGAGGCCTGGGAGCGGTCGCTCCGCGGCCATGGCCGGCACGTCGCCCAGGTCCTGCTCGTGGCTGAGGATCTCTCGGACCGCGCCCGCTATCTCAACATCCGCAACACGCTGCGGATGCTCCTGGAGTATGGCGCCGTGCCGGTGATCAACGAGAACGACACCGTCAGCACGACGGAGCTCCGCACGAGTTTCGGCGACAACGATCAGTTGGCGGCCTTGGTCGCCTCCCTGCTCGGGGCCCAGCTGCTGGTGCTGCTTTCGGACGTTGCGGGGCTCTACAACCGGCACCCCGAGGAGCCCGGGGCAGCCGTGGTGTCGCACGTGGACAGGATCGACGCGGCCATCGAGGCCCTGGCCCATGATCGACCGGGTGGCCTCTCGAAGGGGGGCATGGCCAGCAAACTGAACGCTGCTGATATCGTCACCGAGGTGGGCGGGCACTGCATCATCGCCGCGGGTCGCGAGGAAGGGGTCCTCGAGCGGATCTGCCAGGGGGAGGCCACCGGCACGCTGTTTGTCGGCCGCGCGGCCACCATGCCGGCCTGGAAACGCTGGCTCGGCTGGTCGGCCGAGGCCCGGGGCTCGCTCACGGTCGATGCCGGTGCCCGCGAGGCCGTCGTGACCGGCGGCCGGAGTCTCCTGGCTGCGGGAATCAGCGGACTCAACGGCGGCTTCTCTGCCGGCGATGTGGTGACGCTCACCTGCGGCAGAGGGGCCCCTTTCGCCCGCGGCCTGGTGAACTATCCCGCCGTTGATCTCGCCCGGATCGTGGGGCTGCGAACCGAGCAGATCGCCGCAGTGCTCGGCTACTGCCCCTACGACGAAGTGATCCACCGCGACAACCTGACCGTCATCAGCCGGGACTGAACCGACCACAGGAACCCATGCTGACCGAACTCATCATCATCCTCGTGCTTGTGCTGGCCAACGGAATCTTTTCCGGGGCCGAGATGGCGATCGTCGCCAGCCGCCGCGGCCGGCTGCGGAGCCTGGCTGATGCCGGCGACACCAAGGCCCGCACCGCGCTCGACCTCGCCTCGAATCCGGATCGCTTTCTTCCCACGGTGCAAATCGGTGTGACCCTCGTCGGCACGCTGGCAGCGGCCTACGGCGGTGAGCGACTGGTTGACTCGCTGGCCGACTGGCTCCGCGGGGCCTGGCCCGGTCTGGCAGGCGTGGCCGAGCCGGTGGCGCTCGCGGTGTTCGTGCTCGGGCTCTCGTTCGTGACGCTCGTGATCGGAGAGCTGGTGCCCAAGCGGCTCGCGCTGCGGAATGCGGAGGCATTGGCACGGTTGGCCGCGCCGCTGATCCAGTTCCTGTCGCGGCTGGCCGCGCCGCTCGTCTGGGGCCTCAACCTGGGCACGACCGGGGTGCTGTACCTGATGGGGGCGCGGGGCAAGCAGGAACCGACCGTCTCGGTGGACGACATCGAGCAACTGCTCGAGGCCGGCCGGGCCGAGGGGGTGCTCGAGGCAGTCGAGCAGGCGGTGGCGGCCGAGGCCCTTCGCCTCGGCGAATCGACTGTCCGCGACGTGATGCGGGCCCGGATCGACATCGACGCACTCGACATCGACACCCCCTCCGACGAGATCATCGGGGCCATTGCCATGGCCGGTTATTCACGGCTACCGGTCTACGAGGGCTCGCTCGACCGGATTCTTGGCTACGTGGCCATGCAGGACGTGCTCCGCACCTCCTGGATGGGCTGGCCGCTCGATCTGCGGCGGATGATGCGGGGCGCTGTGTTCGTGCCGGAGACGATGCCGCTCGACCGGCTGTTGGAGCTATTTCGCAAGGAGCGGACACCCTTCGCGATCGTGCTCGACGAGTACGGGGGCACCGACGGCCTGGTGACGCTCGACGACGTGCTCTCCGAGCTCGTGGGGGAGATCCATGACGACCGTCGGGTCCACGAGCCGGCCGAGTTCGTGGAGCGGGCAGACGGATCCTGGCTCATCGAGGGGGGCACAGCCATGCGAAAGCTCGCCGACCGGTTCGGCATCGAGCTCGAGGCGGGGCCACGGGATTACGAAACCATCTCGGGGCTCGTGCTTGCGGAGCTCGAGCGGCTGCCGACCGAGGGGGACTCGATCACCTGGCAGGGCCTCATCATCGAGGTGGTTGACATGGACGGCCGCCGGATCGACAAGCTGCTTGTCCGCCGCGTGTGAACCTGGGGCCAGCCTCGGTTGGCCTACTCCCCAGGGCCGGCGCGGGCGAGGATGTCGTCGAGCACGAAGGGGCTCGGGAAAGGCTCGTCGAGCTGCTCCAGGAGCTTCCGGTAGCGGCCCACGATCTCGGCGACGTCGTCGGCGGTGAGCTGGTCTTCGCGGAGGATCTGCGAGGCGTCGAAGACCTCCCGCCAGGCTCGGAAGGCCTCCTCATAGGCCTGCTTGGCCGCCTGCAGCCGGGCCGCCGCAAACTCCCGGTCGGCGGTCCAGGTGAGCTCGCGAGCCCGAAGGGCCGGTTCGGTCACTTCCGCCTCGCAGGTCGCCCGCCAGAAATCGAAGTTCACGATGTCACGGTAGCGGTCGATGATGCTCGCCGTCTCACGGGCCTCCACCTCCTCGAGCGCCAGCTGCCAGGCCCGCTGCCGCACCTCCGACGGCGCCTCCCTGGCGACCTCCTTCCAGGTCACCGCGAGTGCGGTCTCCGCCTCCGCGGCGAGCTGCATTTGAGCTTCATCACGGTCAAACATGGGCACATCGAGGGCGGCTCGCTGCTCGGGGCTGAGGGCCGTCCGGCGCTGTTCCACGAGTGCCGCGCGGCTTCCTGGCAGAAGGGCCTCGAGTTCGGCGGCCAGCCTCGTCGCCCGGGCCTCCTCGGCCTCCCGGAGTCCCAGGCGGATCGGCACGTTCCAACTCGTGGGGATTTCCCGGGCCGCGAATCGCCGCATCTCGTCACCAGCCAGCTCCCACGCCCGGCGGGCGGTGGTGCCGAAGGTGCCATCCTGCTCGAGGGCCCGGCCGTAGTTGATCGCCGCCATCATCGGCTCGCTGTGGAAGATGAGCGCCGTCGTCTTGAGCGGGACACCCGAGTCGGCCAGTTGCTGCCCCTGCAGATACTTGCCCCGGGCCACGAGCCAGTTGTCACGCTCGGGGATCGTCCGCTGCGGGTCGTCCCGCTCGTGGAAGTCGTCGTCGGCGACGAACAACGGACGAAACTCCTTTTTTTCGTCCGACTTGCCGATCTTGTGGCCAATGAACCATCCCATCCGGCCAAGCAGCCGCGGCTCGAAGCGGTTGAGGCCGATGCCCTGCCGGAGAAACTCGATGCCCTTGATCACCCAGGCGTAGCGGTCGCGGTAGTCGTCGAACTCGACCGAGATGTTGTAGGAGAGGTTGTGGGCCTGAAAGTCCCAGACCGAATAAAAATTCGGCTGCAGCTTGGTCATCTGCTCGAGAGTGGCCGAGAGATTGGCCCAGTCCTCGACCTTCTTGTAGTGGTTGGCCCGGTCCCAGAGGAGGGCGACGGCGACGTTCTTGAGGCCCAGCGTGGCGAACCGCATCGTCTCACCGGTGGGGTCGATCTCCCCGAGGTTGGCCTGCGAGAGCCCGCGCTCAGCTCGCATCCGAGCGAGCATTCCTCCGGGCCCCTCCGTGTCGGCCGGCTGGCTGAGGAGCGACAAGGGCAACAGCAACGCCACGATCCCCACGAGCGCCAGCAGGGTCTCCGGCCGCAGGCCGAGCCAGGCCTGCCGTGAGGTTGTCGTCGTCGGCAACGTGTTTCCAGCCCGGTTCATGACGCCAGCTCCCGTGCCCGCAGGCAGAATGCTCCAGCAATGCAGAACGCGACCACGTAAGCGAGCGTCTCGGTGGCGTGCGCGGCCAGGAGGCTGCCGGGGATGTCGAAGCCGCCGGCAACGAAATCACTTGTTCCGAGCGTCGCCAGCGAGGGGAACAGGCCGGCCGCCACCCGCATCGGCGCCAGGAGCACGGTGTCGGCGAGCTTCATTGCCTGTACGGCCGGCGTGGCATCGAGCTCGAGCGTGATGCTGGTCTGCGTGACGATGCGGTAGAACGACTCGACGGGGCCGCCTCCGGGCACGATCCCGGCATCCCCCGTCACCTGGCTTTCGAACAGCCGGGCGATGAACTGGCGGAACTGGCCCACGAGCAGCATGGCCAGCGAGGCGACGAGCGCCACCGGTGCCGACAGGAAGGTGCTGAACATCACCCCCATCGCCGTCACGATCAGCATCGAAAACCAGGCCCCCAGACAGCTCTTGAGATAATTGAAGGCGAACGAGCCGTCCCCCGCCCGGAGGTAGAAGTCGGCCTGGGCCACGCCGTAATACTGGGCCGGCTCGAGGCACTGGAGCCAGACCTCCAGGCGGCCATCCGCCACGAAATCGGCGTACAGGTCGGCCTCCCGCATCTGCCCGTCGGCGAGCACAACGTTGAGCTTCCGGGGAATCCAGAGCTCGTCGATCGTGAATTCTCGGGCCACGATCGGCAGCGCCTCGCTGCGGAGGTTGTTGGCGGGATTCCGCAGCTGGATCGTGCCGTGTATGCCCTCAGTGATGGTGCCCTTGTAGGTTCGGAACACGCGGATCGTCATTTCCAGCGGCAGGCCCGTGGGGAAGTCCTGCTCTCGCAGGCCCTCAAAGCTCCAGATCGCAGCCCCTCCCGTGCCCCCCTCGATGTACTGCCGGTAGGTCCACTCTTGTCCGACGCTGATTCCCTTGGCGGTCGGTCTGCCCTCGCGGTCCAGAAACCGCAGCCGGCCGCGGAGCGGGCGACGGGCCTCGAGGATGCCTTCTGGCGGGCCGACGTCGTACACGACCGCGTCGCCCGAGCCCCGGGGAGTGATCCGGTGGCGGTGCCCCTGGAACGTCTCGGCCACGCCGTTGCCAGTGGTATCGAGTGTGACGAAGTGGCGGTGGCCGCGCTGCGGGCCTGTCCGCCCCTCGTAGCCGGTGAGGTTCCCCTCCTCGTCCCGCAGCTCGCGAAGCGAGCCTCCCTCCAGCAGATGCGTGTGCTGAACGCTGCGAACCACAAAGGCCCAGCCCGCCAGTCCCATGATTGCCACAAGTACGGTGCCGACGATCGCGAAACCGAGGAAGCGGCCCAGCACGATCTCACCCGTTCGAACCGGCTTCGTAACGACCGTCTGGATCGCCTTCGACTTGATGTCGGCAGGCAGGCTGAAGACCGACAGGACGAGCGTGACCGAGCAGACGAGGAGGCTCGTAGCACCGAGGATGAAGCCGACGTAGAGGCGGGCCGGGTCGACCGTCGCAGGATCGAGGAACCAGCCGGCGAACAGGATCACCAGGGCGAACACCGCCAGCACGACCAGGACGTTTCGCCGGACCGACTCCTGCACGGCAAGCCGCGCCAGCGCCCAGACGCGGCCGAGCGACGTTCCTGCCAGATCCGCCAGGCCCGTCAGCACGCCACGGTACACGCGGTCACCCGCCTCGAGCGGCCCAGCCCACGCGGCCTGCACCAGCCAGGCGGCCAACCCGGCAAACAGTATGACGAGACCCGAGGCCAGCACGAACGAGAGCAGGGCCGGCCCGAGCCAGGCGACGAAACTGGGGATTTCCTGTTCGAGGACCATCGTTCGGCTTACTCCCCGGCCGGCTCGCTGGCCGCCGTCGCGGGTCCGCGGGCCCGCCGGCCCGGTCGGGCCTCGGTGTCCCGCACCACCTCCAGGAAAAGTTCCTCGAGCGTCGTGGTCGGATGACCGATCTCGATGTCGGCCGCGCCGTACCGCTCGAGCACGGCTCGCACCTCATCGCAGGCCGCTGCCGGCAGCCCGGCGGCCCGGATCTGGGTCACACCCGTCACCTTGAGGAGATCCTCAACCCGGCCCAGCTCCTTGAGCTCGCCCTGATGCAGCACGGCGATTCGATCGCAGACATCCTCCACGTCGGCCAGGAGGTGGGAGCACATGACGACGGTCTTGCCCCGCCGCTTGAGATCGATGATCAGATCCTTCATCTCGCGGGTACCGATCGGGTCGAGCCCGCTGGTGGGTTCGTCGAGCAGGATCAGCTCAGGATCGTTGATGAGCGCCTGGGCCACGCCGATCCGGCGGGTCATGCCCTTGGAATATTCCCGCAGTTGCCGCTTGCGGTCGTGGGTGAGTCCGACCATCTCGATCAGCGCCGCGGCCCGCCGAGTCCGTTCCTCCGGCGGCATGCCAAACAGCCGGCCGTAGAAGTCGAGCGTCTCCTCGGCGTCGAGAAACTTGTAGAGGTATGACTCCTCCGGGAGATACCCGATCCGGTCGTTCTTCGAGACGTCGGTGGCCGGCTTGCCGAGCACGAAGGCCTCGCCGGAGGTGGGAAAGATCAGGCCCAGCAGGAGTTTGAGCGTGGTCGTCTTGCCGGAGCCGTTGGGTCCGAGCAGGCCGAAGATCTCGCCCCGCCGAATTTCGAGGTCGAGCGGCTTGAGCGCCGTCTTCTTGCTGCGGCCCCAGAAGTCCCGGTAGACCTTGGACAGGTTGCGGGTCTGGATCATGACGTCGCCGGAGGGGGGCGATGGAGCGGGTCTTGCCGGTGGCATGCGATAACTCTCCTCGGGGGTGCCGGCGGTGGGGCGACCCCGGACCTCAGCCTTGAATAGTCGGTTGTAACGCATCCAGCGTGAGCGGGTAGGCCTCCCCGGCCCCTCAATCCCGGGTTCGTCCTCCGTTCGCAGAGCGACCGAACAAACGCCCAGAAGAACGGGGTTGACAGCGATCGGGACGCAGATAAAATTCGAGTGCATCGAATGAGAATGAGTCTCATTACTGGACCTGCGTCGCTTTTGCTTTCGCCATGCTCAAACAAAAAACTCCCTGCCTGCGGTCTGGACTGTGCGTGTCCCGCCCTGGATTTTCGCTTGTTGAACTGCTGGTCGTGATCGCGATCATTGCGGTGCTCGTCGGCCTGCTCGTCCCGGCGGTCCAGTCGGCTCGGGAAGCCGCCCGCCGGACAGCCTGCCAGAGCAACCTCCGCCAGTTGGGGCTGGCGGTCCACAACTACGAGAACGCGAAGCGGCACTTCCCCCCGTACACCGACATCCGGCGGTCGGCGGGAGCCGACGGAGTGGCGAAGCAGCCCTGGTCCGGACAGGCGCTCATCCTGCCGTTTCTCGAGGGAGACTCGGTCTACAAACTGATCGACTTCTCGAAGGGATACCACACACCGGAGAACAGGTCGCTGTTGCCTCCATGGGGCGTGGCAGCAACCCGGGTCGACGTGCTCATGTGCCCCAGCGAGCCGCGGAACACGGCCCGATTGAACGCGACCACCCGTGAACCCGAGCACTATCCGCTCAACTATGCGTTCAGCGTCGGCCGCTACCTTGTGTACGATCCCGTCACCAAGGCTGATGGGGGCACGGCCTTCGCGCCGAGTTCGCGGTTTCGGGCGGGCATGATCTCCGACGGCCTCAGCAAGACCCTCGCGATGTCGGAGGTGAAGGCCTTCAACCCCCGGTACCACAACGCGAGTGCTCCCGCGTCTCCTGGTGACGTGCCCCTCAGTCCCGACCAGGTGACGCAGAAGATCGCCGGCGGTGAATGGTCGGCAACCAACGGTCATACCGAGTGGGTGTGCGGGCGTGCGATCCACAATGGGTTCACGACGTTGTTTCCGCCCAACACCGTGATTTCGCACAGCCGGCCCGACGGGGCCACGTTCGATATTTCCGTCTGCTCGACCCGGGAGGGAAGCAGCACTACCCTGCCGACCTACGCCGTGATTCCGTCCCGCAGTCACCATCCAGGATCGGTCAACACCCTGCTGATGGACACCTCGGTGCACCAGGTAGCCGCCGAGATCGACCCACTGGTGTGGCAGGCGCTCGGCACGCGAGCCGGCGGCGAGATCGCTACGCTGCCGCGGTAGGGATGCAGTCCCCGGGCTCGCGCCCGGGGCTTGTATGCGGGTCGAGTTGGGGTGCGAGTCGGCCCCGAGGTCAGGGGCCTCCGGATTCAACCGAGGTTTCTGCGGTCGGCCGAGCAGCGGCCGAAAGTCGTGCCGCGATCTCCACGACCCGTTTGGCGGCCACGAGTTCGGCAGCGGAAAACACCGGCACGTCCGGATCTCCACCGGCCCGGTCGATCACCTCGGCCGTGAGCTGTTCCCACGTGCGACCGCTCGACACGTGCCAGGCCGCTGCCTGGGCAACCTTTTGCGTGATCTGGCCGCTGGCCAAACCGCCGAGCACCAGCCCGAGCCGCGGATCGTGCGAGACGGTGTCGATCGCGACGAGCCGATACGGCATTCGCGTTGTCGGCTCACGACGCCCGTAGTCGAGGCAGACCGTCAGAGACCGGAGGGCGATCGTCTTGCCGGGAGCGACGGTAAAGGGGGCTGTGGTTCCGTTGATCGGTGCCGAGACCCGATAGGCACTCCCCCTGCTTGCACCGGACGTTGCTTCGGGTAGCACCCGATCCATTGCCAGCCTCATGGCGGCCTTGGCGGCGGGCCGCTCATGGAGCCAGGCGGCGAGCGCCTCGCCATGGTTGGCGTAACCATCCTGGAGCCAGCGCGGGGCCTGCCAGGTCATCCACTCCCGGAATTCAAGCCAGCGTGGGTCGTGCACACCGTACACCTCGCGGGCCACCCAACACCCGAACGGATTGCCACCCATGCCACCGCCCATGCCACCACCCATGCCCCCGCCCTGCATCCCACCACCGCCGACGTTCTGGGGTTGGGCTCCAATTCCGCCGGCACCGAAGCCGGCTCCCTGCTGCTGGGCGAGCACGGGAACCCCGGCGAACGCAGCGGGCAATCGCAGCGTGAGCGGTTGGTCGCCGCGGTTTGTGACGAGGATCTGAGCCGAGCGGGCGTCGTTGGCGATGAACCGCACCTCGACAAATCCCTCGGCCTCCGCAACCAGAACGTCCTGGGAGGCTACGACACCGGCCGATGACTCGGCTGTCTGACCCGCCGCGGAAGCGATGCCCGTCACCGAAAACGCGAGGGCAGCGAGCCAGCGAAGCTGGACGGCGATCGAGCAAAACATGGTGGGTCCTCGCACGCGGGGGTGCACATCGGGCCTGGGCGGCAGGATGACAGCCAGTTGGCCGCAACGAAAATCCTCGCCCTCTGCCATTCAGTATGGCTTCGACTCGATGGCAAGGGAAACCGCAGCGGCTGGTAGACCTGCAACGGTTATGACGGCCGCACCGGGAGCAAGGCCGGCTGCCCAAGCGTCTTGGCCGGCCGAGGTTACCGCTTCGAGAACTGGGTGCCGCGGCGAGCACCGCGGAGGCCGTACTTCTTCCGCTCCTTCATCCGCCCGTCGCGAGTGAGGAGGCCGGCCTGCCGCAATGGCTCAGCCAGTTCAACATCAAACACCTTCAGAGCCCGGGCGATTCCCAGGCGGCAGGCACCCGCCTGCCCCGTCGGCCCGCCGCCATTGACCTTGATCGTCACCTTGACAGCCGTTCGCTTGCCCATGTCTTCAAGCGCCCCGGACACGAGAACCCTGTCTTTGATCGAGGGGAAGTAGGTGTCGAGATCCCGGCCATTGACCGTGATCTCACCGCCGCCCACCCGCAGCCGCACCCGAGCCACGGCCGTCTTGCGGCGGCCAGTGGCAAGGATTTCAGCTCCCCGGCGAACAACTCGTGCGCCGGTACTGGTCGGCGGGGTCGGCGTGGTCGGCGTGGTCGGCGTGGTCGGCGGGGTCGGCGGGGTCGGCGTGGTCGGCGGGGTGCCAGCGTCTACGGTCATCGTTTTGTCTCGGTCTCGGAGGAATCAGGGGAATCTGGTGAGCAGGCCAGCGGTCGCGAGGCAATCGTTCAGGCTTTCACATTCATGGGTTCGGGCCGCTGGGCCTGGTGGGGATGCTCGCCGCCGGCGTACACCTTAAGTTTGGCGAACATGACACGACCGAGGCGGCTCTTGGGCAGCATCCGCCGCACAGCCTCCTCGATGATGAGTTCCGGCCGCCGATTGCGGCGGTTCTCAGCCGTCTCCGACTTGAGTCCCATGTAGCCGGTGTACCAGCGATAGAGCTTCTGCTTCCATTTGCGGCCGCCGAATTCCACCTTTTCGGCGTTGATCACGACGACATGGTCACCGGTATCGACGTGCGGCGTGTAGGTCGGCCTGTGCTTGCCCATGAGCACCACCGCGATTTCGCTGGCCAGCCGGCCAACGCGGCGATTGTTGGCGTCGACAACCCACCAGCGGTGCTCGACCTCGCCTGGCTTCGCCATAAACGTTTTCATCGATCCCAACCCTGCCTGGGGAATTGCCGACGGAGACACCGGGGGCGCCTGGAAGGGGCCCTCGAATACGGAGTCATAACCGAGTCCCGGAGAGTACCAGCCCCCCTAGGCTCAGGCAAGCGGCTTGCCGGGAGACCGCCGAAACGGCACCCCTGATCCACGGCCCCGAGCCAGACTGTTGCCAATTCTGGCAACGGCAAGCACACTGGCGGCTCCTGCCAGAATTCAATTCTTAGTCAGTCGGACGCCCGTATGAAGGTCGCTGTGCTCAAGGAGTCGTTTCCCGGCGAGCGTCGGGTCGCGGTCGTGCCGGGGGTCGTGCCGGGCCTGCTGAAGGCGGGCCTCACGGTGTCGATCGAGCACGGGGCCGGTGAGGCCGCTGGCTTCGGCGACGACGACTACCGCGCCGTGGGAGCCACGATCGTCTCCCGGGACGAGGCTTTTGGGTCCGACTGCCTGCTCACGGTTCGTACCGGTGGGGCGTGCGGCGTGGGCTGGCGGCACGACCGCGACCAGCTCCGCGATGGGGTCGTGCTCATCGGGATGTGCGATCCGCTGTCGGAGCCGGATGCCTGCCGCGAGGCCGCCGAGCGGGGAGCCACGCTGTTCGCCCTCGAGCTCGTGCCGCGGATCACCCGGGCCCAGAGCATGGACGTGCTCTCGAGCCAGGCCAACATCGCCGGCTACCGGGCGGTGCTTCTGGCGGCCAACACGCTCCCCAAGATTTTCCCCATGATGACAACCGCCGCCGGCACGATCACCCCGGCGAAGGTGCTCGTGCTCGGCGCGGGTGTGGCCGGGCTGCAGGCCATTGCCACGGCCAAGCGGCTCGGCGCCCAGGTCAGTGCTTATGACGTGCGGCCGGCCGTCAAGGAGCAGGTGCAGAGCCTGGGTGGCAAGTTTGTGGAACTGCCGCTCGAGACCGGCTCGAGCGAGGCTGCCGGCGGCTACGCCAAGGCGATGGGCGAGGAGTTTTACGCCCGGCAGCGGGAACTGCTCGGCAAGGTGGTGGCCGAGAGCGACGTCGTGATCTGCACCGCGCTCATCCCCGGCCAGAAGCCGCCGGTGCTCGTCACCCGCGAGATGGTCGCCCGGATGCGTCCCGGCAGCGTGATCGTCGACATGGCGGCCGAGCGGGGGGGCAATTGCGAGGGCTCACGACCCGACGAGACGGCCGTTGTCGATGGCGTCACGATCCTCGGCCCCACGAACCTGCCGGCCGAGGTCGCGACCCACACCAGCCAACTCTACGCCAAGAACCTCAGCACCTTCCTCATCCACCTCGTCAAGAGCGGCCTGCCGAACGTGACCGCCGCCGACGAGATCTGCCGCGACACGCTGGTGGCCCGGGGAGGACAACTCGTGCACCCGAAAATTCGTGAGCGGGCGGGGCTGCCGCCGCTCGAGGCTCCGGCCGAATCGCCACCGACCAGCTGAGAACTCTTCTCGCACCCCCGGACACCGCCATGACGTCAACCTGCCTGCCGCTCCTGATGGCCGACATCGTCGCCGCTCCAGACGACCCTGCCGCCAAATTCATCCGGCTCCTGACCGTGTTTCTGCTGGCGATGTGGGTGGGCTTCGAGGTGATCACGAAGGTTCCCCAGCGGCTCCACACGCCGCTGACGAGTGGCTCAAACGCCATCTCGGGCATCACGGCCGTGGGGGCGATCGTAGCCGCGGGATCGTTGGCCTCGGTCACCGGCACGCTGTTCGGCCTGGCAGCCGTCGTGCTGGCGATGGTGAACGTAGCGGGTGGCTTCATAGTCACCTACCGCATGCTGCAGATGTTTAGTCCCAAGAAGAAGTAAGTCCGCCCCACCGCAGCCCCGAGCAAGCAGGCCACGATGTCGAGCCAAGCCTGGATCAACCTGGCCTATCTGATCGCCGCGATGCTCTTTATCGGGGCGTTCAAAATGATGGGCGGCCCACGGACGGCCGTGCGGGGCACGTTCCTTGGTGCCATTGGCATGGCGATCGCGATCGCCGCCGCATTCTTCGAGGAACCGATCCGCGAGGCTGTGTCGCGGGGTGCCGGCTGGTCTATCGGAATGCTGCTGGTTGCCGGCGGCATCGGGGCCGCCATCGGGGCCACGATGGCGGTCAAGTATCCGATGACGGGCATGCCGCAGATGGTGGCCCTCTTAAACGGCTTCGGCGGGGGGGCCTCGGCCTTCGTGGCGGCGGCGGAACTCTGGAACAAGCCACTCACCGCCCGCCTGACGGGCGACGGCGACACCCTCACGACGGCAGCGCTCGCCGCCGCCCGCGACCTCGCCCCCTGGACGCAGTTCTCGATCGCCACGGCTTTTGCCGGGCTCATCGGCGCTGTCACCTTCTGGGGCAGCCTCGTGGCCTTCGGCAAACTCGAGGAGCTCCCGCGGTTCAAGCAGGCCTGGACCAACCCCAATCGGCACTGGATCAACCTCGGCCTGGGGGTGCTCGTGGTGATCCTGATGGGCGGCGTCTGCGTTCGGCCCGACTGGTTCATCCTCTACGTGCTCCTGATCGCAGCCGGTAGCGTGCTCGGGGTCACGCTCACGCTCCCGATCGGCGGGGCCGACATGCCGGTCGTCATCTGCCTGCTGAACAGCTACTCGGGCCTGGCCGCCGCAGCGGCCGGCTTCGTGATCGACAACTCGGTGCTCGTGATCGCTGGCTCGCTCGTGGGAGCCAGCGGCCTCATCCTGACGGCGATCATGTGCCAGGCGATGAACCGCTCGCTCGTGGGCGTCCTCTTCGGTGGCCTGGGCACAACAGCCGTTGTCAGTGGCGACGACATCTACGCCGGTAAGATCAAGAGTGCCGGCGCAGAGGAGATCGCGATGGTGCTCGAAGGGGCCGACCGGGTCGTGATCGTGCCAGGCTACGGCCTGGCGGTGGCCCAGGCCCAGCATGCGGTTCGCGAACTGGCCGACGCCCTCGAGAAGCGGGGCACGACGGTTGAGTATGCGATCCATCCCGTCGCCGGCCGGATGCCAGGACACATGAACGTGCTGCTCGCCGAGGCCGACGTGGCCTACGAGAAGCTTCGCGAGATGGATGACATCAATCCCACCTTTCCCGAGACCGACGTGGCGATCGTGATCGGGGCCAACGACGTCGTGAACCCCGCGGCCCGCACCGACCCCACGAGCCCGATCGCGGGGATGCCGATCCTCGACGTCGACAAGGCCCGCACGGTGGTCGTGGTGAAGCGGTCGCTGTCTCCGGGCTTCGCGGGAATCCCCAATCCGTTGTTCGCCGCCGACAACACCCTCATGTACTTTGCCGACGGGAAGAAGGCGATCCTCGATCTGACGGCGGCGCTTCAGAAGAAGTGAATCGCCGCCGGTCGCGGCGTCGGCCAGGGTCAACGCCGCCTGGACGGGGAAGCGTGAGCTGAGGAAATCCCGGCCGCCTGGGGCTTGGGCCAACCAGTGCTAGAGCACGTCGGCCCAGAGCGTATCGCTGACGAGCAGGCCCGCCCGCGTGAGCTGGATCATTCGACCGTTGTCGGTCGCGAGGCCTGCCGCGACCCAGCGGGCGACTGCGGGGCCCGCGGCCTGATCGACGTCGTGGCCGCTCGCGGCGAGGAAGGCATGGCGATCCACGCCAGCCCGCCGCCGGAGGCCGACGACCAGCCGCTCGCGGGCAGCCTCATCAGCCGACATCGCGTCGATATCGCCCGCGATCTCCTTGCCCGCGAGCACCCGATTCATCCAGGTCGTGGTGCTGCGGTGATTCGTGATCCGCGTGCGGCCGTCGAACCGGGCGGCGCCGGGGCCAAAGGCCTCCCAGGGGCGGCAGTCCCAGTAGGCCTCATTGTGCCGGCAGCGGTGGCCTGGATGGGCGAAGTTCGAGACCTCGTAATGCTCGTAGCCGCTTGAATCCAGCCGTACGATCGCGGCCTCAAACATTGCCCGTTCGAGATCCTCCGGCACCGCCTCGAGCTTGCCGCGGCGGCGGCCCGATTCAAACGCCGTCCCCTTCTCCCAGGTGAGACAGTAGACCGACACGTGTTGCGGACCGAGTGCGACCGCGGCGGCCAGGTCCCGTTCGACGGCCGCCAGCGACTGGCCCGGCGCGGCGGTCATGAGATCGAGGCTCACGACCAGGCCCGCCTCGTGCAGGAGCCCCACCGCCCGGACCACGTCATCGGCCACGTGGTCTCGGTCGAGCGAGCGGAGCGTGGCTGTGTCGAGCGACTGCCCGCCCAGGCTCACCCGCGTGGTCCCGCAGTCTCGCGCGGCGGCCACGAACTCCGCGGTCACATCGAGCGGGTTGGCCTCGACCGTCACCTCAGCCCCGGCCACGGGCAGGAGCCGTTCGCGGAGGATTCCCAACAGCCGCCGCAGACCGTCTGGCCCGAGGTGCGATGGCGTACCGCCGCCGAGATAGAGCGTGTCGAGTGCGAGCGGCTCCTCCACCCGGCGGAGCTCCACGGCGAGCGCCGCCATATACCGCTCCACGAGGTCGTCCCGCCCGGCCACGAGTGTGAAATCGCAATACCCGCACCGATGCCGGCAGAAGGGCACGTGCACATAGGCGTGTCGCGGCTGCATGTGAGACAGCCTACCGCAAGTCAGAGCGGGGCCGGCCTGTGCCGCATAAAAGCCCCCAGCGCAAGCTGGGGGACTGTGACGTGGCGCACCACTTGGACAAGAGCCAGGCTCAAGCGGGGCCGGTTATCTGGGGAGGCATGGGCGGAGTGGCACGCGGGGTGGCGTTCGTTTCCGCAGTCCCCGGGCTCGCGCCCGGGGCTTCTATCTGGCAAGGGGAGGGGTTGCCCGTGTTATCTCGCCGGCCTCGCAAGCGAGCGAGAGGCAGGATGCCGAAGCGAAGCT
>JBBEEF010000107.1:0-1069 GCA_040880915.1 Pirellulales bacterium
TGCGGGCCGGATATGCGTGGTAGCGCCCGGTTGCACACCACGTCACGGTCCCCCGGCTCGCGCCGAGGGCTTTTATGCCCGGGGAATTCGGTGCCGGACTCAAGCAACCGTTATCCCGGCTCGACCACACCCGTGGCCAGCAGTTGCGACAGCCGACTGCCGAGGAAGCCGGCGGCCGCCTGCTCGATGATACAAGGGAAGCGTTACCGCCACACGCTCGGGCTGCGTCGGGGAGGATACAGCCCCCCGCGTTATTCCCGGCAAACTGAACTCTGTGACGGCAGTCCGGTTCCGGTAGGGGCGGGTGTGCTGGATGTCGGGCGACCGCCAACTATGCTCCAGACGGCGGGGTTGTCCCACCGAACAAAAATGTATTTCTCGAGACCCGACCCAATGAGCCCCGTCACCTGCCCGTGGATAAAGCCTGCCGTGGCTTCTTTCCCCTCTGCCGCTCTCGGCCGATGGGTGGTGATCCTGCTCGCAGTCGCCGCCGCGTGTCCAGGATCCACCCCCGCCGAAGAGCCACAGCCGCTCAAGGCGGCCGAGGCGACGGCCGTCAACGATGCGGGCCGCGACCGCAGTCGCATCTACCGCCTTGACCTTGCCAGCGAGACGCTCGAGGCGGTCGCCCCAACCACGCTTCGGCCCGGTCACGTCTACAGCCGGTTCGAGCCCGGGCTCGGCCGCTGGGTGTGGAGCAAGGCCGACGCTGTCGGCGGCCTTCGCTACGCGATGGGGGAAGGGTCGGTGCAGCCGGCGCGGATGTTCGACCTCAAGGGCACCGACGCCGAGCGGCAGCGGATCCTCGAAAAGCGGGCCCCGGAACTCGCCCGCCTGTTCACGATCCAGGGCGCCCGCCCAATGCTCGAACTCGACGCCGCAGGCCGCTGGGGCCTCGGCCCCACACCGAGCGTCTCAAGCGTGTACGACACCGCCACCGGCGAACGCTGGGAGTGGCATGCCGACAAGCCGGCCCGGGTCGTGCACGCCGGCGGCACCCGCTGGACCATCGTCGCCGGCCGCTACGTGCCGGCCCAGGGCGGATCCAAGAATTCGTCGTGAGTCTGGG
>JBBEEF010000107.1:1169-4259 GCA_040880915.1 Pirellulales bacterium
GCCGGCCGCTACGTGCCGGCCCAGGGCGGATCCAAGAATTCGTCGTGAGTCTGGGTCGTCGTCTGATTTCGGCCGCTCGAGCGGAGCCGTCGCCGGCTCGCTGCCTCAGGCTGGTAAGCCGGTGAGCGTCTACCCCGTGTAGAGATCGCGGCCCGGGTCGGGGGCGAGGCCTTCGGGGGTCTCGTCGCTGGCGATGTCGAACCACCCGTCCTGAAACTCGATCCGCGACTGCGTGGCGGGGTTTGCCAAAGACATGTTGCTCACCAGCGCGATGACCGCATCGGCCAGGGCCACTTCCGGCTTGCAGCGGGGCTGGTTTTCGGGAGCTGGATTGCGGATGCACCAGGCCCAGTGTTCCATCTCCTCGGTGTAGCCACGGGAGGGAGGCCCGTCGCCGCCGCCGGCTGCGGCCGCCAGGGCGGGGCCCGCGCCGCTCTCGGTGGTGTCGAGCGTGGGGGAGCCGTCCTTGCCGGAAGCCACGGTCACGCGGGTATCCTTCTCGGCCCCCTTGTAGAGCGTCACCTCCTGCTCCTGCTCGAGCAGGAGCGTGCCGGAGGTGCCCATCACCACCTCGCCATAGCCGCCGAAGCCGTTGCCATTGATGGACGAGTAGGTGACCACGATCTTCTTGTTGGGATCGGCCACGGCTCCTTTGTCGTCGAAGTAGCCCGGGGCGGGATACTCATAGATGCAGTAGACGTGGTCGTCGATCTCCCGGTCGGCCGGGAAAATACTGCGGTTGCCGACGGTCGTCACCGTCAGCGGCTTGATCTTCTTCCCCTTGCCGTGGGCCGCCGACACAAAGATGCCCGCCGCGTCGAGTTGGTGGCTGCCAAGCTCCGCCATCAGGCCGCCGCCGGTCCGCTGCCAGAGCCGCCAGCGAATGAGTTCCTCGAGCGGCGTCCGCGTGGAGCCGTCGGCCATGGTCAGCCTGGTGTAGCCATGCTTTGCCGCATCGACGTCGGCGTCGAGCAGTTGGGCCTCGGCCTGGGCGATCCGCTTCCGCAGGGCGTCGATGTCGGAGGGCTTCGCCTTGTCGAGCGACTTCTGCCAGCCCGTGAGCTGCTTGACGAGTACCTCGTCGCCCGGCATCGGCGGCTTCCAGGAATCCTTGCCGGGAAGATTGCCGCGGTGCCACTGGGCCCGGATCGAGTGCAGGTCGCCGATCAGGCGAGCGGTGCCGATCGTGTGGACGGCGTTGTCATACAGGATGCTGTAGTGTCGCTGGTGGCCGGTGGCCAGGAGTTTGCCCGTCTCGCGGGAGACGCGGCCCATCTCCTTGCACTCCCGCACGCTGTGCCCCATGAGCTTCTCGGTGAGCACGTGCTTGCCGGCCCGCAGCGCCTTGATCGCAGCCACCGAGTGGAGCTGCAGCGGCAGCGCGATGATCACGGCCTCCACATCGGGATCGGCGAGCAGTTCCTCATAGGCCTCATACACCTTGACCTGCTTGCGGGCCGCGTCTTCGCTGGTCCAGCCATACTTTGCCAAGAGTCCGGGCCGGGCCTTGGCGGCACTGGGGCTCGAGGCGTCGCCGTGGAAGGCACGAAAGCGGTTGTAGGGGCGGATGTCGGCGACAGCCACGACGTTGATGTAGTCGGGATTGATCGCCCCAATGAGCACGCTCCCCTGGTCGCCGGTGCCGAGCACGCCCACGCGGAGCGGGTCGCCCACGCTCTTGCCGTAGCCGAAATAGAGCGAGCCCAAGCCCGCCCCGGCTGCCACGCCGGCGGTCACGCCGGCCAGGAAGTCTCGGCGGGTGATCCCCACGGCCTCGGCGAAGTTTTCCTTGCCGATCTTCTTCTGCTGCTCGCTCGTGTTCATCGGGTCACCTCGGGAGGGATGGTTTGCGTCAGGGGGTGCCGGAGGGGGGCGTGCCACCGCAGCAGCGGGCCAGCGGGCACCAGGATTGCAGCCACGGCTGGAGGAAGTAGTCGAGGCCGCTCCAGCCCCCGGTGGGCAGGGCGGCGATCACCAGGAGGGCGGCCATCTCAACCCACTGCTCGTAGGTGGCCTGGGCTCCCGGCACCCAAAAGGGCTGCGAGGCCACGACCGTCGTCAGAAAGATCGCGGCCCCCATGGCGTTGAACTTTGTGAACAGGCCGAGTACGAGGCAGGCACCGATCGTGGCGAGCGACCAACTCACGAACTGATCGCCCTTCCAGAGCGGGCTCTGCGGCGTGGCGGCCACGATTTTGCTGCGGATCTCTGGCGTGAGCGGGGCATCCCAGGATGCCTCGAGTCGCCTGCCAATCGCCGCGGCGTCGGCCATCCAACCGTTTGCTTTCCCGGCCAGTTCCCGCTGCTTTTTGGCCACCCGCTCCCGTTCAAAGGGCACCTCACGGGCCGCCGGTCGGGCCTCCGTCTCTGCCAGCCGGGCGACCTCGAGCCGATAATCGACCAGGGCCGGACGGACGCCAGCCAGCCACGCGGCCAGTTCGGCGCGGGCCGCGTCGAGTGAGCTTTTCGCGGTGGCGAGATCGTCGCCGGTCAAGGGCGAGACTTGCATCCGCTCGGCGAGCCGCTTCTGCCAGCCCTCTCCCACGCTCGTTTCCCAGGCGGCGATCGCCTCGTCGGCCGGCCGGCGGTCGGCGGCGCCGAGGGTGCCCGACCAGTTGCCCGTTTCGGGAAGCATGGCCCGGTAGGTGCCGGCCAAGGGCCCCACGGCCGCCTTACGGAAACCCACGCTCGACCAGTAGGGATCCCGCAGGTGGCTCGAGCCCTCGAGAAAGAAGTGGAGGCCCACAACGATCCGCAGGAATGCGAGCGCGACGAGGGCAAGAATCGTGGTGCGCATAGGACGCCGGGGGGAGAAAGGAGCCAAACAAAATTTGAACCTCCGGGCAACGCCGTGGCAAGTGCTGGGCTCGCGGTCTGGGCTTCTTTCGGCCGCCATGAAGGCAAGCTCGTGCCGAAGAGGCCGGCGGAGGACATCGCTTTGTGGTTTTTCCGGATGTTTAGTGGCAGGGTAGCGGGGTGGCCTTTGTTCCCGCAGTCCCCGGGCTTGCGCCCGGGGCTTTTATGCGGGAGAGAGGGCGGGGTTGCCCGGTGCGGGGTTGCCCGGTGCGGGGCCGGCCGGTGCGGGGCCGG
>JBBEEF010000108.1:0-7369 GCA_040880915.1 Pirellulales bacterium
CGACCCCGACCCACTCGGGTCGTTGCTTCGACTGAGCGGGGTGGCAGGCGGGGTGTCCTTCATTCCCTCAGTCCCCGGGCTCGCGCCCGGGGCTTGTATGTGGGGGGCCGAGTCGACGTGAACTCCACCAATCGCCGTCGAGCTACTTTTTCAGGTTGTCTCGGACCGGTGCCGCACGATCTCCCCCTCGACCATGTAGATCACGTCCTCGGCGATGTTGGTGGCCATGTCGGCGATCCGCTCGATGTGCTTGGAGACGGAGTTGATCCGGAGCAGGCTCTCGACCGCCTCGGGATCATCCTTGATCCCCTGCATCACCCGCCGCTGGATCCGCTGCCGCCCGTCGTCAACCAAGTCGTCTTCCTCGCGGACGAGACGGGCCAGAGCGGGGTCGCCACGGACAACCGCATCGAGACACTGCTTGACCATATCCTGGGCCTGCATCGCCATCGTGCGAATCTCGGGGGGCAGGTCGAGCGGCTTATGCTCGGCGAGCTGGGACACTCGCTTGGCGATGTTCTTGGCGAGGTCTCCCATCCGCTCGAGATCGTTGTTGATCTTGAGCATCGCGACGACGAGCCTCAGGTCGGCGGCCACCGGCTGGTAGAGGGCGAGGAGCTTGAGGCACTCCTCCTCCACCTCGACCTCCATCCGGTCGATCTCCTCGTCGTTGGCCATCACCCGCTGGGCGAGCGGCACGTCGCGGTTGATGAGCGCGGTGATCGACTTGGAGATGGCCTCCTCGACGAGTGTGCCCAGTCTCAGGATCCGTTCCTTGAGTTGCTCGATCTGGCGTTCGATGTGCCGAGTCATGACTGTATCCTGCGGCCGCTCAACCGAACCGGCCGGTGACGTAGGCCTCCGTCTCGGCGAGGACTGGCTTGGTGAAGATGTCGGTGGTGGGGCCATACTCGATCAGCCGGCCGAGATACATAAACGCCGTGTAGTCGCTCGTGCGGCTGGCCTGCTGCATGTTGTGGGTCACCATGAGCACCGAGTAGCGGCCACGGAGCTCCTGGATGAGATCCTCGATCTTGCCGGTGGCGATCGGGTCGAGGGCCGAGCAGGGCTCGTCGAGCAGGAGCACCTCGGGCTCGGCCGCGATCGCCCGGGCGATGCAGAGCCGCTGCTGCTGTCCTCCTGAGAGCCCCAGGGCACTGTCCTGCAGGCGGTCTTTCACCTCTTCCCAGAGGGCGGCGCCGCGGAGGCTGATCTCGCACACCTCGTCGAGCACGCCCCGGTTTCGCTCGCCGTCGATCCGCAACGAGTAGACAACGTTTTCGTAGATGCTCATCGGAAAGGGATTGGGCTTCTGGAATACCATCCCCATCCGCTTGCGGAGGTCGATCACATCCATCCTGGGATCGTAGATCGAGTCGCCGTTGAGCCGCATATCGCCCGTGATCCGCACGCTTGGCACGAGGTCGTTGAGCCGGTTGACGCTTCGCAGGAGGGTTGACTTGCCACAGCCGCTGGGGCCCACGAGCGCCGTCACTTTGGCATGCGGGATCGGCATCGTGACGCGGTGGAGCGCCTGCTTCGAGCCATACCAGAGATTGAAACGATCCACCTCGAGCACCGGCTTTTCGGCCAGCACGCGCTCGTGCACCTCGGCCTCGACGTCGAAGCCGCGGGAGACCGCCAGCAGGCGGTCGGCGGGCGGCGGCTCGTTGGCCGGCTGCGGCGGATCTGGTTTGGTGGCGGCTTGCATGGAGGCTCTCCTCGAAAGGATTCTCGAGATTCTACACGGCAGCCTGGACCGTGGATGGTGAGGCTACCTGACACGGTGGTTGCTTCGACCGCCGGGCAGGCTGGCAGCCTGCCAGAGCTTGGCTCACACCGTAGGGTTTATTTGACAGGTCAGAACGTTTGGGCCGTGAATCGCCTCCGGAGCCGTGACCGCAGCCAAATGGCGGCCACGTTGAGCAGCGCGATGATCGTGATCAGCAGGAACGTGATCGTGAATACGAGCGGCCGGGCCGCCTGGCTGTCAGGACTCTGCAGGCCGACGTCGTAGATGAGGTAGGCCAGGTGCATGAATTCCCGTTCGGGATGGATGAAGGGAAACGTGCCGTCCACCGGCAAATCGAGGGCGAGCTTCTTCACTCCCACGAGCATCAACGGGGCCACCTCGCCGGCTCCGCGGGCCATCGCGAGGATGAGGCCGGTCATGATCCCGGGAAGGGCCCGGGGCAGGACGATCCGGCGGATTGTCTGCCACTTGCCAGCGCCGCAGGCGTAGGAGCCCTCCCGCATCGAGTTGGGCACCGCAGCGAGCGCCTCCTCGGTGGCCACGATTACCACCGGAAGCGTGAGGAGAGCCAGCGTGAGCGACGCCCAGAGCAGGCCACCGGTACCGAACACAGGCTGGCCGTCGGCCACGATGCTGGCCTTGAAGAAGAGTTCGTCGATGCCTGCGCCGAGGCCGTAGCAGAAGAAGCCCAGGCCGAAGGCGCCGTAGACGATGCTTGGCACGCCAGCGAGATTGTTGATCGCGACGCGGACGGCCGCCGTGACCGGTCCCCGCGAGGCGTACTCCCGCAGGTAGAGGGCGGCGAGCACACCGAGAGGCGCCACCACCATCGCCATGATGAGCGTCATGACGACGGTGCCCCAGATCGCGGGAAAGACACCGCCGGCACTGTTGGCCTCACGCGGGTCGTCGGCGAGAAACTCACCCCAGCGGGAGCCGTAGAGAGCCAGCCGGCCGAACAGACCAAGCTGATTCGGCTGCCAGGCCCGCACGATCCCGTCGAGCGGCACCGGCACGACGCTTCCCTCCGCCGTCTCAAACTCCATCTTCCAGGCGGCGTTGGTCCGCCGCAGCCCTGCGGCCTCCTCGTCGAGCCGGCGATCCTCGACGGCAAGCTTTTCTTTGAGCCGCGTCTCGGCTGCGGCCGCCTCCTGCTCAGCCAGACTGCCCTCCCCTGCCGCGAGCATCGCCGACACCACCGCCAGTCGGGCCGCCCGGAGCTGCCGTTGCAGGCCGCCCCGCTCCACCCGATCGATCCGCTTAGACTCCCGCCAGCGCCGCCGGGCCACCGGATGCTCTTTTTCGTAGGCGGCCCAGGTGGCGGCCGGCCCGTCGGCCACAACCTCGTCGCCCTCGAGGAGCCGTCGCGGGATGCCGTGCACCCGTCCTCCCTCGAGCCGCTCCACCACCGTCGCCCACGCGGGCCGCTCCACCTGCCTCACATCTGCATCGTCGACCCACTCGAAATGGTTGCCGGTCTCCGTGAAGCCGGCCGTTCGCAGGAGCATCCGCGCCGGGCTGCCTGCATCGGCTACCGCCGGCTCGCGGGTGGTCACCTCGCCGAGCAATTGCCGGCCGTCCACAAGTTTGACCAGCTCCAGCGGCACCGGCCAGAACGTCGCCGCCCCGCGGACCGCGATCAGCGTGAGCAGCCCCACGATCATCGCGATCGCCGTGGCAAGGCAGCCGGCAGTGAGCCACACCCAGGGCTCGCCGTGGGCGACCAGGCTCGAGTAGGTGCTGCGGACCCGTGGCGGTCGGAAGCGTTCAGAGCTCATGGGCCCGCCTCCGGAACCGCTGCCGCACCAGCTCGGCGGCCGTGTTCACCACAAACGTCATTGCAAACAACACCAGCGCTGCCAGAAACAACACCCGATAGTGCGTGCTGCCCCTGGCCGCCTCGGGCAACTCGGTCGCGATCGCGGCGGAGAGCGTCTGGAAGCCATTGAAGATGTTCCAGCTCACCAAGGGTGTGTTGCCCGCGGCCATGAGCACGATCATCGTCTCCCCCACCGCCCGGCCCAGGCCGATCATCACCGCCGAAAAAAGCCCGCTGGCCGCCGCCGGCACAATCACGCGGATGGCCGTCTGCCAGGGAGTGGCCCCGGCCCCGAGCGACGCGCTGCGGAGGTGTTCCGGCACGCTCGAAAGGGCATCGTCGGCGATCGTGAACACAAGCGGAATGATCGCGAAGCTCATTCCGATGGCCACGACCATGGCGTTGCGTTGCACGTAGGTGCCAAACAGCCCGCCCCGCGTCTCGAGCCGAAGTGCGTCGAGAAACACGGCCGCGACCACGGCCAACACGAGCGCGAAGGCCACACCCCCCACAAACACCGCCAGCGACACGGCCGCCGCCCGGGACCGGTTCCAGTCTGCCGCAGCCTGCCGCAGCCAGGGATTCACGCACCTGCCGACAAGCCAGACGGCCGCCAGAGCGGACAGCGGCAGCATCGCCACGACCCAGCCGCCGAATCCGCCGCCGCTGCCGTCGAGCCAGCCACGCACGTCGCCGGCAAACAGGAGCCGCTCGGCCACCGGCGCAAGACCGCGGGCCGCAAGCAGGCCCGCCGGCATCGCCCCGACCGCCACGATGGCAAACCGCCAGCCAGCCAGCCGCAGCCGCACGCCATCCGGCAGCAGCTGCCAGAGGTGGGCCGCCGCCAGGAGCGTCAGCGGCACCACGAAGAAGCCCGTCAGCACCGGCATCAGAAGCCGCTCGAGCAAGGGCGCAAACACAAGCCCTGCGACAAAGCCGAGCACCACGCTCGGCAGGCTGGCCATCATCTCGATCGTCGGCTTGATGCGGGCCTTCCACGAGGGGTGCATGAACTGGCTGGCGAAGATCGCCGCCAGAATCGCGATCGGCGTGGCAAAGAGCATCGAGTAGAGCGTTGCCTTGAGCGTGCCGAAGATGAGCGGCACGAGGCCGAACTTGGGTTCGAAGGAGTCGTGGCCCGTGGTGGCCCAGGCGTGGATCGGGCCGCTGTAGTTCTCGTACCAGGTGGGAAGCAGGAGCGTGCTGGTGGAAATATCCGGGTAGCCGGGATCGAGCGACCAGGAGGCCAGCCCGCCAGCGGCGACGGCCAGCAGCCGGTTCTCGCGGGGAGCGATCGCCAGCCGGGCCGGGCCGCCGGGCAACGCAACCGCGGTGTCGACCTCGAGTAGCTCTCGGCCTGCGGTCGACTGCAGCAGCCGCACTCGGCCGCGGGCGTCCGCAGCGGCGAGCAGCCGCGAGCGGGGTGAAGCCGCCAGCGCGGTCACCGCCGACCCCGTCGCGGGAAACTCCCGTGTGATCTGCGTGGCCTGGCCGTCGGCGGCCGTCGCGGCGGGGCTGCGGGCTGAAAACAGGATCCGCACCCGGCCAGCCTCGTCGCCGACCGCAAACGCCGTACCACCGTAGAGTCGCTCCACGGCGGTGACTCGCTGACCGCCTGCTCCTTCAGCCCCGGCGACCGAAAACGACTCCATCGCTACCACTCGCTCGACATCGCGGATGACATGCCGCCAGGCCGCACCGTCGGCGGCCACGAGCACGAGTTGGTCTCCGAGTTCCGACACCCGCACATGCCGGGGTCGGAAGCCCTCTGCCGGCGGGATGGTGCTGCCGTAGGCCGTGGTCACGTGCTCGTCGGTGAGCAGGTTCCAGCGACTGGTCACGCTCTCCAGCCGCACCCGGCCCGAAGCGTCGAGCGCCGCGACGAGCATCCCCGACGAGAGCATGCCCGAGGAAAGCGGCACGATGTCGATGTCGATGATCGGCTCATCACCGGCAGAGAACGGGCTCTCGAATTCGGCCAGCAACCGCACGATCGCGTGGTGGCCGTTGAGGCCGCAAACGATCGCCCCTCCCTCGACGGCGAGCGCGGTTCCGGCCGCGAGCTCGCGGGCCGCAGGGGGCAACTTCTCGGGCCCCATGAAGGTCGACTCGACGCCCAGCCTGCCGACCCGGAAGCTGCCGTCCGCGAAGCCCACGGCGGCCGACCTGCCCCCGGGCTGGACGCGAATCGCGGTCGCTCCGGCGAGGCCGATTGACTCTGCCGACAGCGACTGCACCGTGCGTCCGTCGGCCAACGAGACGAGCCGCACCTCACCGGCCACGCGACCGGCCGAGTCGGTGGCGACGATCCAGGCGACAGCTCCCGACTCGTCGGTGCCGAGGCAGGCCACGCCCCACTTCTCCCGCGTGGGCATGGAGACGGTTGCCTCGAGGTCGGCCGAAGCTGAGCGGAACAGGGGCAGCGCCACGGCCAGAAGAAACAGCCCCACCAGGAGCACGGCCACAATCGTGCCGACGCCGCCAAGCGTGATGACGATTCGGGCGATGGTGTCACCGGCCCGCACCCAGGGGGCCGTTCGACGACGGCGGGCTCGGCCGGTGAAGGTGGCTGGTTCAGGCATGGAGTTGGCGGCCGAAGGCATCTCCTGGCGTGTCGACACGGGCCAGGTTCACGGGGTCTCGATCCCCGCGGCGGCGAGCGACCGCCGGGCGACCGCCGGTGTCACCGGGAGGTAGCCGTCCTTGGTCACCTCATGCTGCCCGGTGCCGCTGAGGACGTAGCGGAGAAACTCCCGCCGCAGCGGATCGAGGCCGCTACCCGGGCGGTGGTTGACACTCAGGAGCAGGAACCGCGTGAGGGGATACTCGCCGGAATAGGCCCGCAGCGGCTCGGCGGGGATCGGTTCGCCGCTGCGAATGCGGATCGGTACGGCCCGCACGTCGGCGGTGCGGTAGCCAACTCCGCTGTAGCCGACCCCGTAGCGGTCGCTGGCGACCGACTGCACCACGGCCGAGCTGCCCGGCTGCTCCTTCACCGTGGTTTTGAAGTCTCCCTTGAAGAGGGCCACCTCCTTGAAAAATCCGTAGGTGCCGCTCGATGCGTTGCGGCCGTAGAGGCTGATCGGCTTGTCTTGCCACTCGCCGGTCAGGCCGAGGTCGCCCCAGGTGCGGATGTCGTCGGTCAGCCCCCCCTTGCGGTTGCGGGAGAACATCGCGTCGATCTGCTCGAGCGAGAGCGACGCGAGCGGGTTGTCGCGGTGCACAAAGATGACGAGCATGTCGATCGCGACCGGCACGACCGTGGGCGGATAGCCGTGCCGCTCCTCAAAGGCGTCGATCTCCGAGGGCTTCCAGTCGCGGCTCATCGGGCCGAAGCTACAGGTGCCCTCCATGAGCGCCGGCGGTGCCGATGCCGAACCCTTCCCCTCGATCCCCTCGCGGACGTTGGGGTAGAACTTTTTGAACCCCTCTGCCCAGAGGGCGACGAGGTTGTTCATGGTGTCCGAGCCGACACTCTTGAGCGAGCCGGACACCTCACCGGCAGCGCGGGCGTAGGGCGGCAGGTTGGCCACGGCCGACTCACTGGCATCCCCTCGCAGGCCCACCGGCCCGGTCCAGAACCAGCCGCAGGCCACGGCCAGGCCGAATACGAGCCGCCGGGTCGGTGACGAGTTAGTCGGCAACACCTGAGGCCTCTTGGCAGCGTGAATCCGCCGGTGGCCGGGTCCGCACCTGGTCGCGGCCCAGACGAAATCCACCGCTAAAATTCCCGCCGGAGAGTATCCGTCGAATGTGAGCGTTTCATGAGCGCACTCCCCGAGGCCGGCAGGCAGCCC
>JBBEEF010000108.1:7469-15035 GCA_040880915.1 Pirellulales bacterium
ATCCGTCGAATGTGAGCGTTTCATGAGCGCACTCCCCGAGGCCGGCAGGCAGCCCAGATCCCGAGGCCGGCGGCCAGCCCAGATCCCGAGGCCGGCAGGCAGCCCGAATCTTGGCGACGCTGGCGGCGGCGAGCAGGGAGACGGCCTCGAGAGCTCAGCCGCCGGCTGGGGCTGGCGGGGCAAAGCCGCGGCGCATCGTATTTTCTGTCACCGTTCTGGGCACCATGAACTGGAGGAGATACTCCGGCCCGCCCGCCTTGCTGCCGATCCCGCTCATCCGGTGGCCGCCGAAGGGCTGTCGATTGACCAGAGCGCCTGTGATCCCGCGATTGAGATAGATGTTGCCCGCGGCGAGGTGTTCCGCCGCCTGCCGCAGCCGCGCCGGACTGCGGGAGTAGACGCCGGCTGTGAGGGCATAGTCGGTGCCATTGGCAAGTTCGATCGCGTGGTCGAAGTCGCGGGCCCGCAGGATCGCGAGCACCGGGCCGAAGATCTCGTTCTGGCCGAGCGGGCCGGTCGGATCGACGTCGGCGAAGACATGCGGCCCAACAAACCACCCCGTCTGGGCGAGCGGGGCCACGTCAACCGCCGCGACCGTTGCCGCGGTCCGCGTGCCGATCTCGATGAAGGAATGCACGCGGTCGCGGGCCTCCTGGTCCACCACCGGCCCGACCCGCGTGCCCGGATTTTCTGCCGGGCCCACCCGCAGGCTCCGCACCGCCCCGGCGAGCCGGGCGAGAAAGGCGTCGTGGACGTGATCCAGCACGATCGCCCGCGAGCAGGCCGAGCACTTCTGCCCCTGGAAGCCGAAGGCACTGGCGACCACCCCGACCACCGCCTCGTCGAGATCGGCGTCGTCGTCGACAAGGATCGCGTTCTTGCCGCCGAGCTCAGCGATCACCTTCTTGATCAGGCCGCTGCCCGGGGCGGCCGAGGCCTCGGCAGCGCGGGTATTGATTGCCAGGCCGACGGCCCGCGAGCCCGTAAAGGCCACAAGCGCCGTGGCGGGGTGCGCGACAAGCACCGGCCCCACCTCCTCTCCCCGGCCCGGCAGAAAGGCGAGCGCTCCCGCTGGCACGCCCGCCTCGCGGAGGATCTCGAACAGCCGCAGACCCGTCAGCGACGACTGCTCGGCCGGCTTCATCACCACAACGTTTCCTGTCACAAGGGCCGCGGTGGTCATCCCACAGAGGATCGCAAGCGGGAAGTTCCAGGGGGCAATCACCACGGCCACGCCGCGGGGCAGGTAGGTGGTGGCGTTTTCCTCACCCGGCACGTCTACCCGCCGCGGAGCCAACAGCCGCTCGGCCTCGCGGGCGTAGAAGTCGCAGAAGTCGATCGCCTCGGCCACGTCGGCGTCGGCCTCCCGCCAGGGCTTGCCCACTTCGAAGACCTGAAGAGCGGCCAGGTCAAACCGCCGGGTCCGCATGATCGCGGCGGCAGCCCGGAGGATGTTGGCCCGCCGATGAACGCCGAGGGCCTGCCAGGCCGGTAGCGAAGCCCGGGCCGTCTCCACCGCCCGCCCGGCATCGGCGGGACTCGCAGCGCACACCTCGGCCACCGTGCGGGCATGCGCGGAGGGATCGCGGCGGACGAATCGATCGGCCGGCTCGAGCCGCTCGCCGCCGATCACAACGGGCACGAGCGCCGGCGCGCCGCAGGCGGTCCGGGCCCGTGCCACCGCATGCGTGAACGCCTCGCGGTTGGTAGCGATCGCGAAGTCGGCCAGTGGCTCATTGGTAAACACCGCTGGCGGGACCGCCGCGGGTGCTGCCGGTGCCGTAGGCTCAGCCGCCCGCGGCGGCGCGAGCAGCCTCTCCGGCGGCACCTGCTTTACGAGCCCCGCCCGCAGAAACGAATCGTTCGAGGAGTTTTCGAGCAGCCGACGCACAAGGTAGGCCATGCCCGGCACGAGCTCGCCGTAGGGCATGTAGACCCGCATCCGCCACCCGGCGGCGGTGACCGCCTCCTTCTCGGCATTCCCCATCCCGTAGAGCATCTGCATCTCGACGGCGCGGCGGTCGAGGCCGAGGGCTTCGGCAACGGCCATTCCGTGGGCGAGCGAACGGAGGTTGTGGCTGCCGAGCGCCGGCCGGAGCAGCTCGGCATGCTCCATTACAAAGGTCGTGGCCGCCTCGTAGCAGGCGTCGGTCTGCCATTTCTCCTGCCAGACAGGCTCGGGCCAGCCGGCCGCCTGGGCGTGGGTTGTCTCGTAGTCCCAGTAGGCGCCCTTCACCAGCCGCACCCAGATTGGCGTGCCCCGCTGCCGGACCCACTCGGCTAGATGCATAAGGTCGTGTGCCGCCTCCCGCAGGTAGCACTGCACAACAACGCCACAGTGGGGCCAGTCGCGGAATTCATCTTCCCTGGCGATCGTCTTGAAGATCGCCAGTGCCAGGCCTTTCGTGGCGTGGCTCTCCATGTCGACGTGCACCTGGGCACCGTTGGCCCGGGCCAATCGCCAGAGCGGCCGCAGCCGGGCGAGCACCCGCTCGGCGGTGCCGGCCGGGTCGATGGAGTCGAACTGACTATCGAGGGCCGAGAGCTTGAGCGAGACATTCACCCGCGGCAGCGGACCGGCGGGGCCGTCATCGACGAGCGGGTCATGGGGCCAGGCCGCAGCAGCCGCCGGCAACTCCTCGAGCAGCCGCGCATA
Source organism: Pirellulales bacterium (assembly GCA_040880915.1). Taxonomy (GTDB): domain Bacteria; phylum Planctomycetota; class Planctomycetia; order Pirellulales; family UBA1268; genus QWPN01. The sequence continues at coordinate 10,126 of JBBEEF010000108.1, forward strand.
GGCCGCGGCATAGGCGTCGGCCTCGGCGTCGCTCGTGACGGCCTCGCCGAGAAGGTCGAGCGTGAAGGCCCGGTGCCGCCGGCGCTCGAGCACCGCCGCCCTGGCGGCCTCGGCCGGAGTCGTGCCCGCGATAAACCGCTTCGCCTGCGCAAGCATCGCCGCCCGCACCGTCCGCGCGGCAAATGGCGCAAGCAGGCCGCTGCGTGCCGCCTTGAGCGCAACGCGGAGCATGGCGGGCAACTTTTCGAGGACCTCATCGTCGAGATATTCCCGCAGGTGGCGGTCGACTGCCGCTGGGTCGTCGAGCATCGGCATGCAGTCGACGAGCCGAAAGAGCCGCACCTTGAGTTCATCGTCGGCGAGCACCCACTCGCCCGCCTGCTCCGCCCAGTAGTCGGGCGACACGACCGACGGCCGGGCGGCGAGCGACGTGGCCAGGAGTTCGCGGCCGAGCACCTGTACCCGGCCCTCGATCCCCGCTCGCATTGCCGCGTCGAGCCGAGTGGGCAGGCATGAGACGGGATCAACCGGCGGTCTCGGAGTCGGTGAGGTCACGGTGGCACCGTCTGCTGCTCTAGAACTGGTGGCCCGAATTCTATCCCGGAGGCACCGCTCGCAGCCGTTCCTGCCCCCGCCAAACACCGTCGCCACCCCGGCCCGACCGCCGGCCTCTGGAAAAGACCGAACCGCCGGCCTCCGGAAAACAGAGAAAACCGGCTGTGTTTTTACCCCCTCGTGGACCGCCGCCGGCCCGTGGTAGACTTTTTATACCGTCGAGCGACAGCGTCCGCCGGCCTATGACTCACCCCACTCACGCCACCAGTCCTGCCGCCGGCTCTCATTTCGCGAGGATGACCACAATCCTCGATGAACACGGACCCGTCGTGTTGCCCGCCCTGCTCCTGTGTGACTTCGGCCACCTCGCGGCCGAGGTTCACCGGCTCGAGGAGGCGGGCGCTCTCGGGCTTCATCTCGACGTGATGGATGGGCGGTTCGTGCCCCAACTCACCTACGGGCCGGTTGTTGTCGAGGCGGTGCGGAAGGCCGCGACGGTGCCGCTCGAGGTCCACATGATGGTGGAAGAACCTGAGCGGTCAGCCCCCGACTACGTGAGGCTCGGGGCCGATATCGTCACCGTACACCTCGAGGCCCTGGCTGACCCGCGGCCCACGCTCGACGCGATCCGCTCGCTCGGGGCCCGGGCCCATCTGGCCATCAGTCCGCGGACGCCGGTGGAGCGGGCCGAGCCCTTCCTCGACGCCTGCGACGGAGTGCTGGTGATGAGCGTGGAGCCCGGCTTCGGCGGCCAGTCGTTTGAGCCTGTGGCCCTCGACAAGCTCTCCTACCTGGCCGCCCTGCGGCGGGAGCGAGGCGGCCGGTTCCGCCTCTGCGTCGACGGTGGCATCTCGACCGCTACGGTAGGCCCGGTGGCCGCCGCCGGTGCCGAGCTCATCGTCGCCGGCAGTGCCGTGATCAATTCTCAGGATTATGCCCGCGCGATCCGTGACCTCGAAGCGTTGGCGCGGGGTGCGACCTGACGTCGCTCCCGATGTTCCCCCCGGAGATTTCTGCACCCCGATGCCCGACCATCTGATCGTGATCCGCTCGGCGGACACCGATTACGAGACGCAGGGCCGCGTTCGCGGCTCGCTCGATATCCCGCCGTGCACCGCCGGGCTCGCCGAGGCGAAGGCCGTTGCCAAGCGGCTCGCACAAGCCCCGCCCGTCGCCCTCTATGCCGCTCCCACCGCGTGTGCGGCCGAGGCCGCGCGGATCATCGGCAGTCGTTGCGGCCTGGCGGTCAAGGAAATCGACCTCCTGGCAAACATCGACCTCGGCCTGTGGCAAGGCAAGCTTGTTGAGGAGATCCGCCGGCTGCAGCCGCGGGTTCACCGCCAGTGGCAGGACGACCCATGGAGCATCGTGCCCCCGGAGGGTGAGATCCTCGACGAGGCCCGCGGCCGCGTCGAGCAGGCGCTCGACCGCATCTGCAAGCGGCACCCCTCCGGTCGAGTCGCCATCGTGGTGCCCTCTCCGCTCGACGCACTGGTGCGGTGGCTCGTCTCCGGCGAGCCGCTCGGCGACCTCTGGCTGCGGGATCCCGCCCGGGACCCGGTGGCCGAACTCGCGGTCGCAGCCCAGTGGCGATCGGCCCGCAACCCAGCGCCGCTCGTGACGCCGCCGGCCCCCGCGCCCGCAAACGCCGCGTCGGCCTGACCCTAACCCTCAGGCCCGCGGACCGCGGGAAGGCACTGATCCACGGGCGAATCCGGCGCAGCGGAACGTGCCGCCGAGCCGGTAAACTCGGGACTCAAGCGGCCGGCCGACGGCCGGGACCGCCAGAAAAAACCATTCCGCCGCCCGTTGCCCAGTCTCATGGAACGCCGCCGCCCCGCGACCGCCAGTCACTCAGCCACCGACGCGACTGCCGTCCAGACGCCTCTTGGTACCGCGGCCCAGGCCGCGGTCTCGCCGCTCCATTCCCCCGCCCAGCCGCCCGCCCCAGCGTCGCCGCCCGCCCCAACTCCGCCGCCGCCCAAGCGGGGCGTGCCGGAGGGGCTGTGGCTCAAGTGTGGCGGCTGCGGGGCCACGATCTACCGCAAGGAAGCGGAGGAGCGGCTCAATGTCTGCCCCCAGTGCGACTTCCACTGGTATGTCTCGGCCGCCACCCGAATCGAGCAGATCCTCGACGCGGGAACATTCGAGGAGTGGGACTCCAACCTCCGCCCCACCGATCCGCTCGGATTCAAGGACCAGAAACCCTATGCTGACCGGATCGTGGCGGAGCAGAGGCGAACCGGCCTCTCCGACGCGGCCATCACCGGCAGCGGCATGATCCGGGCCCGTCGGGTGGCGCTCGGCGTGACCGATTCGGCCTTCATCATGGGGAGCATGGGAAGCGTGGTTGGGGAACGGCTCGCGCGGCTCGTCGAGCGGGCCACGACCGGCAGGCTCCCCCTGATCATCATCAGTGCCTCCGGCGGCGGTGCCCGGATGCACGAGGGGATCCTCTCACTGATGCAGATGGCGAAGGTGTCGGCTGCCCTGGCCCGCTACTCAAAGGCCGGGGGGCTGTTCATCTCCGTGATCACCAATCCCACGATGGGGGGTGTGGCGGCGAGCTTTGCCTCGCTTGGCGACCTCTGCTTTGCCGAGCCGCGGGCCCTGATCGGCTTCGCCGGCCCACGCACGATCAAAGCCACGATCCGGATGGAACTGCCCAAGGGCTTTCAGACCAGCGAGTTTCTGCTCGAGCACGGTTTCATCGACCGGATCGTCGCCCGCAAGGATCTCAAGAGCGAGATCGCCCGGGTGATCGATTACTGCGGCGGCTGAGCGACGGCTAACTGTCCGCTCACCACGCCCCCCGTTTCTCCCGGGCTTTCCCGCGGTCCTCCGGCCGCGGCTGGCTGGCTAGCCATATGATGGCCGCGAGTTCGCAGGGATCGCGACCTGCCGGCCAACGAGCCGGCTCGAGCCCGGGAGGGGCAATGCACTTCGGCCGCTGCATCACCGTCGCCGGCCTCGTCGCCCTCGCGGCAGCGATGCCGCAGCGTTCGGTCCGGGCTGATGCGGCGGCGATGCAGATCCTCGCCTGGCCCGGCGGTTGGCCGTTCGCAGCTGATGCCGCCACCGAAACCAGCGCCGACGATAAACGAGCTCGAGCGGACAACCGCACGCTCTACGTTACGGGCATGGTCGGCTCCTCGTTTGCCACCGGCGCAGGTTCGGCATCGCTCGGCGGCCGCCTCTTGACCGGCGAGGCAGCGTTTGGCGTCTCGGTTCCCCGGCCAGCTGGAGCTGTGCGGCTCGAACTCGAGGGCCGGCAGCGAGCGGCGCTCTCCGGCACGCGGTCTGGGACCGATGCCGGCGGCGGGCCGGTGGGGACGAGCATCGACGGCGAGTGGACCACGCTCGCAAACATCTGGCGGGACGTCGCGGTCACCGATCACCTCGGCGTCTACGCCGGCGGCGGCATCGGCATCGGCGGCTACCGGCAGGAGATCACCGCCGCTGCGACACCGGGTTCCGAGCCGGCTGCTGCGGAGCCGAGCGGTTCCGGCCGGGTCACCGAGTTCAGCTGGCAGGTGGGGGGCGGGGCAACCTACGCCGTCACCGACCGCCTCACCTTCGACGCCGGCTACCGCCTGTATGGAGTGGGAGTTGGCTCCGGCCCGGCGAGCGGCCAGCCTGCTGGCGAAGTCCTCTTCGCCGTCCGGATCGCCGACCCGTTTCGGGGTTGGCTGCGCCGGTGAAGCCTTGGGCAATCTGGCTACGACACCGGTGGGGCGACGGCGTCGATTTTGGCGGCCAGGATGAAGTCGCTTTCCGAGAGGCCGCCGATGGCATGGGTATAAATCTCGGCCCAGACCTTGCGGTAGCTTTCGATGTGAAGGTCGGGGTGGTGCTGCTCCCGCTCGGCGAGCGCGGCGATGGTGTTGACGAGTTTCACGGCGGCCCGAAAGTCGGGGAGCGTGAAGTCGCGGCGGATCCGCCCGCCGTCGTGGGTGAGCTTCCAGGCGGGCAGGGCCGCAAGGTGCGCCTCGGCCTCAGCAGATGAAAGCTTGGGCACGCCCCCCTCGCAGGGAATGCACTTCTTCGCAGAGAGTTCGGCAGCTGTTGGGTTTGGCATAGGAAATAAGAGTGTAGCGAACCAATCGGATACCGCGGGGGAATTGCCGTGGGGGTCATACAAGCCCCGGGCGCGAGCCCGGGGACTGCGGGCAATTGGGCCACCCCGCTTCCCATGCCACCCCGCTTCCCATGCCGCGTCACAGTCCCCCGGCTCGCGCCGGGGGCTTCTATGGCAACACGTGTCGTGCTGAACAGAAATGACGTGGATGGCCGCGGATCCGCGTTGTTAGTACCGGCTCTGAAACCCGGCGAAGCCGCCGTGGATGATCGTTTCT
>JBBEEF010000108.1:15135-16485 GCA_040880915.1 Pirellulales bacterium
GCGTTGTTAGTACCGGCTCTGAAACCCGGCGAAGCCGCCGTGGATGATCGTTTCTGTGCCAGCGGCAATCCCCGAGAGCGACTCCGGAGACGTGATCGTCGAGGGCCACTGGCCGTCGGCCTGGGCGATGTTGCCGACGCCCACCACGCGGTAGCCCAGCCACAGGCTCCAGTTCTCGGTCACGTCCCAGGCCACACCCGTGTCGACCGAGCCCAGCCAGGAGAACACGCCCAGTTCCGAGTAGGCCTGGGCGGGCACACCGCCCGCAAACGTCGCCTGCGTGCCGTTGGCGCCGGCGAGCGACGAGGTGTTGGTGATCGCATTGCCGCCGATCATGAACTTCGGCACCACGTTGAACCGCAGGCTCGGCAGGAACCGCCAGTCAAACTTCGCCCCCACCTGGCCGCCGTAAATATTGTTGTTGGTGGCCACGCCGAGGTCGATCGCACCGATGGCTGGATTGCCCGAGCCGCTCGTGAGCGTGAGTTGGTCGTTGACCTGGAAAAAGCGGAAGCCGGCCAGCCACATGAGGTTCACCTCCCGCTCCCGCGGCAGGAACTCCGGCCGATCCCAGAGCGAGTAGACCCAGTTGATCTCGATATCGTTAACCACGTCGGCCCGTTCGATCCGCTGCTGGGCTGCGCCAGTGAGAAAACTACTCGCCGGAATGCCCCCCACACTCGCTCCGGGTGCCTGTGGGATCGCGTCGATGCCGGGCGGGCCGGCGGCGAGCGTTGCCGAGTCACCCATCTGGTAGACGCCCCAGTAGATGAACTCGACGGCATGCTGCTGCCGCTCGCCAAACCAACGGCCAACATGGAGGTCGACGCCGCCAGGCCAACCGAAGCTCGCGTCGCTCGTGCGGAGCTGGCCGGCTGCCACCGGCTGCATCGTCGCCGTGCCGGAGGGGAGCGTGCGGGTCATCACGAGACCCGTTGCCCCGGCAAACCACCGCGGCCACGGTTGCATGCCGCCGGTCGCGATCTGCTGCGGCATGCCGGTGAAGGTGACGTCGGCGAACGGCTCCGCGAGATAGAGCGGCGGCGGCTCGAGACCAGCGGGAGCGGGGAGCGGCTCGGATGCCGGGGCGACGAAGCCCGCGAGGGCCACGACGACGAGAAGACACGGTAGTGGAGTGAGGCGGCAGGTGCGCATAGAGGGCGAGAGAGTCATGGGCCGGAGGGCGTGGGTCAAGCCCGGAAATGGGGACAGGCTGAATTCCACTGGTGGAACAATGGGCAAAGCGGGCTAGCGCGGGCGACAACGGTGCAGTTCCGAAAGCCGAGGCGGCAGTGGTTTTCAACGCGGAATTCCGCCGGCATAAAAGCCCCCGGCGCTAGCCGGGGGACT
>JBBEEF010000108.1:16585-27209 GCA_040880915.1 Pirellulales bacterium
CCGGGCTCGCGCCCGGGGCTTCTATGTCCCCGGGCTCGCGCCCGGGGCTTCTATGAACCCGCTCGCCCGGGATCCACGATGCGGACAGGCTGCCTTCGCTGACCGTAAACTGCGGGGCATGGGAAATTCTGCCGCCGCCGTGCATACCTGGCTCGACACCCGCGTCGACTACGAGCGGACGCCGCCGCAGGGCTCGCCGGCAACCGCCTTCGGCCTCCAGCGGATGCGGAGATTACTCGCCGCGGTCGGCAATCCCCACGTCGGACTGCCGGTGGTTCACGTCGCCGGCACGAAGGGCAAGGGCTCGACTGTCGCCATGCTCGCGGCGATTCTCGACGAGGCGGGCCAACGCACCGGCCGCTACATGTCGCCCCACATCCACGCTCTCGAGGAGCGGATCTGCGTGGGCGGCAGGCCCATCTCCGCGGCCGACCTGGTGGCTGCCAGCCGCATCGTTCGCCCCGCCGTCGAGACGCTCGACGCAGCCGCCGCCCGGCGGCAGAGCCGCGGCCCCACCTGGTTCGAGATTGTCACGGCCCTGGCGTTCGTCCACTTCATGCGGTCCCGTGTCGAGATCGCCGTTCTCGAAACGGGCCTCGGCGGCCGGCTCGACGCCACCAACGTGGTCCGGCCGCTCGTCTCGGTGATCACGAGCATCAGCCTCGACCACATCGAGCTCCTCGGCCGCACGGTCGCGAAGATCGCCGGCGAGAAGGCGGGGATCATCAAGCGGGGCAGCCCCGTTGTCTCCGGCGCCGAGCAGCCGGCCGCCCGTCGAGTGATCGCCGCCGTAGCCGACCGCCGCCGCGCCCGGCTCGTGCAACTCGGCCGCGACTTCACCTGCCGCCACGAGCCGGCCGCCGATCCCCTCTCACCCGGCCACGTGGTCGTGTACCCGCCCACACGCAGCGGCCCGGGCGAGCCGCTGCGGTTCCCGCTGGCAATGCCGGGCCGCCACCAGGCCACGAACGCCGCGCTCGCGACCGTGGCCGCGATGATCCTCGACGCCGCCGGCCACAACGTGCCCCCTGAGGCGATCTCACGTGGCCTCGCACGGGCCCACCTCCCCGCCAGGATCGAGGTGCTCACGCGGCGGCCCCTCGTCGTCGTCGACGCGGCCCACAACGTCGCCTCGGTAGAATCGCTCGTGGAGACGGTCGCGCCGGTGCTTGCGAGCCTCGAGCCACGAGTGCTGCTGTTCGCCGCCGCCCGCGACAAGCAACTCCCTGAGATGCTCGCCGCCGCCCGCGGCAGATTCGACCACGTGCTCGTAACACGCTACGCGAGCAACCAGCGGGCCGCGACGATCCCCACGCTCCTGGATGCCTGCCGGCAGGCCGGGCTGCCAACGCCGCGGGTGGCCGAGTCCCCGGCCGCAGGCCTCACCCTCGCCCGGCGGCTGGCCGGCCGCGGGGGCGTGGTCGTGGTCGCGGGAAGCTTCTTTCTGGCCGCCGAGGTTCGCGAGGCTGCCGGGATCACTCGGCAGCGGTGATCTGGAGGGCCCGGGCGAGCACCGCGTCGACGTCGCGGGCCGGCGGCTGCACCGGCCACCCGCTCGCGGCCGCAGTGCCCGGCGGCAGGCAGGCATCCCGCCGCCGCCGCCACTCCCGCAGCCGCTCGCTGGCCTCGGCCGTGGGCGTGACCTCGAAGCCGGCATCGGGCCGCACGCCCCAGGCATCATCCTCACCCGCCCCGGGATGCCGGTGGATCGGCTCCCGGCTCGGCCGCAGATACTCAGCGGTGGTGATCTTGAGCAGCCCCGCATTGTCGGAGAGCGGCAGGATCGTCTGCACGGTTCCTTTGCCGAACGTGCGGCTGCCCACGACCACGGCCCGGCCAACGTCTTGAAGACAGGCGGCCACGATCTCGGCGCTGCTCGATGAGAGCCCGTCAACGAGCACAGCGATCGGCACGTCGGCGAGCAGCCGGCTCGCGGTCGCCCGCTTCTCCGAGACGACGGCCGTGCCCGACTCCCGCCGGCCCCGCGTCGACACGATCACGCCCTCTTCGAGCAGCACATCGCAGACGTCTACCGCCGCTTGGAGCAGCCCGCCGGGGTTACCCCGCAGATCGATGACGAGCCCCTGGAGGCCATCGTCTGCCGCGAGCTCGCGGCAAGCAGTGGCGAACTCGTCGGCAGTGCGTTCTCCGAAACTCGTGATCCGCACCATGGCCAGGCCGGGCTCGTCCTCGAGGTGCCACTCCCAGGTGCCGTCCGGGCGGCGGTGGTCGCCGAGCACGCTCTCGATCTGCACCTCCTCACGCACGAGCACCACCTCGCGAATGAGCGGTTCGGGGGGCGGCGCACCGGGGTCGAGCGTGGCCACTGGCTCGGCGCTGGTCACTGCGAGCCGAAGCGTCACCGGATCGCCAAGCTTTCCCCGCAGCCGCTCGACGACCTCGCGGAGGGGTTTGCCAATTGTGTCGTGCCCGTCGATCGCCGTGATCACGTCGCCAGACGCGATCCCGGCCCGCCACGCCGGAGACTCAAACACCGGCGACACGACCACGGGCCGCTCGATCGCCGTGTCGAGCGCGAGCTCGAGCCCTACGCCGCCGAACTGCTGGTCGAGCGCTGTCTCGAGTTCCGCGCGGCCGGCGCCGCGGAGATAGGCCGAATGCTCGTCGAGCCGGGCCACCGCTGCGTCCACGGCCGCATCGAACATCACCTGCGGATTCGCGGGCTCGAGATGCCGCCGTTCGATCGCCGCCATCACCTCGCCGAAGCGACGGCTGTGGCCGCCCTGTTCGCGGGCCGCCCAGGCGGCCAGGCAGGCCAGGCAGGTTGCCAGCAGAAGGAGGATGTTGCGTTTTGGCATCGGGAAGGTCTGGCTGTCGCGGTCAGTGGATCCTGGCGGCTGGCAGCAACGCCACGCCGGCGGCCGCCTCTTCAAACTCGAAGCCCTTGGGCACCACGGTCACGCCATCCGGCGAAACCGTCAAGCCCCGAGCGGCATCCTCCTCTGGATCGACGCCCACGGCGATCCCCGGCGGCACGCGAACGGCCTTGTCGATGATCGCCCGCCGGATAACGGCATGGCGGCCGATGTCGACCCCCTCGGAGATGATGCTCTCCTCGATCTTCGCATAGCTATTGATGCGGACACCCGGACCGATGATCGAGCGATGGACGCGGCCGCCCGAGAGGATCGCGCCAGGACAGACCAGGCTGTCGGTGGCCTCACCGCGGCGGGCCTCAGGCCCCTCCTCCGCAAACACAAACTTGGGAGGCGGATACGCGGGGTGATGGGTGCGGATCGGCCACAGCTCGTCATAGAGGTTGAGCTGCGGATCCACCTCGACCAGATCCATGTTGGCCTCATAGTAGGCGTCGAGCGTGCCGACGTCCCGCCAGTAGGCGTCCCGCTTGCGGTTCTCGTCGCGAAACGGGAAGGCCTGCACGCCATGCGTGTTGACCAGCCGTGGCAGGAGGTCGTGGCCGAAGTCGTGGCGGCTGCCGCGGTCGTCGGCATCGAGTCTGAGCTGCTCGAGGAGGAAGTCGGCCGAGAAGCAGTAGATGCCCATCGAGGCGAGGGCCCTGGTCGGATCGGCGCTATAGGGGGGCGGATCGGTCACCTTTTCACGGAAGCCACGAACACGGCCCGAAGCGTCTACCTCCATCGTGCCAAACTCGGCCGCCTCCTCGCGGGGAACTGGCAGCGCCCCCACGGTGACATCAGCGCCGCTGGCCTCATGGGCGTCGATGAGCGCCTGGTAGTTCATCTTGTAGATGTGGTCGCCGGCGAGCACGATCACGAGCCGGGGGGCCGCCTGCTCAAGTGAATAAATGTTTTGGTACACCGCATCGGCCGTACCCAGATACCAGTGCTCGTCGACCCGCTGCTGCGGGGGGAGGACGTCGAGAAACTCTCCCAGGTCGCGGCAGAAGAACCGATGCCAGCCGAGATTCAGGTGGCGGTCGAGGCTGCGGGCCTTGTACTGCGTAAGCAGGAGGAGCCGCTTGAGGCCGCTGTTGAGACAGTTGGAAAGTGCGAAGTCGACGATCCTATAGGTGCCGCCGAAGGGGACCGCCGGTTTGGCCCGATCGCGAGTCAGGGGATCGAGCCGGGCCCCGCGGCCACCAGCCAGAACGACGGCCACCACCTCCCGCACACGGCGGGGATCGATATCGTGCGATCGCATCGCGAGAAGATCCTCGAATCCGCCAGGAACAAGAACGCGACTGAATATACGCGGCCCCCCTCCGAAAAGGCGATCCCAACGATCCGCCGGCAGCCCCACGGCCCCCGCAAACTCACCGCCAAACCACCTATTTTTCAGCGTGCGAAGCGGTCTGGCACGGCCGCGAACGGTTTCCTACGCTTCCCGCCCGCCGCCGCTGTCGTCGCGGCCCTTGTCCCGCCCCTCGGAAAGCACTGTCATGGCCAGCCGGTCAAAGTCCGAGCGTCGTCCCGAGCAGGGGGGCGACTCCATGGAAGCCATCAAGCCGCTGATCGTGCTCGTGCTCTTCGGCACGATCCTCTACGGGGCCTACTCAGTCGTGCAGAAGGGCTCCGCGGCGAAATCGGCCGGCCACGCCGACGCGCCCGAGGCACCGGCGTTCGCGGCCCCGCAGGTCGAACTCACCCCGCCGGCTGCGGCACCCGCAGCGACCGCGATGCCGGCCGTGCCGCCGGAGATCGCGGCGGCCGCCCTCCCGCCGATAGAGCAACCAGGGCCGCCTCCCGTCGCCGCCGCCCTGCCGCAGCCGCCCATGGAGCCGCCTCTCGCGGTGCCCGCTTTCCCCGCTCCCGCCTCCGACGCTCCGCCGGTCTACCTCGCCGCCGAATCGGCTCCGCCGCCGGCCCAGGCGGATGTGATTGCCCCGCCCCCCGCCGGCGACGACCGCCCCGATCGGTTTGCCATGCTGGCCGCGGCGGTGCCGGCCGCCGCATCACTACCCCCTGAGATGCCGCCGCCTCCGGGAGCGCTGCCGTCGTCGGCCGCCTTCGCCTCCGCCTGGGCCGACGCCCACGGCAAGCTCGCCGCCAGCCGCTACGCCGAGGCCCTCACCGCCCTGTCGGTCTGGTACGACGACCCGTCGCTCGGTCTCGAGGAGAGCCACCGGCTCGAGGATCTCCTCGGCCAGCTCGCCGGCACCGTCATCTACTCGCAGGAGGATCTCCTCCTGCCGCCGCACGTCGTCGCGGCGGGTGAGACGCTCCCGGCGATCGCTGCGCCCCTGGGTGTGTCCTGGCAACTGCTCGCCAAGATCAATGGTGTCGCCGATCCGATGCAGCTTGTGCCCGGCGAACATCTCAAGCTCATCCGCGGCCCGTTCGATGCGGTCGTGAGCGTTTCCCGCCGGCGGCTGAGCATTCAGGTGGGGGGCGCGTATGCCGGCAGCTTCCCGGTCGTGGTGGGCCGTCAGTTTCTGCCCCGCGTGGGCTCCTCGCTTCAGGTGGCCGAGATTCGCCGCGCCGCCGCGGCGACAGACCGCTCGGGCGTCATCCTTTCCGACGGCCTGATGATCGAGGCCGCCGATGATCCGGCACTCGTCCCCGATGATGCCGCACCGGCGAGCCTCATCCTCTCAGCTCGCGACCTTGCCGAGCTCACCGACATCCTCGGGCCCGGCTCGAGCGTCCTCGTGCGGCAGTAGGCCCGGCCGGTGCGGGAGTCGCAGTCCCCCGGCTCGCGCCGGGGGCTTGTATGCCACTCAATCGCTTCCGCTTCCCATAAAAGCCCCGGGCGCGAGCCCGGGGTTCCCATAAAAGCCCCGGGCGCGAGCCCGGGGACGGCTGCTTAAACGGATAGCCAGGCCAATCGCACTTCCTCAACCGATTGCCTACTGACGAGCACATCGCCGACTACGTTCGTCGGATCGACGTGCCGAAAAGCGAATTCGGCAGCGATCACGTCGGCGGAAGCATTCGCCGTAATTCGGCCGCGAGCCTCGTGGCGTCATCCACGATCGTTCGGCCGGTCGCTGCATCCAGAGCGAATAGGGCGGCATACACCGACTTCGTTCGGAGTTCGGCGAGCCGGTCAAAGATGCTGCCCCAGCGGCGGTCGAGGCGACCGGTTTGGATCAACCGCTCGTGGAGTGCAGAACGCAGCGCCGAGTGTCGCTTGAGCGTCAGCCCGTCCTGCAAAAAAACCGCTGAGAGTAGATGGAAGCAGGCGTAATACGCATGGTCTGCCGCCAGTTGCGGAACTCCGGCTTCGAGTTCCCGTTCCGCCGCGGCCAGCCGCACTCGGGCTCGTTCAACCGACCAGGCGATCACGTCATCACGGGCTTCTTCCGGGCTCATCGCGGCAATGGCTGCGGTTGCAGTGTTTCCTGAGTGTTCGATGACAGCGGCACGTCGACACCGTCGCGATCGATCTCGTGCCGGATGCCGAGCACTTGATAGACGCCGTGGTACCACTCGTCGGCACTGAGCCGGAGCGGACTGATGATGCAGTGATGGCGGTGCTGCACTGGCTGCAGCAGGTCCGTCACCTGAAAGCCTTCGGCAACGCTCAACGGCCTGCTGGTGAGAATCAGCAGGTCGATATCACTGTCGGAACGATCATCGCCCCGAGCCTTCGAGCCATACAGCACGACGCGTTCCACTGGCAGGATATCTGCCAGAATCCGAGCCGCCTCCAGCACTGCTGCTCGATCCTTGATGGCCAACGGCAGTTGGGCGAAGTCAAGCTGGCAAGGCATGGCGTCGATTTGTCTGGGGAAACGAGAACACCCGTTCAGCATACTGCCTCGAGCCTTTGCCGGTCAACGCGGTGTTCCGTGCGCCGCGGGCACACGCCGCGGGCCCGCGATGCTTTCGCACCGCGGGCCCGTCGGGTTGTATCGCGTCCCCTGCCCGGGGCCGCTTCTCTTCGCCGGCCGACTTGAGGGCACAGCGAGTTCGACTGCGTCAATCGGCACCGCATGAGGCGGTGCTGCCGGCTGGGGGAAATCCTCGGTACTTCCCCCGGCCGACCACGCGGGCGAAGGCCAGGGATGGCTTCGCCAGCGTGAAGTTAGCGTACGGCCTCCTGGAGCATCTTCGAGTTGGGCACCGAGTGCCGCGACACGCCGCCGTTCTCATGGGTTTCGATGATCGTGGCCACCGGACCCACCTCGCGGACAGTGCCCTCGAGTCCGGCCACGCTCACGTGGTCGCCCGCCTGGAGCCGCTGCCGCACGTAGTAGCCCGACAGGATGCCGGCCATCACGTCGCGGCCACCCAGGCCGAAGGCGAGTGCGAAGCCCGCCGCCAGACCGGCCGACCCGATCAGGATCAGCTTCTCAAGCAGGGCGAACTGGATGCCCAACTGGTTGAAGGCCGCGATGAAGGTCAGGATCGAGAGCACCCAGTAGCAGCCGGCCGCGAGGTATTCCGCATAGGAGAGCCCCACCCGGTCGGCACTCGTGGCCACCACGCCGCGAACAAAGGTCGCCGCGAGCAGGCCCACCACCACCACCACCGTCGCCACGAGCACCTTCGGGATGTAGTTCACCACCTCCCGCATGGCGAGCGAGACGCTCTCCAGACCGAGGATGCTGAAGGCAGCCATCACGAACACGCTCATCAGCAGCCAGAACACAATCCCGCCGACGATCGCCGGCATGGGCCGGCGGATGCCGACGTCGTGCATGCTGCGGGCCAGGCCGCTCTTCTCAGCCGCCGTCTGGAGGCCAATCTTGTCGGCGATCATCCCGACGACACTGCCAATCCAGCGGGCCACCACGTAGCCCGCCACGAGCACGACCACCATCGCCACCATCTTTGGTGCCAGCATGATCACCTGGCCCCAGGCCTGGGTGAAGCTGTCTACGAGCGCCTCCCGCGAGACGTTCACCGTGTCCTGGGCCGTCTGCACGGCCGTCTGTCCAAAAAGAATGATCTCGCTCATTGTTCCGCATCCTCCCCTGACGCCGGTGTCCCTCGTGGACCGCCGCCGCCGCCCGAACCACCGCGGGAATTGCCGATTGGCCCGCGACCCAACCTGCCGGCAGCCGTGCCGGCGTGTCTTGTCATGTCTCCCGGGAATCCTCGTGACCGCCAGGCCGCGGCCGGCCGCCGGCCGCTATCCCGCGACTCGGCCATGCTCCGGTCAGGCTATACCTCACCGCCGCGAGCACCGCCGTCACAAACTGCACGGCCGCCCAGGGCAACGCCTGGAGCGCGAAGCCGGCCACATGGGCCGCGAGCAGACGCGGGTGCAGTTTCCGCCGCACGCCGGCAGTGAACTCGGGCGCCGCCGGCACCGGCGGCACGTCCGCATGGGCAAGGCTCTCGAGCAGGTCCATGGCGGCGATTCTTCCGGCGGGTCTGGGGGCGTCACCCCGCGGCCTCATGGCCGCGATCCCGGGCGACAGAAGATAAGTTGCCGCCCAAGCCCCGCGTGTCACAAAAAAAATTTCGGGCCGGATGGATTTGGGAAACCAGCGGTGCACCTCGTCGCAGTCGCCTAGCTCGCGCCGGGGGTTTTATTGCCAACTCAATCCCTCCCCACCGCCAGCTTCTCCCGGATCCGGCTCACCCGCATCCGCAAGGCCCCGGGCGTCGAATCGAACATCTCGGCCAGGGCCTCGTAATCGTGTCCTTCGGCAAACTTCATGAGCACGAGGGCCCGGTCCTCCTCGTCGAGCCCGCCGAGCAGCCGCTCGAGGTCCTGGGCTGCAGCCACGGCAGTGGCCGGATCGGGCTGGACGGAGGCGTGCGTCTCGGCCGGCGGCAGCCCTGAGCCTGTCTCGGTCGTCTCCCGCTGCCGCCGTCGCGACCGCGACCGCCGCAGCGTGAGGCAGGTCTTGATCGCGACGCCGTGCACCCAGGTCGAGTAGCGGCTCCGGCCCGCAAACTTCCCCCGCTCGAAGAACAACCGCACGAACACCTCCTGGGCCGCGTCCTCGGCGTCGTGCCGGCTTCCCATGAGCCGCCAGCAGACCCGCCAGACCCGGTCCCGAAACCGCTCGACGAGCGAGTTGAACGCCAGGCCGTCGGATCCCTCACGGGCGGCGAGGGCCGCGAGCTCCTCGTCGGTCGCCGTTGCGAGTGCGTCGCTGCCCGGATCGCCCACGCCAGCACTCCTTTAGTCTCCGAGGGCCGCGGCAGCCCGCCCGAGCGCGACCTCGAGCATGGCCGCGGCGGCCGCGTCTCCCTCAGGACCCACGGCCTGCTCCCCGACGAGCCGCACGATCGGCTCGGTATTGCTTGCCCGCACGAGCAGCCAGCCGCCGGGATAGTCGAGCAAGAGGCCGTCTGCCCGGCTCGCGCTCGCCTCGGGAAACGCCGCCGCGATCCGGTCAAGTCCGGCGGCGAGGCCAGCCCCACGGGTGGCCGGCGAGAGGCCGACCTTCGTCTTCTTCATCACAAACCGCGGCAGGGCGGCGGCCAGGTCGGCCATGGGCAGGATCCGCTCGCCGGCACACATCCGCTCGAGCACCAGCGCCATCGCGATCGCCGAGTCCCGCACGAGCACTACCCGTGGGTCGATCACGCCGCCATTGCCCTCGCCGCCGAGGATGGCTCCGCAGGCGAGCATTTGATCTACGACGTTGGCCTCGCCGACGGCCGAGACGTGGCAGGGCACGCCATGGCGGGCGGCGATCGCGGCGGTCATCCCGCTCGTCGAGCAGTTCACGACCACCGGCCCGGGTGTCTTCGCGAGCACCGCCTCGACGCAGAGGGCGAGCGTGGCCTCTTCCCCGAGGTAGCGGCCGGTGGCGTCGGCGATCGCGAGGCGGTCGGCGTCGGGGTCTTGAAAGAACCCGACATCGGCAGCGGCAGCGGCGATCCGCGGCAGGAGCCGGGCGAGGTTCTCGGCCGTCGGCTCGGGCTCATGCTCGAACCGGCCATCAGGTTCCGTGCCCTCGGCGATAACCTCGCAGCCGAGTTCCTCGAGCAGCGGGATCGCCACACGACTGCCCGCGCCGTGGCCGCAGTCGATCCAGACCCTCGGCCGACGGCGCCGGATCGCGGCGACGTCCACAACCGCCGTCACGAGCCGCACGTGGATGGGCGTCGGGTCGAAGTGCTCGACACTGCCCGCCCTCGACGGGCCCGTTACTCCCTCAGCCCCCCGTTCCTCCACCGACCGTGGGGCAGAATTGGACTCAGCCACAACCCGGCCCATCACCCCCTCCGCTTCCCGGGCTTCGAGCTGCCTGTAGGCCGCGAGCACCACCTGTCCTGCCGCCGCCGGCAGCACCCTCCCGGCCGCCGCGAACAGCTTCATTCCGTTGTAGCGGGCCGGGTTGTGGCTGGCCGAGATCTGGATGCCGCCGGCGGCGGCCCGCTCCCGCACGGCGATGCCCACCGTCGGCGTGGCCGCGACGCCGCAATCGATCACGTCGCGGCCGGCCATGGCGAGCCGGGCCGCGATCGCCGCCGCCAACAGCGGCCCGCTCTCACGGCCGTCGCGGCCGAGCAGAATCGGCCCCGGGGGCAGCGTCGCGGCGAAGGCAAAAGCGTAGCGGGCCGCCACCTCAGGCGTGAGCGAACTCCCCACAACACCCCGCAGTCCCGACACGCTCACGATCAGCGGTTCGTCGACGGGCGTGGTGGTGGCGGCAGAGTTCGGGGTGGGGTCGCTCATGCGAGCGGCAGTATAAAACCTGGCCCTGGTTTTGACCGGGTGTTCTGTTTCCGATCCGCCGCCACCCTTCTTTCGGAGCCGTTTCATGGCCACC
>JBBEEF010000109.1:0-4184 GCA_040880915.1 Pirellulales bacterium
CACACGAAAACCGTCGTTTGGAGGGTAAGCGAATGGCTAGCGGCCACACTGGAAATGTGGTGCTCCGAAAGGAGTTGTGGGTTCGACTCCCATGCCCTCCGCTCCTTATTGCCTGCACTGCCATCGGGGCCGGTGCGGGCGTGCCGTGGGTGCCTGGCATCCCTGCCGGGCTACCCGCCCGGCGAGGATGACACCAGGCCCATCTCTGAGGCCTGACGCGAATCCATGGCGGTTTTGCTCGACATTCAAAATGCCTGCAAGCGATACGGCGAGCAGGTTCTGCTCGACGACGCGAGCGCGACACTCACCGACGACGGGCGGATCGGGTTCATCGGCCGCAACGGCTCCGGCAAGAGCACGCTCCTGAGAATCATCCTCGGCGAGGAGGAACTCGACTCGGGAAAAATCGTGCGCCACCCGCGGCTCCGGCTCGGCTACCTCCG
This sequence comes from Pirellulales bacterium, assembly GCA_040880915.1. GTDB lineage: Bacteria > Planctomycetota > Planctomycetia > Pirellulales > UBA1268 > QWPN01. Next base: position 444 of record JBBEEF010000109.1, read on the forward strand.
CCAGCACGATCCCTTCGAGCCTGGCGAGAGTGCGCTCGACTTCCTCATCCGGGACAGTGGCAAGCCCGACTGGAAGTGTGGCGAGGTGGCCGGCGACTTTGAGCTCAAGGGGACGTTACTCACCGGGCCGGTGAAGGAACTCTCCGGTGGCTGGCAGACCCGGGTCAAGCTCGCGGCTTTGCTGCTCCACGAGCCCAACCTTCTGCTGCTCGACGAGCCCACCAACTTTCTCGACCTGCGGACCCAGATCCTCCTCGAGCATTTTCTCCGGGGCTACCGCGAGGCCTGTCTCGTGGTCTCCCACGATCGGGCGTTTCTCGGGGCCACCTGCGACCAGACGCTCGATCTCGCCCACGGCAAGCTCACCGTTCACCCCGGGCCGGTCGACGACTATCTCGTGCATCAACGGGAGCGGCGGCTGACCGCGGAGCGGACAAAGTCTGCCGTTCTGACCAAGAAGCGGGAGCTCGAAGACTTCATCGCCCGCAACCGGGCCCGGGCCTCGACCGCCTCACGGGCGAAGTCGAAGGCCAAGCAGCTCGAGAAGCTCGAGGTCGAGGAACTTCCGCTCGACCCGCCCACCGCCGCGATCCGCTGCCCCGAGATCGCCCCCCGCCGCGGGGCCGCCGTCCGCTGCCGCGACCTCGCAGTCGGCTACCCCGACCACACGGTGGCCCGTGAGATCGCCCTCGAGATCGGGCACGGCTCGCGGGCCGCGATCGTGGGAGACAACGGCCAGGGCAAGACGACTTTTCTGAGGACGCTCGTGGGTTCGCTCGAGCCGGTGAGCGGCGAGGTGAAGTGGGGCCACGGCTGTGAAATCGGCACCTACGCCCAGCATGTCTACACGAGTCTCGACGAGCGGATGACGGTGCTTGATCACCTCGAGCGGGCCGCGGCGCCAGGCACAAAACAGCAGCGGATCATCGACCTTGCCGCGGCGATGCTCTTCCGGCAAACCGCCCTCGACAAGCCCGTCCGCGTGCTCTCAGGCGGCGAGCGAGCCCGGCTCTGCCTGGCTGGGATTCTGCTCGGCACGGCCAATGTGCTGGTGCTTGACGAGCCGGGCAATCACCTCGATGTCGAGACGGTCGAGGCGCTGGCGGCGGCGTTGGCCAACTACGCAGGCACCGTGATCTTCACGAGCCACGACCGCTCCTTCATGCGGGCGGTGGCTACGACCGTGATCGAGGTCAGGGACGGCGGAGTGGTCGACCACCTCGGCGACTACGACACCTATGTGGCGAAGGTGACAGGCGAGATCGACGCAGCTGAAGCGGTTGATCGCCGTCGCCGCCCCCCTGCCCCGCCCCGCGGCGGCGGCAGTGAACGGGCCGGCCGCAACGGGGCCAAGCCGATCGATCGTGATGACCGGTCCGCCCGCAAGGAAGTTGCCAATCTCGAGAAGGCGATCACTCGGCTCGACGCCGAGAAGAAGGAGCGGCATGCAGCCCTGCTCGTGGAGACCGACCCCGCCGAGGCGGTGCGGCTTCATGCGGCGGTCGAGGAGATTGCCGCGCGGCTGGCCGCCGCCGAGGAGCGGTGGCTCGAACTCCAGGAGGGGTGACTTTACCCTGGAACACGTGGGCGGCCAGGCAGGTGCAGCCAGGGGAGGTGCGGCTCCGGCGTGGCGGCGGCAGTGCCCCCGTGACAGCGGCAGTGCGTTTGGCCGAAGCGACAAGCGTGGCCGGCTTGAGCGTGTCGAGTTGCTCTTCACGCGAGCCAGTCGAGGTCGCCGGGGCGGCTCAATGTCGGGCAGGGAAGGTGTCGGTGGCTCGAGCCGGCCAGCCCGCCCGTGAAGTCCTCGGTCTGGGTCACCACCACGAGCGGCCGCGTGACCACGCCCCGCGCCGCGAGGAAATCCGCACGGTCGATGACCTCAAGCGGCGACTCATAGATGGCGGGCAGGTCGGTCAGGTCGGAGTGCGGGTCGACCAACGCGACACCCTGCATCGTTGGCAGCTGGTAGAGAAGCGACCAGCCGTAGAACTCGACGCCTGGCCGCGGGCGGCCGAGAACGAACCTCATCGCCGGCGACACGTCCGCTGGCACGGCCAGCGCCGCCGCAACGCGGCACTCGAGCCCCGCCCCACACAGGCCCCTTACCCGGCCCCTGACGGCAGCCTGGGAGAGCGGCGCGAGCGGCCAGAGCCGGCCATCCCGCGACACGGGAACGAGCCACCGTTCGCCGCTGCCCGTCGGCCGCCGCAGGATTGCAGCGCCCACAATGAGCGGCCGATACATGGGCCGTCGCAGAGCCGGGCTGACTCTGGCGGACCCCGCCTGTGGCGTTGATACGAGCCGTGCCGCGATCGATCGAAAGATTGGCCGGATCTCCATGGGCAGGCGTTCCAGTGGGGCGGTGATGCGGCGAAACGTTACTCCACGGCAGGGACAACCTTGGTCCACGAAATCCCCTCGTGAGCGGGGGATGGCGGCTTGATTCAGGCCCGAGGCGTGAGTCGAGCGGAAAATTGCCCCTGATTCGAACCCCGCGGGGGTTCTGCGATCGGCGGTATGATCCCGGTCCCGATATCGACCCCAGTGTCGGGCACCTCCGGCCCGCCCGGCTGGATGTGCGGCCGGAACGCACACCCGGGAAGCCCGTATGGATTCGCTCAGCCGCCACGAACAGGTCCTGCGGGTCTTCCATCTGATCGACATCCTGTTCGGGGCCCGCCAGCCGCTTACGACCGCCGAGCTCAAGGAGCGGCTCATCGCCCGCGGAGTGATCGACGAGATGTCGGAGAAGAACCTCCGCCGCGACGTCCAGTTTCTCGCGAAATTCGGCTACGCCCTCGAGCGGTCGCGGAAGCGGACTCCCCGCGGCACCACCTGCGACGCCTGGGCGATTCGGCCGGGTCGCGGAGCCGAGGAGCTCACCCCGCCGGCCATCACGCTACCGGAACTCCTCTCGCTCGCCGTGGCCCGTGAGTTTCTCGCACCCCTGGCCGGCACGCTCTACTGGCGGGGAATCGGGCAGTTGCTGGCAAAGCTCGAGCAGGTGGCCACTCCCGAGTTAGTCGCCTACGCCACGGCCCACCGTGATGGGCTCGTTGTTCACCCCCGCCCGGCGACCGGCAAGTATCGCCCTCAGAATCTCAACGCGATCCACCGGGCCATCCATCACAGGCTCGAGCTCGAGCTTGACTACATGAGCCTCGGCGACGACACGCCCCGCCGGATCGTGGTGCGGCCCGAGTCGCTCGTGCTCTACGAGGGGGCGGTCTACATCGCCGCCACCCGTGGCCCTACGGGGCGAACTGCCGCCAGCCCGGGGATCCGATTTTTCAAGCTCGACCGCGTGACAAACCCGCGGGCCACACCCCGGGCGTTCACGCCGCAAGGCGTGCCGGTCGACGCCCTGCTCGCCGACAGCATCACGATGTTCCGCTCGCCCGACCCGCCGCGGCGCTACCGGCTCCACATCGACCAGCCGCGGGCGCGGTGGGCCGTTGAGAAGCCTTTCCATCCGGGGCAGCGGGTGCGGGAAGAGGCCGACGGCAGCGTCATCCTCGAGATTGAGCGGGCCTGGGACGAGGAGATGATCCCGCAGGTGCTCGCCCTCGGCGAGCATGTCGAGGTGCTCGCGCCGGCCGACATCCGCAAGCGACTGGCTGAGATGGCGACCCGGATCGCCGCACGGCACGCCCCGGCAATCCGCCGCAAGGCCCCCCGCCCAGCCCGGAGGATGACCCATGCGAAGTGAACGCCGCGAAAGAGCGGGCCGGGGGGCGAGCT
>JBBEEF010000110.1:0-12064 GCA_040880915.1 Pirellulales bacterium
CCTGGGTGGCCTGTTGGATCACCCATGGAGCCCTGACTGGCGCCGACCTCGCCGCCGGCCGGCCGGCGGCGGGTGCCGCCGGGGTTGCCGCGACACCGTTTGAGGACCCGTTCGACGACCCGGCCCCAGTCGCGCGGCCCCCGCGTCCGCCCCGGCTCGGCTGGCTCGCCAAGGCCGCGGGCCTTGGTCAAGGCATCGATCGCTGGGCCTGGCTGTCTCTCTTCCATGCCCAGGGGGCCGTGCAGGCCTGGATCTTCGGGCTCGAGACGCGGCCAGCGGCGTTCGGTCCGTCGCTTGTGTCGCTCAGCGTCGTCGCGCTGGTGTCACTGGTCGTCCTCTTCCTGCGGGTCGACGCGCCCGCCCGGATCTGACCGGAGCCGCTCGATGATCTCACTCGACCATGTCACGAAGCTCTACGGCACGGTGATCGGTGTCAATGACCTCACCGTCGACCTCGGCCCGGGGGCCCACGGCCTGCTCGGCCCCAACGGCGCCGGTAAGACAACGCTTCTAGGCCTTGTGACCGGCCAGTTACTGCCCACGATGGGCCGCGTGGCGATCTTCGGCAGCCAGCCTTTCGGCAACCCGGCCGTCCTGGCCCGGATCGGCTACTGCCCGTCGGCCGACCTCCTCGAACGCCAGGCCACGCCCCGCGACTGGGTCACGTATCTCGTGCGGCTCGCCGGCCACGCCGCCGCCCCAGCTCGCCAATTGGCCGATGCGGCAATCGACCGCGTGGGTCTCGGCGAAGCCAGCCGCCGACCACTCGCCACGCTCTCCAAGGGAATGCGGCAGCGGACCAAGCTGGCTGGGGCGATCGCCCACGGTCCCGACCTGCTCGTGCTCGACGAGCCCTTCATCGGCCTCGATCCGGTCGGCCGCCACGATCTTGTCACGCTTCTCCGCGAGTGGTCGGGCACGCGGAGCCTCCTGGTAGCCAGCCACCTGCTCCACGAGATCGAGGCGCTCGATGCCGGGCTGGCGGTGATCCTCGGCGGCCGGCTCGTTGCCAGCGGCGACGTGGCTGAGATCCACGACCTCGTCGAAACGATCCCGACCGAAGTGCGGCTGACGGCTGATCGTCCTCGGCGCTTGGCCGAGATCGCCTGCGCAAGCGGCCTGGCCGACAGCCTCCGCTTCGAGGGAGACCGCGAGCTCGTGCTCGGAACCCGCCAGCCACGGCGACTCGCCGCGCGGCTCGCCGCAGCCGCAGCCGAGGAGCGGATCGCCCTCGCGACACTCCAGGCGGGCGAGCGGTCGCTCGAGGGTGTCTTTGACCGGCTCGTGCGGCTGCACCGGGGGATCGGCCCATGAACGCCTGGCGGGGAATCCTCGCGGTGGCGGGCTTCCAACTCCGCCGCCTGCTTGTGCCGCAGCGGCTCGCGCTGGCCCTCCTGGGCGCGGCCTTCCCCGCGGCCGTGATCCTGGCCGCCCGGCGGATCGGCGGGGAACTCGATCGCGACTTCGCGGTGGTGCTGCTCTATGCGCTCGTACCCGAGGCGGTCTGCATGCTGGGGCTGCTTGTGACGATGTGCCCTGTCGTGGCCGATGAACTCGAGCGGGGCACCTGGCAGCACATTGTCGTCCGCCCCGGAGGCAGACGGTCGCTCCTGCTCGGCACGTTCCTGGCGGCGGTCGGCTGGACGGCGGGCGTCGCGCTCCTCTCGCTGGCGTTGTCGCTGGCCGCCGCGGGGCTCGCGGATTCACGGCGGCTGGCGGCGATGTTCACGGCGCTTGTGCTCTTCTCCTGCATCGGTCGGGCCGCCCTGTTCGCCCTGCCGGCGGTGATTGTGCCGAAGCGGGCCCTCGTGGCGAGCGTGGCGGCGGGAATCGTGCTTGAATACCTGGCGGGATTCCTTCCCGCGGTGGTCAACCAGGTCACGGTGAGCCTGCGGCTGCGGAGCCTATTGGTGGAGTGGATGGGATGGGAACGCGAACTGCCCGCCGAGCTCAAGCTGCTCGTCGATCCGCGACCGGCCTGGGTGCAGGCCGCGGCGGTGATCGCCCTGGCGGCGGTGCTCCTCGTCGCCGCAGACATGATCCTGTCCCGCCGCCAGTTTCCGCCGGCCGAGGAGGCCTGACGTGATCGAGGTCGACTTGCTCGCCAAGCACTTCCGCGCGGCCGACGGCACGCTCGTCAAGGCAGTCGACGGCGTGTCATTCTCCGTGGCCGCCGGCGAGATCGTCGGGCTCCTGGGGGCCAACGGTGCCGGCAAGACAACCGCGATGCGGCTGCTCGCCACGCTCCTCGCCCCGACCTCGGGCACCGCCCGGATCGCCGGGCACGAGATCGTGACCGATCCGCTGGGCGTCCGCCGCCACCTCGGCTACCTCTCGGCCACGACCGGCGTACCCGACCGGCTCACGCCCCGCGAGGTGCTCAGCTTTTCGGGGCGGCTCCACGGCCTTGCTGCCGACGCCGTTGCGGGCCGGGTGGCCGAGCTCGTGGCCACACTCGGACTCGAGGCCTGCGGCGACCGTCCCTGCGGCCGGCTCTCCTCGGGCCAGCGGCAGCGGGTCTCGCTCGGCCGGGCGCTGGTGCACGATCCACCGGCGCTCGTGCTCGACGAGCCGACGAGTGCCCTCGACGTGGTCGGAGCCCGCGACCTGCTCGACCTGCTCGAGCGGCTGCGGGAGGAGGGCCGGGCGATCCTCATCTCGACGCACCGGCTCCACGAGATCGAGCGGCGGTGCGACCGGTTCGTCATTGTCCACGCCGGTCGGGTGGTCGCCCAAGGCTCGCGGGAAGAGTGTGCCGGCACGCCCGGCGGCCTCGAGCGGGCCTTCTTCGCCGCCATCGCAGGGAGCGGTACCCTATGAGCGGCAGCACAAAACAGGCTGGGCGGTGGCAGGCGATCCTGGCGGTCGCCCACCGCGACCTGCTCGAGTTTGTCCGCGACCGGCGGACGCTCTTTGTCACCTTCTTGATGCCGATGGCGATGTACCCGATCCTCGCCCTGGCCAGCACGCTCGGGCTGCGAACGGCGCTTTCTGACCTCGATGCCCGCCAGACACCGCTGCCCTTGTCGCTGGTGCTCTCTGGTCCAGACGCCCCGCTTGTGGCCGAGCGAATCGCCGCGGTGTTCGACACAGCCGACAACCCGGGGCCCGACTGGCCGGCGAGCGTCACGCTCGCAATCATGCCGCCTGGAGAGGCGATCCAGCTTCTGGAAGCGGGCCGCATCGATGGCTGGATCGCCCTGCCGCCCCAGGGCGGCGGGCTGCTTGATGGCCAGGAGACCCTCCCGCTCGAGGCCCGGCTCGCGGCGGCAGAACCCCCCGATGCCCGACCGCGGCGACACCTCGTGGCCCTTGTGAGGGCGGTAGCCGAGGACGCCAGGCGGCGGCGAATCATGGCGGCCGGCCTGCCGGAGAGCGTGCTTGAACCGGTGGCGCTTGTGTTCCCGAACGACGCCGCCGAGCCGGCCGCCGCCTCGATGGAGGGCGTCGTGCCCACGGCGGTTGCCGCGGTCCTCGTTCTCCTGGCGCTGTTGACCGCGACGGGGGGCTTCTATCCGGCGATCGACGCAATCGCCGGGGAGAAGGAGCGGGGCACGATCGAGACGCTGCTCATCGTCCCGGCGAGCACGGGCGACATCGTGACGGGCAAGTTTCTGGCCGTGTTCGCCGTCACGCTTGCGTCGCTCGCGGTCAACGCGGTGTCGGTGCTGCTCACGGCTGTGGTCTTACTGCGGCTGCTGCCCGCCGGCTTCGACCTCGGCATCGACGCGGGTGAGGCGGCGGCCTGTGCCCTCATCACGCTCGTGGCTTTCTGCGGGCTCGCCGCCGTTGCAGCCGCCGCCTGCCTGGCCGTCACAAGCGCCGCCCGCAGCACCAAGGAAGCACAGAACACGCTCACGCCGGTGATCCTCCTGGCCAGTGGCCTGGCAGGCTTCGCGGTTGTGCCTGGTGTCGGTGGGCCGCTGGTGGCGGTGCTGCCCTTCGCCGGCCAGGTGGCCGTGGCCCGGCAGGCGCTCAGCGGCGGGTCAGGCGGGGCCCTCGCCGGCCTGCTCACGCTCTCGCTGATCTCATCAGGCGTGTTCTCCTGGCTCCTGCTGCGGGCCGCGGCCACGGCCCTGGCCGATGAGGAGCTGCTCTTCCGCGGGCCCGACTCGGCCGGCGGCCTGCTGAGCCGGCCGGCGCCGCGGCCGCTGCCCACGCCAATGCAGGGCTTTGCGGCGGCGCTCGTGGCCTTCGCCACGCTGTGGTATGTCCAGGGCATCGCTCCGGCCGATCCCGCCCTGGCGCTCCCGCTTCTGCAGGCGGCGCTGCTTATCCCCTTGGCGGCCCTTGTGGCCTGGCAACGGGTCGATCGCCGCGACACTTTCCGCCTCGTGTGGCCAGGCCGCTCAGGCCGTTCGATTCTCGGCGGCGTGCTCGTAGGTGGCGGGCTGTTCGTGATCGGTGCAGCCCTCATGCTCACGATCCGCGGCACTGATATTTCGCCCGCGGCGCGGAACCTCGCCGAGCGGCTCGTCCCGCTTGTCTTCGAGCAGCCCTGGTGGGTCGGGTGGCTCATCGTCGTGATCCTGCCGGCGGTCTGCGAGGAACTCTTCTTCCGCGGCTGGGTGCTCGCCGCCTTCGCCGGTGCATCTCCTCGCCGGGGCCGCGCCGTCGCCGCCGTGCTCCTGCAAGCCGCCGCCTTCGCTGCCTTCCACCTCCTGCCGGAGCGGATGCCGCAGACGTTCGCGCTCGGCGTCGTGCTCGGCTGGATCACGCTCACCACCGGCAGCCTCCTGCCGGCGATCCTCGCCCACGCGGCGCACAATGCCGTGCCGCTGATGCTTCTGGCGCTCGTGGCCGATGGCCGTGACCCGCTGCTCCTCGCCGATGGTCTACCGGCCTGGGGAGTCGCCGTCGCAGTAGCCGCTCTCAGCGGCGGCGTGTGGTTGATCGCCCGCGCCGCAGCGGTATGCAAGCCTGAGACTTAGCCTGAAACTTAGCCTGAAGCCTGGCCTGGCCGTAGGCTCTGGAGTCATCGCTCCTCGACGAGCACCGCCCAGTCGAGGTCGCCGAGCGTTCCAGGCCGAGCGGCGATCACGATCGGCTCGGCGGCGGCGATCGTGGGCACCTCGGCGTCGAACGTGAGCGACTGCGGGTCGGTCGGTCGCCGGCGGCTGGCCTCTCGCAGCCGGGCCACGATTTCCGGCGGGGCGCGGACGGTCTGCGTGGCGACCGAGAGCCCGGCCACGTTGCCGGGGAGGGCAGGATTTTCGAGCACCAGACCCGTCCGCGGCTCTCCCTCAACACGGTCGTCGCGAAGGTCGATCACCGCCAGGGTGAAGGGGCGTCGCGAGGCATTCCAATCGGCGATCGAGGCGATCGCCCGAAACAGCACACCAACATCGAAGGTCATCACGAGCACCCCCAGCCGGCGGCGGTCGGGAGTCTGCTCCAGCCCGCTCCAGATGGGCACCGAGAAGGCCACCTTGAGCCGGCCGGTGGTCATGCTCTTGTAGACGCTCGAGCGGTGGGGGCCGGAGAGCGGCTCGGCCGGCGTGCCGACCGGGAGGTCACCGTCGCCACCGTGGAAGTAGTCGCGGTGGGAAAACGATTGGCCGATCGTGTCACCCCGGGGCGAGCGGGCCACCTGGACGCCACGGGCATCGCAGACAAACCAGCTCTCCGCCGCGACCGCGTCGTGATGCACTCGCTCAATCCGCTCGAGCACCGCCTGGATCGCTTCCGACCCATCCCGGCCGTCATTCCGGGGCGTGGCCTGCGTGTCCTGCGTGTCCTGCGTGGCCTCGTGGGCCGCAACCGCCGCCACGAGCACGGGGTCGACCGCCTCATGCTCGAGGATCCGCCAGCGGGCGTCGACCTCGAGGGCTGCGGTGCCGGCGGCCAGTCGGGCCGCCATCAGGAGCGCCGTCTGCCGGGCCCGGTACTCGTCGGCTGCCAGCCGGCGCAGCATCACAGCGGCGGTGCCGGCCACGAGCAGGATCGCCACGAGTCCGGCCAGACCGAGCTGCGCGAGCGTGCGATGCCGGCGGGTCCAGCGTGCCAGGCGGCGAGTGAGCGGCTCGCGGTAGGCGGTCACCGGCAGGTCGCCGAGATAATGCTCCACGTCATGGGCGAGCTCGAGCGGCGTCTCGTAGCGGTCGGCCGGGTCGTGGGCCATCGCCTTCATGCACACCGCGGCGATCGCCGACGACACGCCCCGCTTGACGCGGGCGGGGGGCACGAGCCTGCCGGCGAGCACATGCTCGCGGATCGCCGCGAAGTCGCCGTCGTAGGGAGGCTGGCCGGTGAGGAGGTGGTAGAGCGTGGCCCCCAGGCCGTAGACGTCGGCCGCCGCGCCCACGTGTCGGCCGCCATCGTGCTGCTCAGGGCTCATGTAGGCGGGCGTGCCGCTGATCATCCGCCGGCCGGCAGGCAGTTCACCCAGGTCGATCGTGGGCATGAGGATGCTCTCCTCACCGCTCGAACGGGCCCGGTCGTCGCGGTCCACTCTCGCGGCCAGGCCCCAGTCGAGCACCACCACCTCGCCGAAGCGGCCGAGCATGATGTTGGCCGGCTTGATGTCGCGATGGATCACGCCGCGGTCGTGGGCGTAGGCGATCGCCTTGCAGACGAGCGCGAACTGCCCGAGCAGTTCGGTGGAACGGGCCGACCGCTCCTCGGCCGAGCCACGGCGGGCCCGCTGGAGATCATGAAACTCGGCGATCGCCGCGGCGAGCGAGCGGCCGGGAATGAGCCGCATCGCGTAGAAGGGGCGGCCGGCGGGCGTCTCGCCGCTGGCGTAGACCGGGACGATGTTGGGGTGTTCGAGCTGGCTGGTGACCCGGGCCTCGAGGCCGAAGGCCCGGCGGGCAGACTCCTGGGCCGCCGCCTCAACGCAGAGAAACTTAACCGCCAGGCTGCGGCCGGTGCCCCGTTCACTGGCAACGTAGACATCGCCGAGCCCGCCCCGGCCGAGCCGGCGGTTGACGAGGATCTCGGTGGTGGCGACGACCGTCGGCGGCACGTCGAGACCGTCGCCCGACCGCCTGTCTGATTCGTCGCTCTCTGTCGTCCCGGCCATGACTGCCGAGTCTATCCGCCGGAGGCGTCGCGGCGGACGAGCATCACCGCCGCCGCGGCGATGCCCGCGGCGGCCATACCGACGAGCACGAAGAGCGGCACACCGGGAGAGGATCGGCCTGCGAGCCGCGGGAAGAACCGCTCCGCCATGTCGATCGCGGCGGCGGCGGGAGGCGGCCCGTCAGCTGGCGCCGCGGCCTTCTCCGGCGGCACGATCTCGGCGGTTGCCCCGACCCGCTCGAGCACCGCAGCCATCCGAGACCGCTCCGTTTCCATCTCTTCCTGAATCTCGCGAAGCCGCGCCTTGAGTGCCTCGTTGGCCTCCCGCATCCGTGTTTCGATCCGGGCCTCGACGTCGGCGTTTGTCTCCCGGGCTCGGCGCTCGAAATCGGCCTGCGATGTTTCCATGGCCCGCTCTACGGCCGCCTTGGTCTCGCTCCGCATGCCCGCGGCCCGCGTCTCGATCTCCCGCTCTGTCTCGCGTTTCATCGCCTCGGCCTTGCGCTCGACTTCCCGCTCGGCACGGCGGAGTTCCGCCTCGGCCCGGCCGGCCGCGTCCTCGAGCGCCTCGGCGATTCGGCGGCGGCCGGGGAGGATGAACCGCCGCGACTCTCCGGCCACGGTGATCACCGGCACACGGGCCCGCGGCATAACGACGGTGGTGTCGGTCGGGCTGGCGGGGAGGCCGCGGACGACCCGCGGCCGGGAGCGTGCCTCGGGCACAACAAGCCCCTCGAAGGCCCAGCGGGAAGGCATCGCCGCGGCCAGCGGCCGGGTTGCCGCCGGCAAGTCGGCCAGCGGCACGAGGATCCCGCCGAGCACGATCATCGGCAGGAGCAAGATCGGTAGCACGCCGGCAGCCGCCTCAGCCGTCCGCAAGCTCGCCGAGATCACAAGGCCCAGTGCCCCGCCCGCAACAGCTGCCACGAAGAGCACAAGCCAGGCCTGCCACCACGGGCCGCGAAAGCCACAGCCAATAGCCACGATCCCCACGAGCACACCCGTTTGGAACGCCGCAAGCACTGCGAGCACCGCGAGCTTCGAGCCGAGGTATGACATGATCGAGAGCCCCACCATCCGCTCACGGCGGTAGATCGGCCACTCGGTGACGATCTCCCGGGCCGTGCCCGAGATGCCAAACCAGATCGCCGCCAGGGCCGTCACGAATATCGCCGTGGCCATGTCCACACCGGCCCGCGGCCAGGTCTCGACCGTGGGCTCCGTCCGCAACACCCGCGCGAAGACAACGGCGATCAAGGCCGCGACGAGCGGCGCCTGGAGGAGCAGGACGGCCGTGTTCCAGCGGTCGGCCGCCTTGACGGCGAGGTTCCGCGCCACGAGCACTGCCCACTGCCGCAGCCGGGCCACCGGCCGGGCCGCCGGCCGCTTCCGTGATCCCACCCCCGCCGTCAGGCCGCTCGAGCGGCCCAGCACCCAGATCGACCGGGCGGCCGAGCCCTCCCAGCGGCGAACCCACTCGGCCACCGGCCGCATGGCCAGGCCACGGAGCAGGCCATCGACCGTGGCGGGGGGCTCTCTGGCTGCTTGTGCGCGAGGGCCGGGGTGAGCATGCCCGGCATCCAGCGGCTCGAAGAAGGTCACGGCATCGGGCCAGGCCCGGCCGAAGTAGGTGAGCCGGCCCACCTGCCGGGTCGAGCCGTCGCGAGCGATCACCGCCACTGCGTCGAAGAGGCAGAAGGCGTCGACGCTCGGCTGGTGGATCGTGACGATGATCGTCTTGCCCTGGTCGGCGAGTGACCGCAGCAGTTGGATCACGGCCAGGGCGTCGGTGCTCGACAGGCCGGAGGTGGGCTCGTCGAGCACAAGGATTGGCGGGTCGGTAAGCAGCTCCATCGCGAGGTTCACCCGCTTCCGCTGGCCGCCGCTGACGCCCCGCTTCCGTTGGTCGCCCACCCGCGTCTGTTCCGTGCCCTCAAGACCTAGCGTGGCGATCACCGCCTGGAGCCGGGTGGTGATCTCGGCGGCACTTGTGTCGCCAGGCAGCCGCAAGCGTGCGGCATACCAGAGCGCCTGCCAGACGGTGAGATCGGCGTGGAGGATGTCGTCCTGCGGCACGAAGCCGATCCGGCCCCGGAAAAGCTCGAAGTGGTCGTGGAGATCGAGGCCGCCGACGAGCACCCGCCCAGCCGCCGGGGCCGCCTGGCCGTTGACGAGCGAGAGGAGCGTGCTCTTGCCCGAGCCGCTCGGGCCCATCACCGCCACGAGCTCCCCCGGCTCGATCACGAGCGAGACATCCTCGATGATCCGCTTCCCACCGGCGATGGCCACGGCCGCCGCCACCGTTTCGATTCTGTCGCCACGGGCGTCGAGCGGCTCGAGCGTGCGGGCGTCGGCGGCGAGCCGGTACCGGTGGTCGGCGATCTGGACGACGGCGCCGGGTTCGATCGCCACGGGCCGGTCGATCCGCCGGCCGTCCACGAACGTGCCGGACATGCTGCCGAGGTCTCGGACAACGACCCGGCCGTCGTCGATGGAGAGCGAGGCGTGGAGGGCCGAAGCGATCGGGCAGTCGATCGGCACGCTCGCCCGCGAGCCGCGGCCGAGGGTCACCACCGCCGAGCCGTCGAGGGCGATCCCGCCGGTGGCTTCCCGGGGTCGGGTGCGGGCGAGCAGGTCGGCGAGCGCCGAGGGGGGTAGCGGCGTGTCGGCGAAGGTTAACTGGTCGGCAAGCGTGATCTCGGCCCGCTCGATCCGCCGGGGCGGCACGCCGACAAACGTGCCATTGCGGCTGCCGAGATCCTCGAGCACGAGCCGGCCCGGCTCGACGAGCACGCGGGCATGGCGGGCCGAGACACCCGGCGACCTGAGCAGGATGTCGTTGCCGGGGCCCCGGCCGATGAGCACGATCCGCGTCGGCATGGCAGGCGTCGGAGGCAGGGAAGTGTCCATGGCGAAAGCCGGGGGCTGCTTGCGGCGAGCTGCGGCGAAAGAAAAACCTACGTCACGCCACCGGTCTCACGCAAAAAGGGGGCACTCAGCCCGGCGGTTCACCCAGCCGGCGACGCAGGTCGGCCACCTCCGCTTCGAGCTCCGCGATCCGCTGCCGCAGTGGGGCGACCGAGTCGTCGTCGGCCGGCGAGCGGCCAGCGGGCTTGATGGCGGCCGCCGTGCCAAGCTCGCGGCGAACCTTCTCGAGCTTCTCTTCTGGCAGGAGTCCGTGAGTCAGCATCCGCCCGCGGCCCGGCGGCGAGAGCCAGACCACGAGCCCCCGGGCGGCGAGCCTGTCCAGGTGGCCGCGGAGCGCGGTGAGGTCGGGAATCTCGTCCATCCGGCTGGCACGGCCCCGCAGGTCCCCCTCGGTCTGCTCGCCCCGCAGCAGGAGTTCGCCGAGGATCGCGAGCTCTTCCTTCCCTACGGCGAGCCACTCGTAGGCGAGGTGGCGGTAGCGGGGGATCTTGCCGCTGCCGTACACCTCGGCCATGCCGCCCGCCTCCTGCAGGCTCCGCACGGCCCGGATCACCTGCTCCTCGTCGAGCGTCATGACGGGATCACGGTTGCTCTTCTGGTTACAGCCAGTGAGGAGCGCATTGAGCGAGAGTGGATACTGGTCGGGCGTGGTCTTGCCCTTCTCGATCAAGACCCCGAGCACCCGCCGCTCGTTGGCGTCGAGGGGGCGGATGGCCTTGCCGGTCGGTACTTCTGCCGCTGGCTCATCGTCTGGCTGGGTCACTTCCATGCCGTCAGGATGGCGGCGCGACGCCGGCGGCGTCAACGGAAGCCGGGCTAGGCCAGCAGGATCACGGCCAGGGCCGTCAGGCCCACGAGCACGAGCGACACGCCCATCCAGCGAGCCACTGCGGGCCGGTCAGCGTAGCGGTAGTCGATATTTTTGATCGCGGCGAGCACGTGGCGGTGTTCCCACATGCCGACGAGCGTGGCGGCGATCCCCAGGGCGATCAGGGCCGACCCGAAAACGCGGGTCTTGAGCGGCGCGACGGCATCAAGCCGGCCGTCGAACGCCACAGCTGCCTGGCCCAGCCGCTCGATACCAAACCCGAGGCTGATCATCGCCAGGCTCGTGCGGATCCAGGCCAGGAGTGTGCGGTCGGCCGCCTCGCGGTTCCGTTCGCGGGCCAGTTCATCACTGAGAGTTGGCATGACGATCACAATCGGCCCTCGGGGACTGTCCCCGCCTCGGGGACTGTCCCCTTTCGGAACTTTCGGAGACATACCTCAGCGAGGGCTCGCAAGAGTATAGGAAAGGGGACAGTCCCCGCCGCGGGGACTGTCCCCTTTTAGAAAAAACCCTCCGCGGCGGCCTGCTTGCATCAAGAGTATACGCATGTATACTCCCCGGAATGCCACGCGTCGCCCGCCTTCGCTCCGCCGGTCTGTGCCTCCACGTTCTCAATCGCAGCAACGGTCGGGCCACCGTGTTCGCCCATCCGGAGGACTACTCGGCTTTTCTCGAGGTCATGACTCAGGCCTGCGAGCGCCACCCCATCCGACTCCTGGCCTACTGCCTGATGCCGAACCACTTCCACTTCGTGGTCTGGCCCCGGGAAGAAGGCGACATCGGCTGCTGGATGAGGTGGCTGATGACGACCCACGTGCGACGTCATCACGCACACCACAACACGGAGGGATGCCTGTGGCAGGGCCGCTACAAGTCCTTCCCCATCCAGGATGACGACCACCTGCTGACGGTCATGCGGTACGTCGAGCGGAATCCGGTCCGGGCCGCCACGCTTGGCGTGGCCAGCGCGGCGGCGTGGCCGTGGTCGAGCGCGACGGATCCGGCAGCGGTGCCCTTTCCGATGGCCAGGCCGAAACTCCATCCCGGCCCGGTTCCGAGGAGGCCAGACTGGCTTGCCTGGGTAAACAGGCCGCTCACCGCCGGCGAGCAGGAGGCGATCGATCGCAGCATCGCCCGGGGCTCGCCCTTTGGCGACAGCGAATGGCTGGCGGCCACCACCGAGCGGCTGGGCCAAAGGGGGACAGTCCCCTGCCCATGAACGGTTCCATGAAAGGGGACAGTCCCCGCGGCGGGGACAGTCCCCCTGTTACTGCACTTCGAGTG
>JBBEEF010000110.1:12164-14492 GCA_040880915.1 Pirellulales bacterium
GTCCCCCTGTTACTGCACTTCGAGTGAGACGCTCTTTGAGTGGGCCGAAAACTCGGGGGCGTAGCGACTCTGGATCCTGGCAAAGCCGCTCGACGCCGTGCCCCGGTGGGCGGCCCGGAGCGAATACTCAAACACATGCGTGCCCCGGGGCAGCCGCTCGAAGAAGAGCTGCGTCGAGGCGTCGCGGATCGCCAGATACCAGCCCGCCCCATCGCCCCACCGCCAGCCCGAGAGCACATCCATCGGTTCCGTCAGGCTCGGCCGGTGGTCGGCAAGCTCCAGAAACTCGTAGTCGCGGTCGCTCGTCACGACCAGCCGCACCACCAGTTCATCGCCCACCTCGACCACGACGCCGGCGCCAGCCGGCATGAGCTCTGGCCCCGCCTTCGTAAATTTCTTCACCAACAGCTGCTTCTCGATTCCCAGCTCATCCCGGCCCACCGCGGGCACATTGGCGATGTCGTCGAGATACTGCCAGTGGACGCCACCGAAGGCGAGGCCCTGGTCGGGCTTCTCGAGCGTGATCGCTGCCATCTGGGGCGTGATCTCGCGGCGGACAAACCGGGTCTCAAAGAAGCCCGTACCGGCCTCGACCTTTTCGGGCAGAATTCTCTCGTCGCCCACGGTCACCGTCACGAGCTCCTGCGAGCCGAGCAGGTCACGGCCGCGACCCAAGAGTGCCCCCACGGCGTCGGCTGTGGCCCGGCTACCGGGCCACCTGCTTGTCCGCTTCTGCGACAGGAGCCAGGCCTTCAGGGCCTCGACAGAGTCCTCGTCGCCGGCCACCTCGTCAAAGGCCTCGATCATGATCGCCTGGGTGGCGATCGGGGCGTGGGCCCAGCTCCACCAGCCGGGATGCTTGTCTCGCCACCACATGCCCTGCCAGGAGTCCTTCTCTTCGCCAGGCTTGACATCAGCATCTACCGCCCGCTGCTTGAGGCTGTCGATGATCGAGAGGGCCGTCTGCTTGTCGCCCGACCGGGCAAGCGTGATTGCCAGCTGCCCCTGGGAGAGCCGCGGGTCGATCTTCATCCAGGACTTTCTGGCGACGTCGAAGCCCCAGCGAATCGCCTCGGCCGCCTCGCCCTCCGGAGGCATGTCCTGCGCGAAGAAGCTCCGCGCGTAGACCGCGAAGACGCCGATCGGCGAGAGCACGATCTGGTCGGGCTTGTCCTGCCAGCGTTTGACCGCTTCACGCCACTCCTTGACGAGTCGGCCGTCGAGCCACGGGATCGCCTTGAGGGCCGGCTGGACGTCGATGTCCACACCCACGGCCCGCAGCCGGCCGAACCCGGCGATGATCCCGAGCGAGACCGAGTCGCAGGTCTGCCCGCCGGGGAACCACGGCCAGCCGCCGTCGCCGTTCCTTTGGCTCTCAAGCCGCTCAAACGCGGCCCGGGCCTCGGCAGTCGCCCGGTTCGCGTCAAAGAGCAGCGCGATCCGGGCCCGGGCCTCCGTCTCGTCCACCGCATCGCGGACCCAGGGCGTCTCGGCGAGCAGGGTCTTGACGAGGTCGGTGTTTTTCTCGAGCGGGCTTTCGAGCGGGTCGGTCCCCTTCCACTGTTCGAAGATTCGGCCGATTCGCGGGTCGCTCGTAGCGAGGTGCCGAGCGAGTGAGTTGGCGTAGAGCCGCGTAAACAAGGTCTCGGTGCTCTCGTCCGAGTCCTCCATGATCACCGGCAAGGCGAGCACGCCATACCAGGCCGGGTTCGACGCGGCCTGGACGACGAGCGACTGGCTGGCGATATCGGTGCCGGCGCTTTTGGCCAGCCGGTCGAGCGACACCTTCCGCGTGCCGGGGCCGCGGATCGTGATCGGGATGGTTTCCGTGACGGGCACGCGGCGCGGGAGGACGACGAGAAACGCCTCCTCGCCGTCGGCCGCCTTGTTCCCCGAGGCGTCGGCCGTGCCGGTGGCGAGGTATTTCAAGACGTCAGTGCCGTCGGCCACCTTGACGGTGAACACGACCGGTTTCGACTCGCCCGAAGCGAGATCGAAGGGCTGCTCCCGCGGCCCGTCGATCAACCCGCTTTGGTCGGTGTCGGTCCGGGCGTCGGCGAGTGAAAACCGTACCGTGCCGGCCAGCCTGCCGGTCGAGGTGTTGCTCACCTTGACGGGGATCTTGACGAGATCGCCTTCCCGCAGGAACCGGGGCACGAGCGGCTCCACCATCAGGGATTTTGTAGACACGCAGGTATCGACGAGTTCGCCACTCCGCAGGGCCGCATCGTGGGCGAGCCCCTTGAACTGCCAGGTTGTGAGCGTGTCGGGGAGCGTAAACTCAATCGTGACGATGCCGTCTTCGCCGCTCGAGAGCGTTGGCAGGAA
>JBBEEF010000110.1:14592-26575 GCA_040880915.1 Pirellulales bacterium
GGTTCATGGCCTTCGCCGCCGTGGGCATGCTCCGGTCCATGGTGGCTTCCAGCGGCATCGCGTCGGCCATCATCGCGGCACCGGGCATTGCACCCGCCGCCATCGCGACCATCCGGCCACGGCCACCGAAACCCCAGCCTCCCTGGGGCGTGCCGAACGGATCACGCAGCCTCCGGAACGTCATCTCCGGAACGTCACGGCGATCCACCGCGAAGTTGCCGCGAACATGGTGGAACTGCTCGGGGGCATTCGTGAAGGCAAGGCTGAGCCAACTCGACTCGCGCCGCAATATCCCGGCGAGGCCCGTTGCCGGCCAGGCGTGGGGAGCGAGGGCATCGAGTGACTGGTCGTAGGCGAGTGCGAGGAATTCAGCTGCCGCGGGCAGTTTTTCACCCCGGCTCTCTCCTGGAGGATGGGGGAGCAACGCATCGGGAAGGGCATGCGAAATTTTCGCCCGCCAGATCTCCTGATCGCCCGGCTGCGTGCGGCGCGTGAATTTCTCCCACTCGAGCGAAAATCGCTTGTCGGTCCAGGGCACGTCCACCGTCTGGGTGTGGACATGAAGCCGCCCGTCACGGACAAGCCAGGCCCGCACCGTAAACCCGCCGCGGTTGGCCTCGGCGGCCGGGAACGCGACCGGCCACTGCGTCCGGCCCGTCTCCGTCCAGAACCGTTCGAGGACCCTGCCGCTCTGCGAGATCTCAACCAGGGCCCGCCCCGCGTCATAGCCCGTGCCAACGATCGCGGAAAACTCGCCGCCCGGCTCGATGGCGTTCGTCTCCGCCTTCATCACGAAGGGCCGCTTGACTCCATACCCACGGGCCGCTGGATCGATCACCTCTACGATCTGTGTCGCCTTCACCGCCGGAACGTCGCCGGCAGCGGGAATCTCGAACGTGGCCCGGTAGATGCCAGCCGGCAGGTTGGCCGTCGCGACCTGCTTACCCGTCGCCTGCTCGGTCACCACTTCCTCTTGATAGAGAACCTCGCCAGCGGCCCAGGTCTCGGGGTCGGCAGCCGCAGGCTTGGGAGGCTGGGGGGCGGGCAGGCGGCCCGCAGCCCCACGACGCATCCTGGGCATCGGCACCGGCTGTCCGCTCTGCCAATCGCCGCGGTCCACGGCGACCGGCTGCACGAGCCGGTGAACCGTGAGCGTGCCGGTAGCGGGCTGCGGTTCGCCGTCGAGCGTGGTGGTGCCGACGGTGATCGCCACCGCGGCGGGCGCGCCATTCTTGACGGCCTGCCACTCACCGGCCGACACACTCGCCTCGACATCCGTGTAGCCGACGCTCACGCTCCGCTCGTCGCTTCGCGTCTCACCGCCCGGATCGGTGACGTCGGCCACCACGCGATACGTGAACACGGGCAGCGACTCCTTGGGCACCGAGCGGTCGGGCCGGGCCGGGAAGGCGACCGTGAACGAGCCGCTGGCGTCGGTCTTCGCCGTGCCCCGGGCGATCCGCTGCGCTCCGCCGTCGAATGGCAGCCAGGGGAAGAACCACCGGCACCAGTTCGGAAACCGGACGCTCCGCTCAACCCGCCAGCGGACCGTCGCGTCGGCCACGGCGAGGCCGGTGTAGGTCGTGGCCTTGCCTTCGACCGTCGCCTCGCCACCGAGCGGCACGCTTTTCCCGGGTGGGGTAAGCGACACCTGAAACTTCGGCCGCTTGTATTCCTCGACCCGCACGCCCGTCACTCCCTGCGTGCCGCCCCCCTGCGCCACGAGCGACCACTGCCCCGGCAGGCAGCCGGGAGGAATCGGAAAGTTGCCGTGAAACGAGCCGTTGGCATTGGTGGTGTGCTTCGCCTTGGCCAGCTCTCGGCCGTTGGCGTCGCGGAGAACGACATCCACTCCGACGTCGGCGAGCGCCGCATACTTCGCCGCCGCATGGTCGCCCCCGCAGGCGATCCCCTTATAGAACACAATCTGCCCGGGTCGGTGGATACCGCGGTCGGTGACGAGCACGATTGATTTCAGCTCGTCGGCTACGACGTTTGGCCAGACGTTTGTCGAGTTGCTTGTTACCGTCTGGTCGCGGCCGGCGACCTTGGCCTTTGCGACCACGACAAGCTCGCGGCCCTGCTCAGCCTCGACCTCGAACCGACCCTCGTCGTCTGTCTTGGCCGTCATGCCCTTGTCGAAGCCCTGGCGGTTGCCCTGCTGCTGGCGAATGTAGACCTCGACGTCGGCGGCCTTGACCGGCTCTCCAGTAGCGAGATCGACGACGTGGCCTGCGAGCATGCCGGGCCCCTGCGGCCGTCGCCCAGGTCGCACCGCCGCGTGCGGCCTGCCCTGGGCAGCTGCGGCATCACGGGCGAACACGGGCCGCTGCTGCTCGGTCACGATCGCCAGCCGGGTCACCCACACCATCGTGAGCGTGACGACGTTGTCGGTCTCACCGAAGTCGGCCTTGTGGCTGGCGATCACCCAGTAGGCACCCGGGTCGAGGTTGGCCGCGGCAAGGAGGGCTTCAACCGGGAGATCCTCGTGCCGCTCCTGGAAGTCGGGCGTGGCCGGCAGGTCGGCCGCGTGCTCGCGAACCGGGGGTAGGGCCAGGATCGCAGCCCGGTCTTGGTCATCGAGCCAGCCCGAGTGGGGCTTGCCGGCCCGCAGCCTGCCCTCCCAGTCGGCCTTGCAGACGCGGAAGTGGACCTTGGCGAGATTGCGGTAGCTGATGCGAATCGCCGGAAAGGGCGCAGCCCAAGCTCGCTCGCTCGAAACCACGAGCTGCTTTGATTCGATCTCCGCGACGAGATTCCCGCACTGGGCGCCCCCGTGGCTCTGCGGGTGGGCGGCCGCAGCCTTCGCAGCGATTGCCCGAGCCTCGACGAGATCTTGCTGCTGCACGATGCTCGCCAACTGAAACGCCGCCAGAGCCGCGGTCTCGTGGTCGCCGGCCCGCTCGAGGAAGGCTCGCAGGGCGGCCTGTTTCCGCTCATCAAGCCCCTCGCCGACGGCCGTGTTGCTGGCCCACAGGATCCGGTCGAGGTCCGCTGCGAGCAGGGCCGATCGCTCGGCGTCGGCCTTGTGAAACTCGATCAGGCCGCGGTAGACCGCCGCCGCCTCCAGAACCGGCGACTCCTTGTCGGTGACGGCCTCGTCGGCCTCCGGCTGCCATGCCAGAAACTCTTCAAGCGTGCCGAGGGCGGGCGAGTCGACATCGAGTTCAAACGCATCCTCCGGGGCCATAAGGCCCCGCTCGCCGGAGGCGGCAAACTCGAGGGCATCGCGGGCTACGACGTCCCAGACCGTGGGCCGGTAGGCATCCGGCATCGAGCCTTTGGAAATAATCGCGTTCCACTCAGCGACCGGCAGCGCCTGGAGGGCCTTTCGTTCGGGGCTGCCGGGTTTGCCCACGGCCAAAGCGAAACGCGTGCGGATCTCTCCCACAATCGTGGGCAGGTCCCACTCGGCCAGTTTCGAGAGATTCTTGCCGTCGGCCCCGCCCTGCGTCCGTTCGCGATACCGCCACTGGTTCTGCTGGTAATAGCCCCAGGTCCAGTTGGCTCGGATCGCCTCGAGCACGGGCTGTGTCTCGGCCGGGGCCTTTGTCATTTCGGCCGCGAGCCGGATCACCCGCTCGGGGTCGTCGCCCGGCCGGTCGCCCGTCTCGGCGAGCACCCGCGTGGCAATCGCCCGGGCTGCCTCGGCCCAGGCCCGGTCCGCGATCGCGGCCCGCTCAACGCCGGTGAGCGCCTCCAGGGCCGACTTCGGCTTCCCTTCGTCGAGCGCCGTCTGGACCCTCTTCCAGGCATCCGCCCGCGGCCCCACCGGCACCTCCTCCGCCCTTGCCTTGTGCCACATCCAAGAGCCTCCGAGGAAAACCGCCCCGGCAGCGAAGCCCGCCGCCACTACCCCTGCGGCCCCGCCGCGACGAACAAACGAAAAGCCCATGAGTGCCCGCTCCGCCGCGAAAGGAACCCCAGGGTCACGCCAGACCCGGGGCGGGAAGTGTACGCCGACTGCCCCGTTCGATGCCCAAACTCACCGACAGGTTCCCGGGTCTGTCCAGGATTTTCATGGATGTGTGTTGCCTGCCGAGAACGGTGCCCCCAGGGCTTTTGATACCGCTCGCGGGGCATCTCTGCCGCCGTTTCATGCGCGGGTGGCGGGATGGCAGGCGGGGTGGCGTTTGTTCCCGCAGTCCCCGGGCTCGCGCCCGGGGCTTGTATGAGGCTTGCAAGCGAGCAAAGGGAGGATCGCAATTCTGTTCGGCCGCATAGAAGCCCCCTGCGCGAGCTGGGGGACTGTGACGTGGCTCACCAGTTGATCACAGCCAGGCTTTGCGGCGTCGTTTATCCGGGGCGGGGTGGACGGGGCGAGAGGGACAGGGCGAGAGGGAGGGGTTGCCCGTGTCATCTCGCCGGCCCTCCGGCCACCCCAAGCACCTGATCGATCTCGGCTACCTACCCGATCCCGGCTGAGCCACTGCCGCGATATCCTTAGGATGAATGACACCTGCTTCACACAACCCGGCTCGGGCCTCCGGGGTTGGGCCCGCTGCCGGCCGGGCCCAGCCGCTCTCCGCCTCGGAGCTGGCCTGGCTTTGGGATCTGGCCAAGCGGCTGCACGCCTGCGCCGACCTCGCCGCCGCGGAAGTGCTCGTGGCGCTCGCTGAGGCCGAGACGCATGGCGCCGGGCCGGCGATCGCGGCTGCCCGCGCGGAGACGGTGGGACCAGCACTCGCCAACCTCCGCGACCGCGAGCGGCTGCGGGGTCTCGCGCTTCGCGATCCACTCACGGGCCTCTGCAACCGGCGAATCCTCGACGACGAGCTTCCACGGCTGTTTGTCCGGGCGGCGACGCTCGGCGAACCGCTGGCGCTAGCGATGCTCGATCTCGACCGGTTTCGCGACTACAACGAACGACACGGCCACCCGGCCGGCGACATGGTGCTCATGACCACAGGCGCGCTTCTCCAGGGCTTCCGCCGGGAGCTTGACCTCGCCTGCCGCTACGGCGGCGAGGAGTTCATGCTCATCATGCCGGCGACCGCCGCGCTTGAGGCGACCAGCCGGCTCGAATCGCTACGGCAGGCGGTCGCCGAAGCTGCGATCCACCACGCGGGCCGGCGGCTCGCCCCGATCACGTGCTCGATCGGCGTGGCCGGGTTTCCTGCGGATGGTGGCTCGGCCGCGGCCGTCGTGGCGGCGGCCGATGAGGCGCTCTACCTGGCCAAACGATCGGGCCGCGACCAGGTCCGGTTCGCAACGGACGGCCAAATCGCTCGCTGACTCGGCGTCAGTCGCCGAGCCACCTCGACGTGGTGGATGACCGGGAGCAACTCGGCGAAAGACCGCGTGCGAGTCGCGGGATCGTCTATGCCGTTGCATCGCCCCGGCTACACCGATCACCATCCGGCGGGCTCGAGGCCAGCCCCTACAATTGCGGCAAAAGCCGTGCCAAACACCGTTTTCATCGCTGGCCAGCGGCCTTGGGGGGTGCTACAATAGAGCACGAATGTGACGGCGGAGCGCAACGCCGACACCCTTGAATTCACGTCGCCTTGTATCCCGCGCAGCCGGGATTGGTGGCATGTCTGCAAACGAGGTGTACCGATGCTCCGCACTCTGCACGCTGTCTCCCTTGCGATTCTGCTTGCCGCCCCCGTGTCGCGGCCAGCGGCGGCCGACGGCACCGTGGGCTACAACCGCGACATTCGCTCGATTCTGGTCGAGAACTGTTTCGCCTGTCACGGGTCCGACTCCGGTAGTCGCAAGGCGGGCCTTCGGCTCGACCAGCGAGACGAGGCGGTCGAGAGCGGGGCGATTGTGCCGGGCGACCCCGACTCGAGCGTGATGCTCGACCGGATCTGCTCCGACGACCCCGAGGATATGATGCCTCCGCCGGAGGTGAAAAAGTCGCTCACGGCCGAGCAGACCGAACTCCTCACCCGCTGGATCAAGGAGGGGGCCGAGTACGAGCCGCACTGGTCGTTTATCCCACCGGCGAAGCTTGAGCCGCCGCCGGTCAAGGCGGAGAACTGGGTGCGAAACCCGATCGACCGCTTCATCCTTGCGCGGCTTGAAGCTGAAGGGCTTGCTCCCGCCCCCGAGTCTGACCGCCGCACCCTCGCCCGCCGTGCTGCGTTCGACGTCACCGGCCTGCCCCCCGATCCGGCCGCCGTCGAGGCCTTTGTGGCCGACGGAGAGCCCGACGCCTACGAGCGATATCTCGACGGGCTGCTGGCCATGCCAGAGTGGGGCGAGCACCGCGGCCGCTACTGGCTCGACTACGCCCGCTACGCCGACACCCACGGCATCCACTTCGACAACTTTCGCGAAATCTGGACCTTCCGGCAGTGGGTGATCAACGCCTTCAATACAAACCTTCCCTTCGACCGGTTTACCGAGCTGCAACTGGCTGGCGACCTCGTCGATATCGGCCCCGACGCCCCACCTTCCGCCGTCCTCGAAGCCCAGATCGGCAGTGGCTTCAACCGCTGCAACATGACGACCAACGAGGGGGGCATCATCGACGAGGAATACGTCGTGCTCTACGCCCGCGACCGCACCGAGACCACCGCCACGGTCTGGATGGGCCTCACGGCCGGCTGTGCTGTCTGCCACGACCATAAGTTCGACCCCATCTCGCTCAAAGACTTCTATGCCCTCTCGGCCTTCTTCAACAACACAAGCCAGCAGCCCCGAGACGGCAACGTCAAGGACACGCCACCGATCCTGCCCGTGCCGTTGCCGGAGGACCAGTCCCGGTTCGCAGCACTCAAGCTGGCGCTCCCCGCCGCGCAGCGGGCCGTCGCCGAGCGGCAGAAAGGGGCCGAGCCTGCGTTCGCAGCGTTTCTTGCCGCCGCCACGCCGGAGTCGATTACCGCGGGTTTGCCGGCCGATACGCCGCTGGTTTCCCTGCCGCTGGCCGAAGGAGAAGGGACGAACACGCACGTCGGCCTGATCGGCAAAGAAACCGATCTGCCGCTCTCGCCCAAGACCTCCTGGCAGGCCGGTCCGACCGGCACGCCAGCCGCCCTCCTCGACGGCAAGGCCACCGAGATCGCCTCGGCCGGTGATTTCGAGCACGACCAGCCCTTCACGGTGAGCTTCTGGATCCGGCCGCCCGCCAACGACTCGTCTTACGCGGTCGTGGCCCGGATGGACGACGCTGCCAAGCACCGCGGCTGGGACGCCTGGGTGCAAGGCCGCCGCGTTGCCATGCACATGGTCCATGCCTGGTCCGATGACGCATTCAAGGTTGTGGCCGAGGCCCAGTTGCCGGCCGACGCCTGGACGCGGGTAGCGATGACCTACGACGGCGGCGGGAAGGCGGCCGGCGTGCGGGTCTATTACGACGGCAAGCCGCAGAAGCTGAAGATCGAGAACGACACCTTCAAGCGGCACACCATCAAGACGGAGGTGCCGCTCACGATCGGCAGCCGCACGCCCGGCGGTTCCGCCCACGGCGTGGGCCTCACCGACCTCGCGATCTACGGCCGGGCTTTCTCGGAGGCGGAGGTGATCGGTGTCTCGCAGGCTCAAGCGCTCGCCGGGGTCGTCAAGCTCCCGCCGGCCGAGCGGGCCGCGGCCGCCGCCGGCCTCTACGACTGGTGGCTGGGTACCCACGACCAAGCCTTCGTCGCCGCCACCAAGACCGCGGCCGACCTGGAGTCCGAGATCGCCGCCATCAAGGCCCGCGGTACGATCGCCCACGTGATGGCTGAGAAGCCAGGCATGCCCACCGCCCACACCCTTGACCGCGGTGAGTATGACAAGCGGAAGGACGAGGTCACAGCCGACACGCCGGCGGCGGTGCTTGCCTTTCCGGATCACCTTCCGCGGAACCGCCTCGGCCTGGCCAAGTGGCTGCTTCTGCCGGACCACCCGCTCACCACCCGCGTGACTGTGAATCGGTTTTGGCAGGAGGTGTTTGGGACGGGGCTTGTCCGCTCGGCGGGCGACTTCGGGATCACCGGCGACCTGCCGAGCCACCCCGAACTCCTCGACTGGCTGGCGGTCGACTTCCGCGAGCATGGCTGGGATGTGAAGCGTCTCTTCCGCCTCATGCTCACAAGCGCCGCCTACCGGCAGGCGGCCGTGACAACACCGGAGAAGATTGCCGCGGACCGTGACAACCGGCTTCTCTCCCGCGGTCCCCGGTTCCGCATGGATGCAGAAATGGTCCGCGACCAGGCCCTCGCCGCGAGCGGGCTGCTTGTGCGGAAACTCGGGGGGCCGAGCGTGAAGCCTTACCAGCCGGAGGGCGTCTGGGAGGCGGTGGCCATGCCCGAGAGCAACACAAAGCGGTATGTCGCCGATACCGGCGACAACCTCTACCGCCGCAGCATGTACTGGTTCTGGAAACGGTCGGCCCCGCCGACGTCGCTCGACATCTTCAATGCCCCTTCCCGCGAGGTCTGCACGGTCAAGCGGGAGCGGACCAACACGCCGCTGCAGGCGCTTGTGACCTTGAACGACCCGCAGTTCGTGGAGTCCGCGAGGGCGTTGGCCGACCTGGCTCTCGAGCAGCCGGGCGACGACTCCGCCCGCTTCGACTTCGTGGCCCAGCGACTGCTCGCCCGGCCACTCGAGGCCGACGAACGGGAGATCGTGGCCGCCTCGCTGGCTGCGCTTGCGTCTCACTACGCCGCCCATCCCGACGACGCAGGACGGCTCACCGCCGTTGGCGAATCGAAGCCCCGGACCGCCGACACCTCGAAGCTTGCCGCTTGGACAATGCTCGTCAATCAGCTTTCAAACCTCGACGAGGTGCTCTGCAAATGACATCGCTCCCCTCTCCGCTGGCCGAGCTCAGCCTCAACCTCACCCGGCGCCGGTTCTTCGGGCAGGGCAGTCATCTCCTTGGCGGCGCGGCGCTGGCCACGCTCATGGGCCAGGCGGCCCCGGCGGCGGCGATCGACCCGGCCGCCGGCCTCGAACGAGTGGCCGGAGCCATCGGCCCCCACTTCGCCCCCAAGGCTAAGCACGTCATCTATCTGCACATGGTCGGCGGCCCGCCCCAGCAGGACATGTTCGATTACAAGCCGCAGCTGGACGAGTGGTACGACAAAGACCTTCCGGAAAGCATCCGCTCGGGCCAGCGGCTCACCACGATGACCTCGGGGCAGACGCGATTTCCGATCGCTCCAACGGTCTTCAAGTTCTCGCGGCAAGGCCAGTGCGGCATGTGGATGAATGATCTGCTTCCCTGGACGGGGAAGGTGGCCGACGAGATGTGTTTCATCCGCTCGATGCACACCGACGCGATCAACCACGAACCGGCAATCACCTACATCCAGACCGGCAACCAGATCACTGGCCGCCCCTGCCTCGGCTCCTGGGCGAGCTACGGCCTGGGCTCACTCAACGCCGACCTGCCCACGTTCGTGGTGCTCGTGGCCCGCTCGACCGTCGTCGAGCAGGCCCAGGCGATCGGTGCCCGGCTGTGGTCGAGCGGCTTTCTGCCCGGCGAGCACGCGGGAGTAAGTTTCCGCTCGGCCGGCGATCCGATCCTGTACATCAGCAATCCGCCCGGGGTCTCGGCGGGCGTCCGCCGCACCACGCTCGACGGCCTTCAGGCCTTGAACGAGCGGACCCTCGAGAAGTTTGGTGATCCCGAAACGCAGACCCGGATCGCCCAATATGAGATGGCCTTCCGGATGCAGTCGAGCGTGCCCGAACTCACCGACATCGCGACCGAGTCGGAGTCGACCCTCGGCCTCTATGGTGAGCAGGTGATGAAGCCCGGTTCGTTCGCCAACTCCGTCCTCATGGCCCGGCGGATGGTGGAGCGGGGCGTGCGGTTCGTGCAGATTTATCTCAACCACTGGGACCATCACGGCAATCTCGTGGGTCGGCTCAAGAACGGCTGTAATGACATCGACCACGCCACCTACGGCCTGATCACCGACCTGAAGAACCGGGGCCTGTTGGACGAGACGCTCGTGATCTGGGGGGGCGAGTTTGGTCGCACGGTCTACTCCCAGGGGGGCCTTTCGAAGCAGAACTACGGCCGAGACCATCATCCCCGCTGCTTCACGATGTGGATGGCCGGCGGCGGGGCCCGAGCCGGCCAGATTTACGGCGAGACCGACGACTTTTCCTACAACATCGTCAAAGACCCGGTGCACATCCGCGACTTCCACGCGACCACGCTGCAATTGCTCGGCTTCGACCACGAGCGGTTCACCTACCGCTACCAGGGCCTCGACCAACGGCTCACCGGCGTCGAGCATGCCCGGGTGATCCCCGACCTGATCACCTAGCAGGGGACTGTCCCCTGTCCGGATACAATCGCCTTGATGCCCACCCCGGAGCCCCCCATGCGGTTCACGACTTGTTTCCTGGCCCCGGCTGCCGCGTTGTTACTCAGCCTGCACGGTCGATCCGCAACCGCCGCCGACGCGAAGCCCTCCGCCGACGATCCCCTCGCGACCGCTCGCGAATTGCTCACTCGCCCCGCGCGGCCGGCCCGCCCGGCCCTGCCACCGAGCACGCTGCCGCTTGAGTTTCTCAACCTCGAGCGAATCGCACTGGTCGGCAACTCGACCGCCGAGCGGATGAACCTGTTCGGCCACTTTGAGACGCTCCTCCACGAGCGGTTCCCCGGCAAGCAGCTCGTCGTCCGCAACTTTGCCCGCCCGGCCGAGGAGGTGGAAGTCCGCCAGCGACCAAGCGACTACGCAAAGCTTGACGACCCACTGGCTGCCTTCGGCGCCGACACCTACCTCGTGTTCTTCGGGTTCAACGAGTCGTTCGCCGGGCCCGGAGGCGTCGAGAAGTTCAAGGCTGACTACGGGAAATTTCTGGACGAACTGGCGGCCAAGTATCCCCGCGACGACACCAAGGCCCCCCCGCGGCTGGTGCTCGTCTCGCCGATCGCCGTCGAGCCGGCCGACGCCCCGCTGCCCGGTGCGGCTGAGCGGAACGCGATCCTGGCCGGGTATCGCGACGCCGTCCGCGACGTGGCTGCGACCCGGGGCCTGGCCTTCGCCGACATTTTCGACGCTACTCAGGCCGCCTTCACCGCCGAGTCGAAGCCGCCGCTCGCCTTCACGGTCAACGGCTGCCACGTCAACGAGGCCGGCGACCGCGTCGTCGCCGAGGCCCTCGACCGCGTGCTCTTCGGGGAGCCACCAGCCAAGCGGCTCTCACCCGAGGCGTTCGCGACGCTTCGCACCGCGGTTGTCGACAAGTCGTGGGTTCATTTCCAAGACTACCGGATGGTCAACGGCTGGTATGTCTACGGCGGCCGCCGCACCTTTGACACGGAGACCTTCCCCCGGGAATACCTGAAGCTCCGCGGGATGGCGGCGGTGCGCGACGCGTATGTTCACGAGATCGCGGCCGGCCGGCCGGTGCCGCCAGTGCCCGACGACTCGGCCACGGGCGAGCTGTTCGAGCCCACGACCCGCTTCGGTGAGCCGCGCCAGGCCTACAGCGAGAACCCCGAGGGGGGGCCGGTGATCCTCTCGCCCGAAAAGTTCATCGAGACCTGCACGGTGCCGGAGGGGTACGAGGTGCGGCTGTTTGCCGACGAGCGGCAGTTTCCCGAGCTCGCCAACCCCGTGCAGCTGGCCTTCGACTCCAAGGGCCGGCTCTGGGTCGCGACGATGCCGAGCTATCCGCAGTGGCAGCCGGGCGAGCCCAAGCCTGCCGACAAGCTCGTGATCCTCGAAGACACCGACGGCGACGGGAAGGCCGACAAGAGCACCGTCTTCTACGACAAGCTCCACTGTCCGACGGGCTTTCAGTTCTTCGCCGGCGGCGTGCTGGTGATGGACCAGCCGCGGATGCTCTGGCTGAAGGACAGCGACGGCGACGACAAGGCCGACGTCGTGGTCCACCTGCTCGACGGCTTCGCCACGGAAGACACCCATCACACCGCCGGCGCCTTCGAGATGAGCCCGGGCGGTCTCCTCCACATGCTCGAGGGGGTGGCGATGAGCACGGCACTCGAGACGCCCTGGGGGCCGTTTCGCAACTTCGGTTCTTCGGGCGCCTACGCGCTCGATCCCCGCTCGCTCGAGATCCG
>JBBEEF010000111.1:0-26413 GCA_040880915.1 Pirellulales bacterium
TGAGCACGCCGCTTGCTCGACACGGGCAACCCCTCCCCTTGCACCCATACAAGCCCCGGGCGCGAGCCCGGGGACTGCGGGAACAAAGGCCACCCCGCCTGCCATGCCGCCCGAAGTCATGCGCCGCGTGTTGGCATTGCGGCGTGGGGCGATGGGCCGCGTCACCGTCCCCCGGCTCGCGCCGAGGGCTTTTATGCGGAATCCCGCGGCGAACGCCATTGCGAGCCGGGCTTCGTTTGGCTGAGCACGCCGCTTGCTCGACACGGGCAACCGCGGTTTCTCTGGAAGGTTATTCGTGGTTAGAATTCTCGGCAGGTGGCGGCAATCTGGAGCCAGCCTAGGATTCTCTCTCTGGAGTAACACATGGCGGCCTCTGACAAAGCCTCGCGGCGGACGTTTCTCGGCACCTCGGTGGCGGTCGGGGCCGCGGCCGGCAGCGTTCCCTACTTCGCCTGGAGCCAGCCCGCCTTCGCGAACCGGGCCGCTACCGACCGGCCGCAAGTCGGCTGCATCGGCCTCGGCGGGATGGGCACAGGCGACGCCCGAGGGCATGCCCAGTACGGTGACATCGTGGCCGTCTGCGACGTCGACGTCCGCCATGCCGAGCGGGCCCGCAACGATCAGAACATCGGCAAGGGTAAGGCCGACGCCTACGGCGACTATCGCAAGCTGCTCGAGCGGCCCGACATCGACGTTGTGAGCATCGTCACGCCCGACCACTGGCACGTGAAGATTGCGATCGAGGCACTCCAGGCCGGCAAGCACGTGTTCTGCCAGAAGCCGCTCACCCTCACGATCGAAGAGAACAAACTCATCCGGGCAGCCTGCGAGAAGCACCCGACCCTCCAGTTCCTGATCGGCACCCAGCAGCGGAGCGACAAGGACCGCTTCCTGCGGGCAGTGAACATGGTCCACAAGGGGCTGCTCGGGCCGATCAAGAAGGTGACGGTGGGCATCAACGGCAGTCCCACCGGCGGCCCCTTCCCCGTGGCCGACGTGCCCGAGGGGCTCGACTGGGAGCTGTGGCTCGGGCAGGCTCCCAAGGTCGACTACCGGCAGAAGCGGTGCCACAACGACTTCCGCTGGTGGTACGAGTATTCGGGCGGCAAGTTCACCGACTGGGGCGCTCACCACATCGACATCGCCCAGTGGGCGCTCAAGGAAGACGCCATGGGCAAGGGGCCGGTCACGATCGACGGCACCGATGCCAAGCACCCAGTGCCCTTCAAGGATGGCTACCCTGAGCGTGACGACTCGTTCAACACCTCCCACGACTTCGCGGTGAAGTGCACCTTCCCCAGCGGCGTCGAGATGACGGTCACGAGCCGGGGCGATAACGGAATCCTGTTCGAGGGGGAGAAGGGGAAGCTGTTCGTCAACCGCGGCAAGATCGCCGGCACGCCCATCGAGGAGAACTGGGACAAGGACCAGTTCACGCCCGACGATGTGATGGCCCTCTATAAAGGAAAGCCCTTCGAGGGCCACAAAACCAACTTCTACCGCTGCCTCCGCGAAGGGGGGCTGCCTGTCTCCGATGTGTTCAGCCATCTGATCACGATGAACACCTGCCATCTGACGGCGATCGCCGCTCGGCTGGGCCGGTCGATCACCTGGGATCCGGCGGCCGAGGCGATCACCGGCGACGAGCAGGCCCAGGCCATGACGGCCCGCACGCCCCGGAGTGGTTACGAGATTCCACGGGTCTAGTCTCACCGGAGCCCCTGCCATGACCACGACTCCAATCCATGTCCGAGGGCATGCCCTCCTCGCGGTCGCCATCGCGATGCTCATGTCGCTGGCCTCGGCGGCGCCGGCCGTGGTCAGCCGCACCGGCCCGGTGCCACCCGAGGAGGGGCCTGCCACGCTCGCGGTGCCCGATGACCTTGCGGCAGTGCTCTTTGCCGGCGAACCGCTCTTGCTAAGCCCCTCCGACATCGACGTCGATGCGGCGGGGAGGGTCTGGGTCTGCGAGGTGACAAACTACCGCCGCCGCAAAGACACGCGGCCGGCCGGAGATCGGATCCTCGTCCTCGAAGACACCGACGGCGATGGCGTGGCCGACAAGCAGACCGTTTTCCATCAGGGCCGCGACGTCGATAGCGCGCTTGGCATCTGCGTGATCGGCGAGGGGCCGGGGCGGAAGGTGATCGTGTCCTGCGCTCCGGAGGTGCTCGTCTTCCACGACGACGACGGCGATCTCGTGGCCGACCGCCGCGAGGTGCTCTTCACGAAGACCGGGCAACCGCAGCACGACCACTCGGTGCACGCCTTCGTCGTAGGTCCCGACGGTCGCTGGTATTTCAACTTCGGCAACACCGGCCACCATGTGCACGATCGTGACGGCAAGCCGGTCATCGACCGGTTCGGCAATACCGTCAACGCCTCCGGCAAACCCTACCGGCAGGGGATGGTGTTTCGCTGCCGGCCCGACGGCAGCGACTTCGAGGTGCTTGGCCACAACTTCCGCAACAACTACGAGGTGGCCGTCGACTCCTTCGGATCGCTCTGGCAGAGCGACAACGACGACGACGGCAACAAGGGGGTGCGGATCAACGCCGTCTTTGAGTATGGCAACTATGGCTACGTGGACGAGCGAACTGGCGCCGGCTGGCAGGCCGGCCGCACGAACATCGAGCCGGAGATTCCGCTTCGCCACTGGCACCAGAACGACCCCGGGGTGATGCCCAACCTCCTGATGACCGGCGGCGGCTCTCCCACGGGGATTTGCGTCTACGAGGGATCGCTCCTTCCGGAGCGTTTTCATGGTGCGATTCTCCACTGCGATGCCGGGCCGAATGTGGTGCGGGCCTATCCGGTCACGCGGCAGGGGGCCGGCTACGCGGCCCGCATCGAGCCGCTTGTTGATGGCTCGGCCGACCGCTGGTTTCGGCCGAGTGACATCTGCACGGCCCCCGATGGGTCGCTGATCGTGGCCGACTGGTACGACCCCGGCGTGGGAGGCCACGCGATGGGCGACCTCGAGAAGGGCCGCCTCTACCGGATAGCGCCGCCGGGCGTGAAGTGGAGCGTGCCGAAGTATGACTTCGCGTCGCTGGCCGGCTGCGTGGCGGCGCTCGAGAGCCCGAACCAGTGCGCCCGGGCGACCGCGCTCGAGCGGCTTGCCAAGGAGCCCGCCGCCGCGGCTGTGGCCCTCGATGCGGCGTTTGCGAAGGCACAGAATCCGCGGTATCGGGCCCGGCTCGCCTGGGCCGCCGGGATGCTGCCGGGGCAGGCTGAAAGCTGGATCGCCCGGCTCGCCGGCGACTCCGACGAGAACCTGCGGATGGTCGCAATCCGGCTCTGTCGCCGTGTCGAGGGGGATGTGCTCGGGCTGGTCGAGAAACTCGCGGCTGATCCGGTGCCCGCCGTCCGCCGCGAGGGGGCGATCGCGGTTCGGGGCGTTGTCGGCGAGCGGGCTGACCGGGCCTGGGCGGAGCTTGCCGCCCGGCACACGGCCGGCGATCGCTGGGAACTCGAGGCCCTCGGGATCGGGGCCGACGGGGCGACTGGGTTGGCGGGCGAGAGCCAGTGGAACAGCCGGCTGGCAGCCTGGCGTGTGAAGGTGGGCGACGGCTGGAAGAGCCCGGCGGGCCGCGAGATCGTCTGGCGGAGCCGGGCGGATAGTACGCCGCAGCTGCTCTGCGAGATCATCGGCGACCCGGCGACCTCGACGAACGAGTCGCTCGCCTGCCTGCGAGCGCTCGACTTCCAGGCCGAGGGGGCCGTGAGCGAGCATGCGCGGCTGCTGGTCGTCTCGCTCCCGAACGACCCTGAGAAGACGGGCGTGATCCTGCCGGAGCTGGTGCTGCGGCTCGAGCCGGGCGACCTGGCCGAGCCGGCCTTGCGGGCCCGCGTGATCGAGGCCGCCAATCTCGTGCCGGGCACTGCCACCTTCTACGAAATCACCCGCCGCTTCCGACTGCCCGAGTTCCTGCCTGGCCTCGTGGTCATGGCGACGCTGCCGGGTGTCGACGACGGCAAGGCGGCTGAGGCAGTGAGCCTCGCGCTCGAGATGCAGGGGGAGCCTGCCGTTCGGGCGATGCTCGCCGGCGGCGACGAGCCGGCGGCCCGGCTGCTGGCAGTGCTCGGTGTCCGTGGCGACGGGAAGACGTTGCCGTTGCTCGAAGAACGGGTGGGGGATGCGGCAGCGTCTCCGCCGAGCCGGGCCGACGCGGTCAGGGCGATGATCCGCACGCCCCACGGGGCTCGCAGAGTGATCGCTCTGGCTAAGGCCGGCGAGCTTTCGCCACCGTTGCTCCAGGTAGCAGCCGCGGCCGTGTCCGCAGGCGCTTGGGCCGACGTGCGAGCCGAGGCGGCGGGCGTTCTGCCGCTCCCGAAGGCCCGCGGCGGTGCGGAACTGCCGGCGGTTGCCGACCTCGTGAAGCGGAGCGGTGATGCT
This sequence comes from Pirellulales bacterium, assembly GCA_040880915.1. GTDB lineage: Bacteria > Planctomycetota > Planctomycetia > Pirellulales > UBA1268 > QWPN01. The sequence goes on from JBBEEF010000111.1 coordinate 4,400, forward strand.
CTCCGGGGGCGGGGGGTGTTTGCCGGCACTGGCACCTGTGCCAAGTGCCACGTGGTGAACGGCGAGGGGAAGGCCGTGGGGCCCGACCTGTCGGGTGTCGGGGCCAAGCTCTCGAACGTGGCGCTCTATGAGTCGATCCTCGCCCCCTCGGCGGCGATCAGTCACAACTTTGAGACCTGGACTGCGGTCACCGATGACGGCCGGTCGTTCAGCGGTTTGATGATCTCGCAGACACCCGCGGAGCTGGTGATCCGTGGAGCCGACGGCGTAGACGTGACTCTCGCACGCAGCACGGTCGAGGAACTCGTGCAACAACCGGTGTCGCTCATGCCAGCCGACTTGGCCACCGTGCTCTCCGAGCAGGAGCTCATCGACGTGGTGGCCTGGCTCCAGACGCTCAAGCAATCAAGGTAAGCGGTCTCCCGGCCCCTGCCCCGGCGACTAGCCCCGGTGGCTGGGACGGCCGGGATTGCGGGCTATATTTACACCTGGTGGCAATGTCATTCTGCGGATCGCCCCGACGGGTCTGCGTCAGGCGGAGTTGGCGTTTCGCAGGGGAGTGAGCCGTATGAGGCACGATATTGCAGGGGCTGGCAGGCTCCTCGCGGTTGTCATTGCGACCGTGTGGGCCACGGCGACTCTGCCTGCTCTGGCAACCGAGCCGGCTTTGTCGTTTACCCGTGACATCAAGGGCCTGCTCTCAAACCGCTGCATTCGATGCCACGGACCCGACGCGGAGGATCGCCACGGCGGCGGTGACGAGGGACTCAGGCTCGATACATTTGCCGGGGCGACAGCCGATCTCGGCGGCCACGCGGCGCTCGTGCCGGGAAAGCCCTCCGAGAGCGAGCTTGTCGCCCGGATCATGTCGACCGACCCCGACGTCATGATGCCGCCGCCCGAGGCTGGTGAGCGGCTCGCTGCTGCCGAAGTGGATCTGCTCAGTCGCTGGATCACCGCCGGCGGTGAGTATGAGCCCCACTGGGCGTATGTGCCCCCCGAGCGGCCACCAATTCCGGCGGTCAAGAATGCGGCCTGGTCGAAAAACGACATCGACTTTTTTATCCTCGCCCGGCTTGAGGCGGAGGGGCTCGCACCGCAGCCCGAGGCCGACCGCACCACGCTCGCCCGCCGGCTTTCCCTCGACCTCACGGGACTGCCCCCCGAGCCTGAAGCAGTGAACGCCTTCATCGCAGACACCGCTCCCGACGCGGTCGAGAAGTTTGTGGACCGGCTCCTGGCCCATGCCGGCTATGGCGAGCACGTGGCCCGGCAGTGGCTCGATCTGGCTCGCTACGCCGACAGCGCCGGCTACGCCGACGACCGCCCGCGAACGATCTGGGGCTGGCGAGACTGGGTGATCCGGGCCTGCGACGCCACCATGCCCTTCGATGAGTTCACGGTCAAGCAACTCGCCGGCGACCTGCTGCCCGGGGCCACGCTCGACGACCGGGTCGCCACTGGCTTTCACCGCAACACGCTCACCAACTCGGAGGGGGGCACGATCGACGAGGAGTTTCGCGCGGCAGCCGTCGTGGACCGCGTCAACACGACGATGAGCACCTGGATGGGCACCACGATAGCCTGCGCCCAGTGCCACGACCACAAGTACGACCCGCTCTCGCAACAGGAATACTTCGGGATCTACGGCGTCTTTAACCAAACGGCCGACGCCGACCGCCCCGACGAGGCCCCGCTGCTGCCGTTCTTTACGCCCGAGCAGGAAGGGCTCACAAGAACGCTCACTGCGAACCTGGCGGAGATCGCCCGGCACGTGCCGGCGGCCAAGCCGGGCGTGGTCGAACCGCCCGAGCTGCGGCCGCTTCGTGAGCTCGAGGCCGGCCTCCAGCAGGAGCTGGCCGCCATCAAACCGATCACAACGGTACCGGTGATGGAGGAACTTCCCGCGGGAAAGCGGCGGGTCACAAAGCTCCATAATCGCGGCAACTGGAACAGCCTGGGCTCCGAAGTTGCGGAGGGGGTGCCGACGGTATTCAACCCGGCCAGCCCGTCAGCCAACGGCCGGCTCGACCGGCTGGCGCTGGCCAAGTGGCTCGTCGATCCGGCCAACCCGCTCACCGCGCGGGTGGTGGTCAACCGAATCTGGGAGCAGCTGTTCGGGATCGGGATCGTCTCGACGAGCGAGGAATTCGGTGCTCAAGGCGACCTGCCGAGCCACCCGGAACTGCTCGACTGGCTGGCCTGCGAGCTCGTCGAGCAGGGCTGGAACACGAAAGCGATCACGCGGCTCATCGTCTCGAGCGCGGCCTATCGGCAAACGAGCAAGTGCCCGCCGGAGCTCGTGGCGGCCGACCCCGACAACCGGTTGATTGCCTGCGGGCCGCGGGTTCGCCTGCCGGCCGAGGTGATCCGCGACCAGGCGCTCGCCGCGGCCGGCCTCCTGTCGCGGAAGAAGGGGGGGCCGAGCGTCAATCCGCCGCAGCCAGCCCTTGGGCTCTCGGCGGCGTTCGGCAGCGGCATCGACTGGAAGACGAGCGAGGGGGAGGACCGGTATCGGCGGGCCCTCTACACGACCTGGCGACGGAGCAATCCCTACCCGTCGATGGCCACCTTCGATGCCCCCAGCCGCGAGATCTGCACGCTTCGTCGCCCGCGGTCAAACACCCCGCTGCAGGCGCTCGTAACCTTGAACGATCCGGTCTATGTCGAGGCGGCCCAGGCGCTTGCCCGGCGGATGATCCGCGCGGGGGGCTCGACGGCCGCCGATCGGGCCATCCATGGCTTCCGGCTCGTGCTCGCCCGGATGCCGACCGATCCCGAGATCGACCGGCTGGTGCGGCTTCACGACGAGGTGTGCGTGGAGTATCACGGCGACGGGGCGTCCGCCAGGAAGATAGCCACCGACCCGCTCGGGGCCCCGCCGGCCGACCTCGGCATCGACACACCGGAGAAAATGGCCGACCTCGCCGCCTGGACGGTGGTGGCCAACGTGATCCTGAACCTCGACGAGACCTTCATGTGTCCATGAAAAGAACGAGCAATAAAAGCCCCGGGCGCGAGCCCGGGGACGGCGGGTCAGATGGCCGTCCCGTTCGCCATGCCGCCCAAAGTCAACGCCGCGTTTGCATGGCCAAGCCCTCCCGTACGCCGCGTCACAGTCCCCCGGCTGGCGCAGGGGGCTTCTATGACTCATGTCGTGCCGAACACCATTGCCAGCGGTCGCTCGGCACGGGCAACCCCGCACGGCAACCCCAGCCGCCCGGTGACTATCCCGGATGCCCACTTTCTTTCGCTTCATGGTGAACCGATGAATCCCATCTTCGAACACAAGCTGCTCGCCACCCGCCGCCATCTGCTCGGCAGCATGGGCGGGGGCATCGGAGCGATCGCCCTGGGCGACCTGCTCGGTGGCTCAGCCCGCGGGGCCAATGCCACCGGTAACGCGGGGGCTCTGCCCGCCGACCCGCTGGCCGCCCGCGTGCCGCCGCTGCCGGCCAAGGCCAAGCGAATGATTGTGATCCACCTCACGGGCTCGCCGCCCAACCTCGACCTCTACGACCACAAGCCCGAGCTCGTCAAGCATGACGGCGAGGACTGTCCGGCGGAGTACCTCGCCGGCAAGAAGTTTGCCTTCACCAGCGGCACGCCCAAGCTGCTCGGTACCCGCCGAAGCTGGGTGAAGTGTGGGGCGAGCGGGATCGAGCTTTCTGACGCGATCCCCAACCTCCACCGTGTCGCCGACAAGCTCTGCCTTGTAAAAAGCATGCACACTGACCAGTTCAACCATGCACCTGCGGAACTCATGGTCTACACCGGCTCACCGCGGGCGGGCCGGCCGAGCCTCGGCTCGTGGGTGACCTACGGCCTCGGCTCCGAGAATGCCAACCTTCCTGGATTCGTCGTTCTCATCTCATCGGGCGTGCAGCCCAACGGCGGCACGAGCAGCTTCGGGTCGGGTTTTCTGCCGAGCGTCTACCAGGGCGTGCAGTGTCGCTCGAAGGGCGACCCCGTGCTCTATGTTTCCGATCCGCCCGGCATGGACCGGGCAATGCGGCGGAGGACGCTCGACGCGCTCAAGGATCTGAACGAACTCCAGGCCGCGGAGCTTGGCAACCCCGAAACGATGACCCGGATCGCCCAGTACGAGCTGGCCTTCCGGATGCAGGCCAGCGTGCCGGAGGTGATGGACATCGCGAAGGAGCCGGAGGAAGTCCTCGCTGCCTACGGAGCCACGCCCGGCGGGGCGAGCCTGGCCAACAATATTCTGCTCGCGCGGCGGCTCGTCGAGGAAGGGGTGCGGTTTGTCCACCTCTTCGACTGGGGCTGGGATTTCCATGGCACGAATCCCGGGGAGGACATCCGCGACGGCCTGACGAAGAAGGCAGCCACGTTCGACAAGCCCGCTGCGGCCCTGATCGAGGATCTCGAACGGCGAGGCCTGCTCGACGACACGCTCGTGCTCTGCACCGGCGAGTTCGGGCGAACCCCCTTCCGCGAGGGCCGCACGGCCAAGGGAGAGATCCTCGGCCGGGATCACTACCCCGACTGCTTCACCGTCTGGATGGCCGGCGGCGGCGTGAAGGGGGGCTACGTCCACGGCTCGACCGACGACCTCGGTTTCAAGGTCGCAAGCGACCCGGTCCACATCCACGACCTGCAGGCCACGCTCCTGCATCTGTTGGGCTATGACCACACGAAGCTCACCTGGCGGTTCCAAGGCCGCGACTTCCGGCTCACCGACGTGCACGGCCACGTCGTCAAGGAAATCCTGACCTGACCTCCCGCCCGCCGTCGCCATCCCAGGTAATCCTGTTTGGCCATACAAGCCCCCAGCGTGAGCCGGGGGCCTATGCGGCATACAAGCCCCCAGCGCGAGCCGGGGGACTGTTCGGCATATAAGCCCCCAGCGCGAGCTGGGGGACTGTGGCGTGGCGGACCAATTGGCAACAGCCAGGCTCAAGCGGTGTTGTCTATCTTTATCTGGAGCGGCATGGATGGCGGCGTGGCCCGCGGGATGGCCAAATAACCCGCAGTCCCCGGGCTCGCGCCCGGGGCTTTTATGCGATCGCGCCCGGGGCTTTTATGCGATCGATCCTGGGGCCTCTTCGCAAGGCATTTTGTGAGGTTCGGCGCTGCCGGCCCCGGGGGCGGATCTCGCGGGTGAAAGCGTCTGGCCGATCAAGTAGCCGAGCATTCCGCAGCCGAGCCCCCAGAAGTCGCTCGGCACGGCCGTGATCACCGCGGCTGGGCCGGCAGATTTCTCTCCGGCGAGCTCGTGAATCGCGAACGTCACGAGCCACGCCCCGAAGCCCATGAGCATGGAAAGCACGGCCGGCAGCTGGCCCCGGGGCCGTCCGTAGATGCCCATCACAACGGGCACAAACAGCGCCACAAGCTGGATCGAAAGCGCCACGTCAAGCAGCTCCATCAGCGACTTGCCCCACATGGCCAGGCAGATGCCGCCGAGCGACACGATGACCACGCAGGCCCGGTCACGAAACAGCGGGCGGGTATCGAGGCCGGGGATCCGCGAGAGTAGGTTGTGGCCCAGGATCGTGGCCGGGGCGAGCACGGCGCTTGTGGCGGTGGAGACCACCATCGACACGACCGCCACCACGAACACGACGAGCATCCCGGGTGAGAGATTCTCGCCCGCCAAAAAGCCGACCGGGTCGAGTGTTCCGTTGGGGTGGGTAACAAGCGATGCCAGTCCGAGCGTGACGGGGATCATGCCAAACACGAGATACAGCACGCCCGCCAGGATGCAGGCCTGCATCGCGACGTTTGGGCTCTTCGCGGCAAACACCCGCTGCTGCAGGTCTTGGCCCGGAATATTGCCAAATAGCCCCGTGGCCCAGGCGGCAAGCCAGGGGAGAAGGGCCGCCGCCTTCAGTTCGGCCGGCACGAGCCGGAGGTGGTCTGGGTGGCTGGTCGCCACCTTCTCATACACAGCCCGCAGGCCGAGGAGCGGGTCGCCGTCTCCGAGGGCCGGGTGCGAGAGCGTTGCCCCGAGCAACACAACCAGACCCGCGAGCGCGATCACGATCTGAAAGGTGTCGGTGAGGGTTACCGACCACATGCCGCCGATCATCGTGTAGGTGAGCGTGACCGCCGCCACGATGACGATCCCGACAGCCAGCGGAATCCCGAAATACAGTTCGAGCACCTTCGCCAGCGCCATGTATTGAAGAGCCACCCACGCGAAGTAGCTCGGCACCTGGATGCAGGCCCCCACGACCTCCGCCGCCGGGCCATATTTCACCCGGTAGAAGTCGGCCATCGTGTAGAGCTCCATCTTCCAGAGCGGCCGGGCAAAGAAGATTCCCGCCAGCACGAGCGTGCCGGCGCAGGCCAGCGGATCGAGCACCACGCCCAACAGCCCCACCTCACGGGCTTGGCCGGCGGCGGCAAACATCGTCGCGGCCCCGAACCAGGTGGCGATGAGCGTGCCCCAGGCCAAAAACAGCGGCAGCCGCCGGCCCGCCACGATGTAGTCGGCCTCGGTCTGCACCCGCCGGCTGGCGTAGATGCTGATCGCCAGCAGAAACAGAACGTAGCCGCCGAGGGCCCAGGCCAACATCCGGACGGTGGCCGGGTCGAGGGCGAGCCGCGGAATGTCTGCGTTGGCGAGAACAAGCATCATGCAGCCACCAAGTTAAAAAAAGTGTAGCGGAAGCCAAACAGCAAAACTGACGAAGCCGGGCAGGGCCGTGCCGCCTGCTGCGTCCGGGAAATGACTCGCGACTCCTTTTTGCCTACTCTATCCGCATGCCAACCGACCAGCCGCATCCCGATCCCTGGCATCACCTCGCCGCCGAGGAAGTGGTTGCCCGCCACAAGACAAACGTCGCCCGGGGCCTCTCCGCCACGGAGGCGGCCGAACAGCGGCGGCGGCACGGGCCCAACGTTCTCACCGCGCGGCGTGGCCACGGGTCGCTCGTGCGGTTCCTCCTCCAGTTTCACCAGCCGCTGATCTACATTCTGCTTGTCGCCGCGGGTGTCACGGCCGTGCTCGAGGACTGGATTGACGCGGGGGTGATCCTCGGCGTGGTGCTCGTCAACGCGGTCGTGGGCTTCCTTCAAGAGGGCAAGGCACTCAAGGCGATCGAGGCCCTCGGAAAGACGCTCGTCACCGAGGCCACGGTCATCCGCGACGGCCACAGAGACCGGATCGATTCGACCACGATCGTGCCCGGCGATATCGTGCTGCTCCAGTCGGGCGACAAGGTTCCGGCCGACCTGCGGCTGGTCCGCAGCCGTGATCTGCAGATCGCCGAGGCGGCCCTCACCGGTGAGTCGGTGCCGGTCGAGAAGTCGCTTGCACTGTTTGGCGCGGAGGTGCCGCTGGCCGACCGGAAGAACATGGCCTACGCCTCGACGCTCGTCACCTACGGCCAAGGTACCGGGGTGGTGGTGGCGATCGGCGACGGCACGGAAGTGGGGCGGATCTCGCGGCTGATCGCCTCGGCCGACGATATCCAGACGCCGCTGACGCGGCTCATCGCCCGGTTCAGTAGCCTCCTGCTCGTGTTGATCCTCGTCGTGGCGGCGGCCAACTTCGCGATCGGCCTCGCCCAGGGTCAGTCGGCCAAGGACATGTTCAAGGCCTCGGTGGCCCTGGCGGTGTCGGCGATCCCTGAGGGGCTCCCGGCTGCCGTCACGATCATGCTCGCCATCGGCGTAGCCCGGATGGCCAAGCGGCGGGCGATCATCCGCAAGATGCCGGCAGTTGAAACCCTCGGCAGCACGACCGTGATCTGCTCCGACAAGACCGGGACGCTCACGCAGAACCAGATGACGGTCGCCGAAATTCTGGCTGGCGGCGAGTCGTTCGGCGTCAGCGGTTCAGGCTACTCGCCCGAGGGAACGATCCGCGTTGAGGCTCCTGGCGACGGCGTGGCTCTCTCGGTAGCCGATCTGGAGGGCCGGGTCGCAATGCTCGAGTGCCTGCGGGCGGGCCTGTTGTGTAACGATTCCCAGCTCATCTCCACAGACGACGCCTGGAGCGTGGAGGGGGATCCGACCGAGGGCGCGCTGATCGTGGCGGGGGCCAAGGCGGGGCTCGCCGCCGCCGTGCTCCAGGAGGAATTACCACGACTCGACTCGATCCCCTTTGAGTCGGAATTGCAGTACATGGCCACACTTCACAACCAGGGCCAGGAGCGGCCGCGGGCGGTCTATGCCAAGGGCTCGGTCGAAGCGATCCTGGACCGCTGCTCGTCCGCCTTCGATGCCGACGGCAATGTCGGGGTGCTCGATCGCGAGGCGGTTGCGGCTGCCGTGGCCCGGCTTGCCGCAATGGGCCTGAGGGTGCTCGCCTTTGCCCGCAAGGATCTGCCGCCCGGCACGGCCACGCTCGCGCATGCCGATGTGGCCGGGGAGATGGTGTTGCTGGGACTCCAGGCGATGATCGATCCGCCGCGGCCGGAGGCGATCGAGGCGGTGGCAACCTGTCAGGCGGCGGGCATCCGGGTGAAGATGATCACCGGCGACCACGCCCTCACCGCCGCGGCGATCGCGATGCGGCTGGGGATCGACGGGGCGGCCGAGGCCAACGGCGAACCGGTGACGGCCGTCACTGGGCAGCAGCTTGAACGGATCACTGATGCGGACCTGCCGGCCATCGCCGAGGAGGCCGCCGTCTTCGCGCGAGTGGCTCCCGAGCAGAAGCTCCGGCTCGTGCGAGCGCTTCAGAGTCTGGGCAACGTGGTGGCGATGACCGGCGATGGTGTCAACGACGCTCCTGCCCTCAAGCAGGCCGACATCGGCGTGTCGATGGGCAAGGGGGGTACTGACGTGGCCCGCGAGGCCTCCGACATGGTGCTCACCGACGACAACTTCGCCTCGATCGAGGCGGCCGTGGAGGAGGGTCGTGGGGTGTTCGACAACCTCACGAAATTCTTTGTCTGGACGCTGCCTACCAACGGCGGCGAGGCGCTCACGATCATCGCGGCGGTGATCAGCGGTACCTCCCTGCCGGTGGCCCCGGTGCAGATCCTGTGGATCAACATGACGACCGCGATCCTGCTCGGGCTGATGCTCGCCTTCGAGCCCAAGGAGCCCGGGATCATGGACCGGCCGCCGCGGGACCCGCAGGCGCCGCTCTTGAGCCGCGACATCTTCAAGCGGATCGCTCTCGTGAGCATCCTGCTTTCGCTGGGGGCATACGGCGTCTTTCTCTGGCTCAGGCACAGGGAGCAGACGTCGCTTGAGGAGGCCCAGACGGCCGCCACGACGGTGTTTGTGCTGGGGGAGATGTTCTATCTCTTCAACTGCCGCTCACTGACGCGAAGCATGTTCGCGATCGGCCTGTTCACGAATCGCCCGGCACTCTGGGGTTCGGCTGCGATGCTCGCCCTGCAGTGGTTCTTCACGGCCAACCCCGTCATGAACCGCATGTTCCACTCCCGGCCGCTCTCCTGGCAGACCTGGGCAGCGATTACGCTCTTCAGCATCGCGGTCTACGTGATCATCGAGGTCGAGAAGCGGCTCGTCGGCTATCGGCTCCAGGGGGCCACGTTTCGCCGCGGGCAGGCCCGGGGCGATCAGTAGTCGCCGACCCTCTGCGCGGCGAGGTCTTCCTGCCATGAACCCGATATCGATCTCCCGCTGGCTCGCCCGCACCGTGCAGGGCCTGCGATTCGGGCCGCCCACCGCCTGCGTCTACAACCCGCTTGTGTATGCCCGCCGGCCGCACGAGGCCTACCTTGGCCGCTATGCGAAGCAGGGCGTGGACACGCTCCTGGTGGGCATGAACCCGGGACCATGGGGCATGGCCCAGACAGGGGTGCCGTTTGGGGAGGTGGGCCTGGTGCGGGATTTTCTCGGGATTGAGGAGCGGGTTGGCCGGCCGGTGGTGATGCATCCCAAGCGACCGATCGAGGGCTTTGCCTGCACCCGGAGCGAGGTCAGCGGCACGCGGTTCTGGGGGTGGGCGCGTGATCGTTACCAGAGCCCGGACCGGTTCGCCGAGCAGTTCTTCGTCGTCAACTATTGCCCGCTTGTGTTCATGGGGGAGTCGGGCTCAAACCGCACCCCCGACAAGCTCCCGACTTCGGAGCGGGAGCCGCTGTTTGAACTCTGCGATGAGGCCCTGCGCCGCCTGGTCGCGTGGTGTGCGCCACAGCGGGTCGTCGGCGTGGGGGCGTTTGCCGCCGGGCGAGCGGCCGAGGCCCTGGGTGACGGACCGTTACCGATCGGCACGATCCTGCACCCGAGCCCGGCGAGCCCCGCCGCCAATCGGGGCTGGGCCCAGCAGGCGGAGCGGCAACTCCGGGCGCTCGGCGTCAGGGTTCCGGGGAACACCGCGGGGAAGCCGCGGCGGTGAGGTGTTGTGGGGCGGAGAGCGAGGATTCTCCGGGCCATGCTGCGACTCGTGGCGGCAGGCCGTCGGATCCAGACAGGGGCTCTCCCTCGGCCGGCGTTTCATAACTTCTCCAACTCACGGTACCCCCGGAAGAACCATCTTTTCTGCTTGCGAGACGAGGGTCTGGAGGCCATACTTTTGCCGGGTTAGGCACCACACGCGACGACAAGAGTTGGCGGTGTGGGTGACCCTAGAGGAAGTCATTCCCATGGGTCGCATGAGCCTCGTTCGCCATGTCGGTTCGGCAATCCTGACCGGTCTGGTCGTCGCGACGGTCGCGACGGCCGCCGACGAGTCGGCCATCCGGTTTGACCGCGACATCCGGCCGATCCTGGCCGAGAACTGCTACGCCTGCCACGGCCCAGGCACGCAGGAGGCGGGGCTGCGGCTCGACAGCCACGAGGCGGCCACGGCCGAGCTCGACAGCGGCGGGCGGGCGATCGTGGCCGGCGACGAGAAGGCCAGCGAGGTGCTCGTCCGGCTCATTGCCACCGACCCAGACGTCGTGATGCCGCCACCGCATACGAACAAATCCCTCTCGGCCGAGCAACGGGCGCTGCTCACGCAGTGGATCGCCGCCGGAGCGCCGTATGAAGCGCACTGGTCATTTCAGCCGCTCGTGCGGCCGGAGGTGCCGCCTGGTGCCGAGCCTACGGTCACCAGCCCGATCGACCGGTTTCTCGAGGCCCGGCTCGCCTCGGCCAAGCTGCCCGTCCATGGCGAGGCCGATCGGCCTACGCTCCTTCGCCGGCTCTCCTTTGCGCTCACCGGCCTGCCGCCGCCGCCCGCCGAGGTGGATGCGTTCGTGGCCGACACGTCACCCGACGCCTACGAGAGGCAGGTCGAGCGGCTCTTGGATAGCCCCCACCATGGCGAGGAGATGGCCCGTCACTGGCTCGACGCCGCCCGCTACGCCGACACCCACGGGCTCCACCTCGACAACGAGCGGCAGATGTGGGCCTACCGCGACTGGGTTGTGAAGGCGTTCAACGACAACCTTCCGTACGATCAGTTCACAGTCTGGCAGCTCGCCGGCGACCTCTTGCCCGAAGCCACGCTCGAGCAGAAGGTGGCCACCGGATTCTCCCGGTGCAATGTGACGACGAGCGAGGGGGGCTCGATCAACGATGAGCTGCTCTTCCGCTACGCCATCGACCGCACGGCCACGATGACCAACGCCTTCATGGGCCTCACGGGCCAGTGCGCAACCTGCCACGACCATAAGTTTGATCCGATCTCGCAGCGGGAGTTGTACTCGCTCTATGCCTTCTTCAACTCGGCGGCCGATCCCGGCTTCGATGGCAACTCGTTGCTCACCGCTCCCACGATCCGTGTTCCCACCCCCGAGCAGGACCAGCGGGCGGCCGAGATCACCGCGGCCCGCCCCGGCCTGGATCGTGTGTTGGCCGACGCCCTGGCCGCGGTCGAGTATGTCGATCCGGCCACGCTCAGCCCGGGGGGTGAGCCTGAGCGGATCGAGACGGTCTGGCTCGACGATGAGTTTCCGCCGGGGGCGGCCGTAAAGAGTAGCGGTGGCCACCCCACAGCCTGGCTCACTGGCGACGCGGCCGCGGGCGTACGCTCCGGCCAGCGGAGCCTGGAGCGGACGGCCTCCGCCATCGGTCAGGACTTTTTCGAGAGCGGCGCGGCGGAGATCGAGGTCCGGGAGGGGGAGGAGATCTTCGCCCATGTCTGGCTCGATCCGGCCAACCCACCCACGAGCGTCATGATCCAGTTTCACACCGACGCCTGGAAGCACCGGGCGGTGTGGGGCGAGCCGAACGTGATCCCCTGGGGTGATCTCGGCACAGCCTCTCGCCATCACGCCGGCCCGCTGCCCGAGGCAGGCAAGTGGGTGCGGCTGGCCGTGCCGGCCCGGGCGTTGGGCCTGGTGCCAGGGATGAAGATCAAGGGCTTTGCCCTCACGCAGTCTGCCGGTCACGTTCGCTGGGATCTGGTCGGCGGCGCGAGCGTGAACGACCCGGCGGCCAATCCAGCTCGCTCGCTTGCGGCCTGGTGGCAGGCGCGGGTTGGCCAAGACAAGCTCGATGATGTGCCACAGGAACTCCGCGGCCTCGTCAAGCAGGGCCCGGAGCAGACGATCAAGCCCGAAGAGATCGAGAAGATTCGCCGCCACTGGCTCTTGAAGGTGTGGTCGGCGAAGCCCGAGTCGCTCACGGCGGCGGTCGTCGCCCTCGAGGCCAACGACCGGGCCAGGGCCGACCTCGCCAACCAGATCCCGCAGACCTTCGTCTTCGCCGATCAGCCGACGATGCGGGACAGCTTCGTGATGCAGCGGGGTGCCTATGACAGCCCCGGCGACAAGGTCGCCCGGGGTACGCCCGCGTTCCTGCCGCCGCTCGTCGTGCCCGAGGGGAAAACACCCGACCGGCTCGATTTGGCGAACTGGCTCGTCGCGGCCGAGCACCCACTCACGCCTCGCGTGGCGGCCAACCGGCTGTGGCAGCAGTTCTTTGGCACCGGGCTGGTGAAGACGAGCGAGGATTTCGGGCTCCAGGGGGAGCCGCCGAGCCATCCGGAGTTGCTCGACTGGCTGGCTGCGGAATACCGGGCCTGCGGCTGGGACACGCGGCAGATGGTGAAACTGCTCGTCATGAGCCGTGGCTTCCGGCGGGCGAGTCATGCGACCGAAGAGCAACTGGCGGCTGACCCCGACAATCGTCTCCTGGCCCGCGGCCCACGGTTCCGGCTCGACGCCGAGCAGATCCGCGACAACGCGCTGGCCGTCTCGGGGCTCTTGGTCCGCACGCTCGGCGGCAAGGGAGTGAAGCCTTACCAGCCGCCCAACATCTGGGAGCCGGTCGGATTCGGTGGCTCAAACACCCGCAACTACAAGCAGGACACGGGGGAGGCCCTCTACCGCCGCAGCCTGTATACCTTTCTCAAGCGGACGGCCCCGCACCCGGCGCTTGGAAACTTCGACGCCCCCAACCGGGAGCAGTTCTGCGGCCGCCGCGAGCGGAGCAACACGCCCCTGCAGGCGCTCCAGCTCATGAACGACGTCCAGCACGTCGAGGCCGCCCGGGCCCTGGCGGCGCGGACCTTGACCGAGACGGCCGGCGAAGATGCCAAACGGATCGAGTGGCTGTTTCGCACGGTGCTGGCCCGCAGTCCGTCGGCCGACGAGACACGGATCGTCGCCGCAGCGATCACCGGCAACCGGGCCCGCTACGAGGCCGATGCCGAGGCCGCGAAGCGGGCGATCGCACACGGTGAGTCGAAGGCTCCGGCCGGTCTCGCCCCGGTCGAGCTCGCTTCCTGGACGCTCGTGGCGAATATGCTACTGAACCTCGACGAAACCCTGAGCCGAAACTGACAGGCGGGCAAACGCCACACGACGTGGGTCAGGCTTTGAGCTTGTCAAAAGGCAGCCCGCTACCTTCCGCCCACCCTTGACCGACGGAGCCGAGAGCCACGATGAACCCGCTCGACATCCAGGCCCGTGAGGCCTTCAAGACGGCCATGGCTCGCCGGGCTTTTCTCGGCACCGCCGGCGTGGGCGCGGCTGCCCTCTCGCTACTCGAGCGGAAGTCGCTGGCTGCGGCGATCGACCCGGCTCGGGCCGGCACCGGTGGCGGCAGGGTTCACCCCGCGCTGCCGGGCTTCCCGCACCATGCCCCCAAGGCCAAGCGGGTGATCTACCTCCACATGAACGGCGGCCCCTCGCAGCTCGACCTCTGGGACTACAAGCCTGGGCTGCGGGAGTATTTCGACAAGGACATCCCGGCGAGTGTCCGCGGCGAGCAGCGGCTCTCGACGATGACCAGCGGCCAGAGCCGGTTTCCCGTGGCGCCGTCGAAGTTCAGGTTTGAACAGCGGGGCCAGTGTGGCCGCTGGATCTGCACCGACCTGCTGCCGCATACGGCGGGAATCGTGGACGATGTGGCACTCGTCAAGAGCGTCCACACCAACGCCATCAACCACGATCCCGCCTGCACGTTTGTGATGACTGGCAGCGAGATCCCGGGCAAGGCGAGCATCGGCAGCTGGCTGGCTTACGGCCTGGGGAGCGACAGCGACGATTTACCCGCGTTCGTTGTGTTCACGCCGCAGTTTCCCTCCACGGGCAACGCCCAGGCGCTCTTCTCACGGATGTGGGGCAGCGGCTTTCTGCCGACGCGGTTTTCAGGCGTCACGCTCCGCGGAGCGGGTGATCCGGTGCTTTACCTCGACAACCCGGCTGGCATCTCGGCCGCCGATCGCCGGCGGATGCTCGACGACTTGGGCGCGCTCAATGCGATCGGCTTTGAGCGCTACCGCGATCCTGAGACCCAGACCCGAATCGCCCAATATGAGATGGCTTTTCGAATGCAGGCCAGCGTACCGGAACTGGTGGATCTCGCCGACGAGTCGGCCGAGACACTCGCCCTCTATGGCGACGACGTCACCAAGCCGGGCACATTCACCCACTCGGCCCTGATGGCCCGGCGGCTCGTGGAGCGGGGTGTGCGGGTGGTGCAGATCCTCCATCGCGGCTGGGACCAACACGGCAACCTGCCCGGTGCCATCAAGAACCAGTGTCTCGACACCGACCGGGCCACGGCGGCGCTCGTCATGGACCTCAAGCGGCGGGGCATGCTCGACGACACGCTCGTTGTCTGGGGGGGAGAGTTTGGCCGCACCGTCTACTCGCAGGGCAAGCTCACGGCGGACGACTACGGCCGTGACCACCACCCGCGGAACTTCTGCATGTGGATGGCCGGAGCGGGCGTGAAGCCGGGCATCTCCTTCGGCGAGACCGACGACTTCAGCTACAACGTGGTCGAGAATCCCGTTCACGTCAATGACTTCAACGCCACGATCCTCCAGCTCATGGGGATCGACCACGAGCGGTTCACGCTGAAGTTTCAGGGCCTCGACCAACGGCTCACCGGCGTTGAGCACCAGCGGGTGGTGACTGAAATCCTCGCGTAATGTGGGGCAGGTGTGGAACCTGCCCTGCCTGGCTGTCTGGCTTGAGTCTAGTTTGGGCAGGCTTTTAGTCTGCTCCATGCTTGGTTGGCTATGCTCCTATTTCTTTAGGAGCTCGCCTTATGCCCGAAACCGTCACGCTTGTCTGGTTTCGCCACGATCTGCGGCTCGACGACAATCCAGCCCTCGCTGCGGCCGCGGGCCGCGGCCGGGTCGTGCCGGTCTTTATCTGGGCGCCCGAAGAGGAGGCGCCCTGGGAGCCCGGTGCGGCCTCGCGGTGGTGGCTCCATCACTCGCTCGAGAAGCTCTCAGCATCGCTCGCCAAGGCCGGCACGCCGCTGGTGATCCGCCGCGGCCCGTCGCTAGACGCCCTCCGGGCCCTGGCAAAGGAATATGCCGCCACCCATGTCGCCTGGAACCGCCGCTATGAGCCGGCCGTTGTCAAGCGGGACACGATCATCAAGAAGGCGGTTGTAGCCGATGGCCTCGGGGCTGAGAGTTTCAACGGCGGCCTGCTCTTCGAGCCGGTGCATGTGAAGACGAAGCAGGGCAATCCCTACCAGGTATTCACACCCTTTTGGCGGGCCCTGCTCACGCTGCCCGAGCCATCAGAGCCGGTGGCGGCACTTCGCACGTTCACGGCGGCCGAGCCGGTCAAGCGGGCTGCGGGCAGCCTGGCCGTGGGGGAACTCGACCTGCTCCCCGCGATCGATTGGGCCCCGACGATGCGGAAGACCTGGTCGCCCGGCGAGGCAGGGGCCACGAAGCGGCTCGAGGTCTTCCTCGCCCGGGGTCTCACAACCTACGGCACACAACGCGATCGGCCCGACCACGAAGGCACAAGCGCGCTCTCACCGCACCTCCACTTTGGCGAGATCTCTGTGCGCCGGGTGTGGCATGCCGTTCGGCAGGCGGTCGGCGGCTATCCCGCCGCGAAGATTACCGGCAGCCCGGAGGTGTATTTACGGGAGATCGGCTGGCGGGAGTTTGCAAGCCACCTGCTCTACCACTTCCCGCACACCACCGACGCCCCGCTCAAGGCCGACTACGCGCGGTTTCCCTGGGTAAAGGATCCGGTGGGTCTGCGGGCCTGGCAGCGGGGTCGCACCGGCTATCCCGTGGTGGATGCCGGGATGCGGCAGCTCTGGGCCACGGGCTGGATGCACAACCGCGTTCGCATGATCGTGGCGAGCTTTCTCGTCAAGGATCTGCGGGTGACCTGGCTGGAGGGGGCCCGCTGGTTCTGGGACACGCTTGTCGATGCCGATCTGGCCGCCAACACACTCGGCTGGCAGTGGGCCGCCGGCTGCGGGGCCGACGCCGCCCCCTACTTCCGCGTCTTCAATCCCACGAGCCAGGGCACGAAGTTTGACCCCGACGGCGAGTATGTTCGCACCTGGGTGCCGCAGCTGGCGCGGCTCCCGGCCGCACTGGTCCACGTGCCCGCCGAAGCCGACGAGCGCACGCTCGAACGGGCCGGGATCACGCTTGGCCGGGACTACCCGGACCGGATTGTGGATCATGCCGAAGCCCGGAAACTCGCGCTTGACGCGCTCAAGCAGATGTCGCGGGGATAGATGCCACGCCAGGGGGCAGGTTGGGAACCTGCCGGGGCGGGGCCGGTCACTTGTTGAGTTTGGCCTGGAGCACCCGCACCGTCTTGATCGCGGCCTTCTGCTGTTCCGGGTCGGGCACCTTGCTCGCTGTCCGCTCCGCGTCGGCCAGCAGGGTAAGGGCCCCTGTCACGTCGCCGTTGGCTACGAGCGCCTTGGCCACCGCGACGAGTGCATAGACGCGGTTGCTGGGAAAGTCGGTGATTCCCTTGGCGGCCGCGGCCGCCTGCTCGAGAAGCTTGCCGGCAGACTCCTTGTCGCCCCCGGCAGCCCGCACGGCAGCTGCAGCGGCGAAGGCTTCGGCCTTGGGCCGCAGGTCGGTGAGGCCACCGGCGAGTTCCTCGAGGCTGCCGATCATTTCCTTGGCGTCGGCAGCCAGCCCGGCGTCGGCGTAGCCCATCGCGACCGCAGCCAACGCCTCACCGCGAAACCGCTCCGAAACATCGGTGGTGGCGAGCTTGGCCGCCTCATCGAGGGATTTCTTGGCAGCCTTGGCATCCCCGAGGCCGCCATCGCGGGCGCCCTGCACCACACCGATCTGGGCAAGGAGGGTGGCGCGGCCCTTGGCGTCTTCCACTGTGCCGGCCATTGTCGCCGCCTTGTCGACCGCCTTGCGGGCAGGCGTCTTTTGGCCGATGTCAATGTAGATCTCCGCGATCTCCAAGAGGATCGGCACGCAGACCAGCGGCTGGCCCGCTTCGGGCACCTCCGCGAGCGCCTCGGCGAGTGTCTGCTCCGCCCCCTTCTTGTCCTTGGCCTGGGCTCGCAAGGCGGCAACCCGTGCCAGGTCGCCAGCCCGACCCTCCGGCGTCGGGTTCTGCTTGGCCCGCTGGAGCCGCTCGGCGATCGTGACCGGGGCTTTCTTCGAGCCGCCGCAACCGGCCGAGGAGCCGACCACAAGCAGGCCGCAGACCAGGACGACAAGCGAGGTCGGAAGCATTCGAAGCATGGCGGACACTCCTCGGAAAGGGATCACGGTGGCTGCACCAGTCGCACCACGGCCACTGGCAACCGGAACCAGAACGGTATCAGAATTTCAGCCGGGCCCGCTGGAGCCGGGCGTGGGTCTCGGCCATGAGGTCGTCTTCGACGGATTCGTCTTCCGCCTCGTAGGTGGCCGAGAACCGCAGGTATGCCCCGCAGTCGTCCCAGGGCACTGTCGAGATCGAGAGCTCGTGGATCAAGAACTGGCTGGCCTCCTGGGCCGTGGCAAACGTTCGATCACCAGCGCCGACGGGGCTCTTCGTGTACAGAAAGTAGGTGCCGCCGGGCATCTCGCAGTCGAATCCGGCCGCCCGTAAAACACCCACGAGCTTCTCGAGGCGGCGGCGATACTTCTCACGGACAAGGCGGGGGATCTCCGGGTCGGCCAGCGCCGCGGCGGCCGCCTTCTGGATCGCGATGAACTGGCCTGAGTCGCAGTTGTCTTTAATGTCGGCAAAGGCCCGCACGAGCCGCTCGTGGCCGCAGACCCAGCCCATCCGCCAGCCGATCATGTGGAAGCCCTTCGACATCGAGTGCACCTCGAGGCCAACCTCCTTGGCCCCGTCGATCGACAGAAACGAGAGCGGCTCGTCGTCGTACGAGAGCATCATGTGGGCCGCGTCCTGGATCACGACCACGCGGTGGCGGTGGGCCCAGGCGACCACCCTTTCATAAAACTCCCGCGTGGCCGTCCGGCCGGTGGGGCTGTTGGGATAACAAAGCACGAGCAGTTTGGTGCGGGCGAGCAGGTCGGCGGGAACCCGCTCGAGGTCGGGCAGGAAGCCGTTTTCGGGAAGGAGCGGCAGCGGGTGGACCGTGCCGCCAAACCACTTCGTTGCCGTGCCGGCCACGGGGTAGCCCGGCACCGTCATGAGCGTGACGTCGCCGGGATTGATGAAGGCGGCCGGCAGCATTGCGTAGGCCGTCTTTGAGCCGATGCAGTGGTTGACCTCGGTGACGGGGTCGAGCACCACGCCAAACTCCCGTTTCATGAAGGCGGCGGCGGCCACCTTGAAGTCGGCGATCCCGTTGTCGGCGTAGCCACGGTTCTCGGGGCGGTCGATCTCCCGCCGCATCACGGCCCGCACGTTCTCCGGGGCCATCTCATCGTTCTCGCCGATCCCGAAGTCGAGCATCTTTCGTTCGGGGTGGTCGGCAATCGCCTGCCGCTTGGCCCGCTTGATCAGCTCAAACTTGTAGATCGCCGTTCCCTTGCTGAAGTGTGCTCCGCCGATCCGTTCGGCGAAGCGGTCCTGGAACCAGGGGTCGGCGGCAGGGGAAGACGGCTGGGCGGGAGCGGGAGAGGCTGGCATGGGTGTGGCAGGTGGTTTCCGGGGCTGGTCGGCGTGTTGCACAAAACCACTAGGCTACGGGTTTCAGGGCGTATTTTCCAGGATCTAGTGGCAGGTGCGGGGTGGCAGGTGCGGGGTGGCAGGTGGAGTGGATAGCGGGGTGGCGTTTGTTCCCGCAGTCCCCGGGCTCGCGCCCAGGGCTTGTATGCGGGCGGGGGTTAGCGTGTGCTATCTCGAGCCGGCCTCGCGAGCGAGCAGCGGGGAGGCTCGCAACTCGGTGCGGCGCGGCCTGTGGGAAAATAGAAGCCCCTAGCGCGAGCTGGGGGACTGTGACTTGGGCTGCGTCCGCAGACGGCGGCATGGTATCCGAGAGTTAGGGGGCAAGCCGTTCGAGGATCCACGCATCGGCCGCGTCGCGGCGGAAGCGGAGCCGGTCATGGAGCCGGCTGGGGCGGCCCTGCCAGAACTCGATTCGTTCGGGTACGACCCGGAAGCCGCCCCAGTGGGCCGGCCGCGGAATCGCCGTGTCGTCGGGATGCTCCGCGCGAAACCTGACAAACAAATCCTCAAGCGCCTCCCGGCCGGAGATCACCTCGCTCTGCGGCGAGCTCCAGGCTCCGATCCGCGACGTGCTCGGGCGGCTCTGGAAATAGGCGTCGCTCTCGGCAACGCTCGTCCGCTCCACGAGGCCCTCGATTCGCACCTGCCGCTCGAGGGCAGCCCAATGAAAGGTGAGCGCTGCGTAGGGATTGGCGGTGAGATCCCGCCCCTTGCGGCTCGCGTAGTTGGTGAAGAAGCAGAAGCCCCGTGGGTCAAAGCCACGCAGCAGAACGACGCGGGCGGAAGGGCGGCCGTCGGCTGAGGCCGTGGAGAGCGTCATGGCCTCGGGCTCGTGTGTCCCAGCCGCCACGGCCGCGTCGTACCAGACGGCAAACTGCCGGAAGGGGTCCTGATCAACCGCCGACTCGTCGAGCGCGGCCTGCTCGTATTCCTTGCGGGCGTGGGTGGTGCGGTGGTCCATGGAAGCTCCTTCAGTGTGCATCGTAGCCTGCACGCCCGGCGCAAAAAGGTGTCAGGACTCTTTTCCACCCATTTTCGCCCTCACCTTTTTGCCCTCTGCGTCCCCCTTTCCCCCTCCGTTCGGGAATGACCATGATTCTATAATCGCCCCTGAGGGCATTGATTGGAGGCGTCGCTCCCATGTCCGGTGACGTCTTACAGGCCGTTAGGATTGCTGCCGCCATGCTTGACAACGCCCACGCCCTCGTGGCGATGCATCTCCAGCTGCACGTGCCGCAGATCAGCCAGAGCATCGCGATCAACGGCGAGGCATGAGCGAGGCGATCATGACGATCGACGAGGCGGCCGAGATGCTGGGCGTACAGCCGGGCCTGCTACAGCCCTTCGCGGTGGCCGACCCCTTTCACGACGGCCTGCCGCTCGAGGGCTTTCTCTGTCATAAGACGGATCACCGCTACGGCGCGGTCGTGATCACCCGCGTGGGTGAAGCGCCCTGCCCACAGCTGATTCATGCGACACCGAAGCTGCGGTATCCCTTCGACCGCGACGGCCGGTTTCGGTTTCCGCCGATCGCCCGGGCGCATGTCTACGAGAAGCTCGACGGCACGAACGTGCTGGCCTACCGCTACCGCGATGCGGCTGGAGCGGTGCGGACGACGTTCAAGCTCCGGCTGCATCCGGTGCTCCGCAACGGCACCTTCGGCGGCTTTCTCGACATGTGGCAGGAACTGCTCGAGCGGCATCCGGAGGCCGCGGCCCTCCCGGCCCGCAATGGCTGCTCGATCTCTTTCGAGCTCTACGGCGACCGCAACCCGCATCTGATCGCCTACGACGAGCCGCTGGCCATGGCGGTGCTCTTCGGCGTCGATCCGGCGACGGCCCGGCTCGTCGCCCCCTTCGCGCTCGACCTCGGGAGCGTGCCGGTGGCGCCGCTCGTGGCGGAGCTGCGGGCGGAGGAGGATCCGGTGGCCCGCTTCCAGAAACTCCGCGCGGAGCTCGAGGCCCGCAACGTGCGAATCTCGGACGAGCAGCTCTCCGGCACGGAGGGTGCCATGTGGTGCGTGACGGAGCCGTCGGGCGAGGTGAGCCTCTGGAAGTGCAAGCCCGAGAGCATCGAGGAGATCCACTGGGCGACCGGCATCAACAAGCAGGCCGTGCTCGCCACCTGCTGGAACGCGCTCGAGACGGCCGACGAGCTTTCCTTTGACACCGTGCGGCCGCTGTTGCTCGAGGAGTATCCGCCCGACGACATCGATGCCTTCCGGCCGCATATCGATGACTGCATCGCGACCGTGCGGGCGGAGCTCGACTTCCGGGCGCGGGTCGTGGTGGCCTACGAGGCGATCCGGGCGGAGGGCCTGTCGTTTTCGGCTGACAAAGCGGCCGTGATGCGGCTTTTGGCACCGCGGTTCACGAAGAACGAGATGCGGCGCGTGTACGCAGCCCTCGTGGCCGCGACGGCGTGAAACGACACTTCAGCGGACGAGCTCGAGCGTAAGGCCCAAGGCGCGGGCGACCCGCTCGACGTTTGACAGCCTCACGTCCTTGCCCTGTTCGATCGCGCGGATCGTCGCCTGATTGGTAATCCCCGCCATTTTCGCGAGGGCATACCAGGTCAGCTGCCGCGCCTCCCGCTCCGCCCGGATTTGCCCTGTAACCCCTCCCCGAGCGTTGGCGGGCATGCGCTTTGGTGGAATCTCTCGCATGATCGCGTCGCGCACCTTCGCGTACCGGCCCCGGTCCCGGGCGTTCAGCCCTCGGTTTACATGCTGAGTGCCATTCGTGTCAGGACTCTTTTCTGCGAAGCACCCTGGCCGGCCTCGCCGGCCAGGGCCGTGGGGGGGGG
>JBBEEF010000112.1:0-4007 GCA_040880915.1 Pirellulales bacterium
GCCTCGCCCCCCTCCCGAGAGCCTTTTTTCGCCCTCGTTGCAGACCTTCTCCGCATCGGGCCACGGGGCTGCTGATTATGATTACGCCAGCCCTCACAGCGAGAGGATGCCGATCACAGGCAACAAAGTCAGGCGACGTTTCTCGCCCAGATGCGTGAGGATTTTTTGAAACGGGCTCGGGTCCGTGATGATCGCAAACAATCGGATGTCACCGCCGCAACTCGGGCACTCGAGGGGAAACTCCCTGCCGGTGATCCCAGGCGTAAGAGCCCGAAAACGCTCGTTGCCGCCCCGATGGTTTTCCCCGATTTGCATTCTGGAGACGTCCGCGACGGCCGGTCTGGCGAGCCGGTGGTGCCACAACTTCGCCAAACACGGGAAATACGAAGTTGTGGCACCAGTCACCACCTCGGTTGCCCCTGGCCGCCCCCGCTCTCGATATCCCTTTTGTGAGCGCGGGACCAAGGTTGTCCCTCGGCTCCGGTGGCCTCCCCCTCATGAGAATCCTGGCCTCCCTCATCGCCCTCGTCTCCCTCTCGGCCCTCGGGGCCACCATCGAGGGCCGCGTTGTCGGCGTGATCGACGGCGACACCATCGACGTCCTGGACGCGTCGAAGACGAAGCACCGCATCAAAACGGCTCTCACGAGGGGATGCCGTGGCACCGGAAGACCCCGGAAGGGCAACGCTTGCTGTGCCAAAGGGCCCGCTCCTGGGCGCGGCCGCCTCTCACGAACCGGGAGACGCTTGCGGAAGTGGCGTTGACCGTCCTATCCTTACGTTCCATTTAGAATTCAAGTCTTTCGAATGAGACGACGGAGCCTTCATGGAATCTTCCGCTCAGCAGTCGCGTCGATACATGATTAGGCTGCACACGTTTCCCGTTGCCTCGGTTTTTCTGCTGCTGATTTCTCTCGCAGCGACGCCGTCGCTCGCTCCATTGCTCGCGGGGGAAGAGGCGGAAGAGGCCGACGTCGTTGCGTCACCACTCATGTCGATCGATGCACTGACATTCACTGGTGTCGATGGGTCGCTTCAGGAATTCGCAGACCTTGTCGGCGATGGAAAGGCCGTCTGCTTCACATTCCTCCATCCGGCCTGCCCGCTGGCCCAGCGATATGGCCCTGTGCTTGCCGAACTGGCCGACGAGTTTGATTCAGAGGGAATCCGCTTCGTGGGGGTTGTCTGCGAGTTCGACGAGACGAAGGAGATCACTGCCTACAGCAATGAGTATGCGATCCACTTTCCGTTTGTCACCGACCGCGACTTCCGCCTGGCCGAGGCCCTCGATGCCACGATCACGCCCGAGGTGGTGCTCGTCGACGCCGGCGGCCGCACGCGGTATCGGGGGCGGATCGACGACCGCTACAAGGAGCGGGGCGAGAAATCACCCGGCGTTCCGGAGCCCGATCTCAAAAACGCAATCCTCGACGTCCTCGCCGGCCGCGAGGTGAAGCTGCCCGCCACCGAAGCGGTCGGCTGCCCGCTCGATCGGCCGGAGGTGCCCACCACGCCGAGCCGTACCGATCATATGGTGACCTACTCCGAAGACGTGCTGCCCTTTCTGCATGCCCAGTGCCAGCGGTGCCACAGCCCGAGGCAGGTCGGCCCCTTCACGCTGACCTCCTACGACGACGCGGTCGATTGGATGGAGCAGGCGATCGAGGAGATCGAGGCCAGGCGGATGCCGCCGGCCCAGGCCGAGAGCGACTTTCAGCTGCGGGGCACCAAGCCGCCGACAGCCGAGCAGCTGGCGATGCTCCGGGAATGGGTGAAGACCGACAAGCCGAAGGGGGATTCGGCTCTCACGCCCGAACTGCCGCCGCTCCCCGACTATGGAGCCTTTCAGGAAGATCTCGGGCCGCCCGACCTCGTGCTCGAACAGACGCGGCCCACGCAGCTGGGCGCTCACGGCGAAGACCTCTACCGCAACGTCATCTTTCCGCTCGGCAATGAAGAGGATCTCGCGATCCGGGCGATCCAGTTTCTGCCGGGCAACCGAAGCATCGTGCACCATGTCCTGACCGGCTATCTGCCGCGGGAGGCCGGCCAGGAGGCCGTCGCCGACTGGGGCGGGCGGGTGGGCATGAGCCATCCGGACGATCAGGCGGGGGGCTGGTTCGACCCGCATGGCCTGGGCTTTCGGCCACCACCGCTGCGGGACGATGGCTTTCCCCGGACAAGTTTCATCGGCGGCTTCGTGCCCGGGGTGCGAGCGGGGCTCGCGCCCCCAGACGCGGTGTATCTCATTCCCGCCGGCTCCGACCTGACCGCGCAGATTCACTATGTCCGCACCGGAAAGACCGAGACCGATTCCAGCCGGATCGGAATCTGGCTGGCCGATCGGGGGCCTGACGCGGCTCCGATCCTGAAGACGATGAACATCATCTATCTCTCCGGCAACTTCGGCGTGGTGCCGCCGGGCGTCACCAAGTTTCGGGTCACGGGAAACTACACACTGCCTCGGGCAGCGGAGCTCACGGATATCACGCCCCACGCCCATCTGCTGGCTCGCTGGATGGAGGTCCGGGCCTGGCTGCCGAATGAAAAGGAGCCGCAGCTGGTCATCCGGGTGCCTAAGTGGGACTACAACTGGCAGAGCCCTTATTCCTTCAAGCGGCCGCAGCCCTTCCCGGCGGGAACGCGTTTTGAGGTGGAGTGCCTCTACGACAACTCGGAGGCAAACCCCCAAAACCCCTTCAGCCCGCCGCAGCCGGTCTGGAACAACGAGCAGGTCACCGACGAGATGGTGCTGCCGATGATGCTCTTCACGTCGACGACCCCGCTCGACCCCGCTGGCAAGAGCTTCTTCAAGTTCTATACGGAGACCGTGCGGTCAAGCTTTCTCAAGCGGCTGGTGCAGCGCCGCCACAAGTACATTGCGGATGCCGAGGGCAACGTGACCCTCTCGCCCGACTTCAAGGACGAGTGAAAGGACTCCTCGGCATGGCCGGCAAGCAGACAGCAGGCCTCTCGGTGGTTGCCGAGGCGGTCACGGTGACGGTGCCGACGGGCCGCGGTGGCGAACCCAAAACGCTGCTGGAAGGCGTGAGCCTGCGGATCGAGCCCGGGGCGTTTATCTGCATGCTCGGCCCCAGCGGGGCCGGCAAGAGCACGCTCGTGCGGGCGATCCTGGGCGAGCGTGAGATCGCCGCCGGGCAGCTGCTCGTCGGCGGCCACGACGTGCTCGACAAAGCCGACATCCTCCGCGGCTCGATCGGGTATGTCCCGCAGCGGGACATCAATCCGACGGCCCTGCCAGTGGAGCGGGCGCTCCACTTCGCCTCGGAGGTCAGGCTGCCCGCCGAGACGGCCGACCATGAGCGGCTGGCCGCCATCGATCGGGCCCTCGGCGACGTGGGGCTCGAAAACTTGCGGACTGCCACGATCGGCACGCTCTCGGGAGGCGAGGCCAAACGGGCGAGCCTGGCGGCCGAATTGCTTGCCGACCCGGGCCTGCTCGTGGTCGATGAGGCAACATCGAGCCTCGACCCCGCCACCGAGGCCCGAATCATGATGCTCCTGGCCGGCCAGGCCCGGGCCGGCACGACCGTGATCGCGGTCACGCATCACCTCGACAACGTGGACAAGGCCGACAAGCTCTTGATTCTCGGCCACGGGGAGGTGGTCTGGTTTGGCTCGCGGGTGGAGGCGCTCGGCCACTTCGGGGTCTATCGACTCGCCGACGTCTACCTCGCCATCGAAGACAAGCCCGCAGGCTACTGGGGGAAGCGCTGGCGGGAGCGGCAGGCCGAGGACCGGCTGCTGACGGAGGCTGAGACAGCCCAAGAGGCTCGGCTCCCCAACCCTGCCGACGCCTCAGCGGAGCCTGCAGCCGCCCTTGCCGACGTCTCGATCCCCGGCTTCGGCCGTCAGTTCACCACGTTCCTCAGCCGTGAAATTGAGACGACCCTCCGCGATTCGCTGAGCTTGAAGATGGCTCTTCTATTGCCGCTGGTGCTTGCGATAGTGGTGCTCATCGGCTTCTCGGGCACGCGGTTTGAAAAG
>JBBEEF010000113.1:0-1110 GCA_040880915.1 Pirellulales bacterium
GGTGGCTTTTGGTCCCGCAGTCCCCGGGCTCGCGCCCGGGGCTTTTATCCAGGCGAGCGCAGGCACGATGCCCCAAGCGATCGTCCGGTTTCTCCTCGGCTCACGCCCGGCGGAGGGCGGCGAGGATCCGCTCCAGGTCGGCCGGCAGCGGCGCCTCGAACCGCATCCGCTCCCCCGTGACCGGATGGTCGATCTCGATCGCAGCGGCGTGGAGCGCCTGCCGCTCGAGCAGCGGCGGACCGGGTGGCAGGCCGAGCAGCGTCGGCTCGATCACGCCGCGGCCGCTGTAGAGCACATCACCGAGCACGGGCGTGCCGATCGCTGCGAGGTGGACCCGGATCTGGTGGGTGCGGCCGGTCCGCGGCGAAACCCGCACAAGCGCCGCAGCCCCAAACCGCTCGAGCACCTCATACCGCGTCACAGCAGCGCGGCTGGTGGAATGATCGCGGCGGATGGCCATCTTCTCCCGCTGGTAGGGATGGATGCCGATCGGCAGGTCGATCTCGTCGGCGTCGAACTCCGGCTGCCCCTGGGTGATGGCCAGGTAGGTCTTGGCGACGCTGCGTCGCTCGAATTGCTGCGCGAGCGCATGGTGGGCGACCTCGCTCCGGGCCACCACGATCACGCCGCTGGTGTCGCGGTCGAGGCGGTGGACGATGCCCGGCCGGGTTGGCCCGCCGGCCGTCGAGAGCCCCGCGGCAGTGGCGTCGGCCCGTTCGAGATGCCACTTGAGGGCGTTGGCGAGCGTGCCCTTCCAGTTGCCCTTGGCCGGATGCACCACCATCCCCGCCGGCTTGTTCACGACCGCGATCGCGTCGTCGACGTGGAGAAACTCAAGCGGGATCTCCTCGGCGGCCGGCCCGACCCGCGGGGGCTGCGGCACGGTGAACATCACAAGCGAGCCCGCCCGGAGCTTCACGGAAGCGCGGGCCACGACGCCGTCGAGACGCACCCCGCCGGCCTCGATGGCCCGAGCAAGAAATGAACGGCTGCTCTCGGGAAACGCCCTCACCAGATAGATGTCGAGCCGCAGGCCGGCATCCTCAGGCGCGACCGTGAAACAGGCCTCGTCACCCGGCCGGTGTTGCGGCGGGCTCGGCGGCGGGCTCG
>JBBEEF010000113.1:1210-25493 GCA_040880915.1 Pirellulales bacterium
GTGAAACAGGCCTCGTCACCCGGCCGGTGTTGCGGCGGGCTCGGCGGCGGGCTCGGCGGCGGGCTCGGCGGCGGGCTCGGCGGCGGGCTCGGCGGTGGGGGAGGGAGTGTCACGGGGCGGGTCGGCGGGCTTGGACTCTGGCGGTGCGGGAGGCTCGGACGTTGGGACCGCGGCGGATTCTGCCGCCGGGGCGGCCGGAGTGGCGGGCGCCGCCACCGCGACGACCTGCGTCTCAAACCATTTGTACCACCGCTGGGTCGCCGGCAGGGCAAGGGCGGCGATTCGCTCCTCGGCGATCCCCCGGAACGGACTGTCTGGGTATTCCGCCACGATCGCCTCGTAGCCGCGGCTGGCCTCGTCGAGCAGCCCCTGGCTTTCCCGCGTGCGGGCAAGGCCGAAGATGCCCCGCTCGGCCGCGAGGTCGCTGGGCCGCTGGGCGTTGACGGCCATGTAGAGGTCGGCAGCCGAGGCGAGCCGCTCCCGCGCCCGCTGGCGATCGGTCATGAGCAGACCGTTGCCATCAGCCAGGGCCGTGTCGGCGAGCACGAGTTCGGCCCACCAGGCCGCCGGGGTGCCGCGGTAGCGGGCGGCCACGTCGCCCAGCCGCCCCGGTTCCCCTTCGGCGAGCGCGGTCAAGCACTCCTCCCAGCCGGCGGCCTGCTCGGCGGCCCGCTGGGAGCGGACGATCACAAGACCCGCGAACACGGCAAAGATGACCGCTGCGGCCAGCAGGATGAGCCCAAGATGGGGGCGGATCCTGTCCGCGAGGGCCAGCGTGTTCGAGGCCAGCTGATTGTCGTCGAGCTGACTCAGGGTGGCCCGGTCGTCGGTCGCCATGCGGTCGTTCTCCTCGGTCACTTCACTCACGCGGCGGCCTCGACCGCCACGGGAAAGGGGCAATAGAAGACCCCTGCCGGAGAGCGTCAAGACGAACACGCCGCATCTCGGCTCCCAGACCGGTGGCTGCTACATTCGACCCGGTCGATCTCCCGCCGTGAGCCTGCCCATGACACCCGCCTCCGACCAGCCCGTTACTCGCCGCCCCGCCCCGCCCCGCAAGGTGGGCGTGCAGGGGCTCAACGCCGCCCAGTCGGAGGCGGTTCTCGCGCCGCCCGGGCCGCTGCTCGTGCTCGCCGGCGCGGGCACGGGCAAAACGCGGGTGGTGATCGCCCGGATCGCCCACCTCGTGCGGCAGGGGGCCAGGCCGGCGCGGATTCTCGCTGTCACGTTTACGAACAAGGCCGCCCGCGAGATGCTCTCCCGAGCGACTGGTCTGTTGGGTGCGGCCCGCGGTCGGAAGGCCGCTGCCAACCATCCCCCGGAGCGGCCCGAGATCTCCACGATCCACTCCCTGTGTGTGCGGATCCTGCGGCGGCACGCCGCGAAGCTCGGCTATCCGGAGCGGTTCGCCATCATCGATCGCGGTGAGCAGGAGGCCGCGGCCCGCTCGGCGCTCAAGGCGCTCAAGGTAGCCGACACCGTGCTCACGCCGGGCGACCTCGTTGACCGCGTGAGCCGGTGGAAGAGCCGGGCGATCCGCCCCGCCACCGCCCTCGACAGCCTGGCGGCAGACGCCGACGACACCTGGACGCTCGCCGCCGCCGGCTACCGCCGCTATCAGGAGGCCCTCAAGACGGCCGGGGCAGTCGACTTCGACGACCTGCTTCTGCTCGTCGACGAACTCTTCGCAACCGACGAGGAGGTTCGCCGCGCCGAGGCAGGCCGGTTCGACCACCTCCTCGTCGACGAGTATCAGGACACCAGCGGCATCCAGGAGCGGATCCTCGCGGCCCTCGCCCGCGACCACGCGAGCATCTGCGTGGTCGGCGATGACGACCAGTCGATCTACGCCTGGCGGGGCGCCGAGATCTCCCACATCCTCGACTTCGCCCGCCGCTGGCCCGGTGCCCGGGTGGTCAAGCTCGAGGAGAACTACCGCTCCACGCCCGAGATCATCGCCGCAGCCAACCGGCTCATCGAGCAGAACGTCCGCCGGCATGGCAAGACGCTCGTGGCCACCATTGCGGCCGGCGTGCCCCCGGCGATCGTGCAGGCCCAGGACGAGGCTGATGAGTCCAGCCGGATCGTGGGAGACGTCGAGAGCCTGATCCGGGAGCGGCAGTGCGATCCCGGAGACGCCGTGATCCTGGTCCGCACCGGCGAGCAGACGCGGGCCTTTGAGCAGGAGCTCCGCCGGCGGCAGATTCCCTACGAGCTCGTCGGCAGCCGCTCGTTCTTCGACCGCCGCGAGGTCAAGGATGTGATGGCCTTTCTCCGGCTCATGGTCGAACCCGACGACGACCTCGCGCTCGCTCGCGTGGCCAACGTGCCGCCCCGCGGGATCTCAAGCCAGGTGGTGCAGACCGCCCGGGCCGGCGGGGCCGAGGCGGGCACAAGCCTGTGGCGGGAGCTGCTCGCATTACGAGACCGCGGGAAGCTGTCGCAAGCAGCCAAGGGGGGCGTGGCGGCGCTCGAGCGGCTCGTGGCCCTGCGGGATGCCGGTCCGCCGGCCGCTCCCGGGCAGTCGCGGGGGGCGGCCATCCTGCGGCGGCTGCTCGACGACGTGGGCTACCGGCAGCACCTCGATAAGGAATACGCCGACGATCTGGCCGAGGCCGAGACCCGCTGGGGCTGCTGCGAGGAGGTGGCCAGTGCGCTCGACGAGCATGAGCGGAGCCGGCGGGGCGAGGCCGATCTAGCGACGGTGATCCGCGGCTTCCTCGACGACTTCGTGCTCCAGGTGGAGGAGCAGGAGGACCGCTTCAAGGACGACAAGCCGAAGGGGAACATCCTCCGGCTGATGACGCTCCACGCGGCCAAGGGGCTGGAGTTCGACTGCGTCTGGATGGTGGGCCTGGAGGAGGGCATCCTGCCGCACCACCGCTCGCTTGGCGACGGTCTCCAGGCGATCGACGAGGAGCGGCGGCTCTGCTACGTGGGCATCACGCGGGCCCGCCGCCGGCTCGTGCTCTCGCTCTGCCTCACGCGGACGAAGTGGGGCCGGAGCAAGCCCTGCCACCCGAGCCGGTTTCTCTACGAGATGACCGGCCAGGCGGAGAAGTTTCAGGAGCGGAAGCACGAGCCGAATGCAGGCGGGCCGCGTGGCGGCCGCCGCCGCCGCTGACCCACGACCCGCCAATCTCCCAGCCAGCTCAGCCGGTCAGCACGGCGGGAATCATCCTCGCAAGCTGGCTGAGGCCCGACCGGCCCCGCACGATGGCAGCGATCATCTCGCCCACGCCCTGGGCGAGGCGGTCGCCGCCGGCGTGCCACGGAACCCAGGCAGGCGTGAGCCGCGTGGCCAGCGGGGCCCGGAGGATCGAGTTGTGCACGAGCGGCAGCAGGAGCGGATCGTGCACGTGGCCGATGCCGCTGGCCGGGTCGGCGAGCGTGCCCCCCGGATAGCCGCCCCAGGGCACGCTCCCGACCGCATAGGCAAGCGCCGCCCAGGTGTTCACCGCCACCACGCCATAGCGGAGGTGTTCGACCAGGAGATCCGCCCGTCGGGAATCCTGCGGGGGCAGGCTCCTGGGAATCGTCACGCTCGCCGCGAGCGACCCCGGCAGCGATCGCACGAACTCCGAGGCCCGGCTCGAGAAGGTCTCGCTGTCGCCGGCGTCGAGGCAGACCTCCGCGGCCACCGGCACAAACCACTCGCGGTCGAGAAGCCGGCGATCGGCCGCGTCGCCCTCCGGCACCAGCACGCACGGCAGCGTGCCGTCAGCCGCTGCCGGCCGCCCAGTGGCCGCTTCCCAGGCCTGCCGGGATCCGGGAAACCATGCTGGTCGTGCCGGCAGGCTCGCCAGCCGGGCGGCAACGAGCCGGAGAAACTCAGCCCGCTGCTCCCACTGCCGGCAGGTGACGAGGACCTTGGTGGCGATGCAATTGAATGACGTGTTGTTGGCGATCGAGGCGGCGACCAGATCGGCCTGATGCCGCAGCTGCGTAGGCGTGTACCGCCCCGGCACGACGATCCAAGGGGTCACATTGCCCAACTCGCACGTGATCGGTTTGGCGAGCAGCGGCCGGCCGCCCGGTGGCTGCGGTCCCGGACCGCCCCACACCACGGCGTCGAAGGCGGCCTGACCGCCGGTGAGATGGACGTGGGTAACGGCCGGCTCCGCGATCGCCTCCTCGGCCAGCTCGGTGCCACCGACCACGATCGCCGCGAGCCCGGCGTCGAGCAGCGGCGCGAAGGCCTCCCGATAGACCGGTACGAGCGGGGCGTGCAACGGGTGGAGTTTGAGCAGGACCGCGCGGCCATGCTCGAAGACCTGACTGATCGCGTCGGCCGGGGCCAGGCCGGTGACGTTGCCGGCACCGAGGACGGCGGCCACACCCCCAGACCGCGGCCGCGTGGTCGCCTCCGCCTCCCACGACTCGAGGAAGGCCGGCACACTCCCCGGGTTCACACAGCGAACGGTCGCGGTATGGCCGCCGAAGATCGCGCGGTCGAACAGCCGCCGCTCGGGCAGCACATCGACACTGATAAACGAGGCTGGACCGTCAGGGCCGCCGGCGGCATGGCTTAGCCGTGGAGGCCGGGCCGGCCGCGGGCGGCCCGAGCGGCCGATCTCCTCCCAGGCCCAGGCTGTGATTGCCAGTAACCGCAGCGTGGGTAAGGGACCGGTGGCTATCTCCTCGGCGATGATGGTCTGTGGTGGTGCGTTACCCCCCGATTCGCCACCCAACTTCATCGTCGCCGCGGCTCGGACCCAGGCCGCCGCCGCGGTGGCCACCGTCGCGGCCGTCTCGCGGGCGAGCGTCGCCCGGCCGGCGGGATCGAGCCGGGCGTAGGCGGCCGCTCCGGCAACAAGTGGGGCAAGCGTGTGTCGCAGTGACTGTTTCAAGCGGCTCTCTCGCTTCCAGTTCAGACTCACTTGCCGATGCAATGCCGCGAGAATATCCGGTCGAGCAGATCGCTGCCGACCGCGGCCCCGGTGACGTCCGCCACCGCGTCAACAGCCCGCCGGAGGTGGGCGGCCACGAGCGATTCGTCCACGAAGCCTCCCGCCAGGGCTGCCGCCACCGCCTCCCCTGCCATTGCCAAGGCCTCGCAGGCCAGGTCGCAGCCAACGGCCAGCCGAAGCGTGGCCAGAGAACCGCCACAGGGCAGCCGCCTGACCGCCTCCAGGATCGCTACGCGGAGTTCGCCGATCCCCGCGCCGGTGAGGCTGCTCGTCAGGATCCGACTTCGCTCCCCGGGAAGGTGTTCACGAGCCGTTCCACCCGCCGAGCCTGCCACATCACACCGCGTGACGACCTCCAGGCATGCCCCATGGCCACGCGCCGTCGCCGCCCCATCTGCTCCGGCATCGTGGCAGGCCAGCACGAGGTCGGCCCGCTCGATCACATCCCGCGCCCGCGCCGCAGCCTCGCGGGCGATCGCGTCGGCTGGCTCCGCGGCCTCGAGCCCCGGCAGGTCGACAAGCAGGCACGTGCCGCCGGTCGCGTCGCCGAGCCGCGCCTCGAGCCAGTCACGGGTCGTGCCCATCTCATCGGCCACAATCGCCGCGGCCCGGCCAACGAGGGCATTGAACAAGCTGCTCTTGCCGATATTCGACGAACCGACGATCACCACCAGTGGCAGCTCGGTCGCGGCCGCATCCCGGCCCGCGAGGGCTGCCGCCACCCGGGCCACCGCCCCTTCGCACCCAGCGATCCGCTCGGCCACATGCGTCCACGTGGGGCCGACCGGCACCGCGTCGGGAGTCGCCGCGTCGGCAAAGTCGATCGCCGCCTCGATGTCGGCAAGCAGATCGAGCAGGTCGGCCTGCACGGCTGCGAGCGCTACGCCAGCGCCCCCCGCGAGCCGATCGAGCGCGGAGCTGAACTCCGCGGGCGAGCGGGCGTTGACGACCGCGACAACGGCCTCCGCCTGCACGAGATCCAACCGGCCGGTGAGAAACGCCCGCAGCGTGAACTCGCCGCCGCGGGCCAGCCGGGCCCCGTGCCGGCAGGCCTCCGCGACCACCGCTTCCACGAGCACCGCCGAGCCGGGCAGTTGCACCTCCGCGAGCGGCCCGCCCACCGGCCCGCCCGGCCCCGGCCAGTGCAGGATGTCTACCGCGATCTCGCCCCACTCGCGACCGAGCGACGCCGCACGAAACCGGGCAGCCACGAGCCGCGGCAGGCCGCCGGCCGTCGCGAACCCCGGCGGCTCGGCTCCGAAGAGTGCTTCGAGCACGCGGTCGAGCCCGTCACCGGAGAGCCTCACGATCCCCCGCGAGCCGGGCCCTGCGACGGTTGCCGGCGCCACAATCAATTCTGTGATGGAGAACATGCGAACCAATCGTGACTCAAGCGCGACTCAAGCGCGACTGAAGCGCGACTCAGGCGGAGGTTGGTCCGGAAACTCGATCAGCTCCGAAGGCGAGCGTGGGGCCCGCTATCGCAGCCGCTTCCGCGCCTGCCGCCGCTGGCGGCTGGCCTCGGCGACCGCCGACACCGGCTGCGACACCGCATCGACGACCTGCACACCACCGGCGGCCGTGGCCGCAGCGGGCTTCGGCAGCCAGAGCAACCGCTCGGCGATGCCCCACAGGCTCGAGGCGATGAAGTACAGGCACAGGCCGCAAGGGACCTTAAAAAACATCACTGCCATGAACAGCATCATGTAGTTCATCACCTGCTGCTGCATCCGCTGCTGCTCGTCCATCGCCGGCGGCATGAAGAGCTTCTGCTGCCAGAGAAACAGCCCGATCGTCACGAGGGGCAGGAGGTTCAAGAACGGCCCCAGCCAGCCCTCGGGGGTGACGAGGAATTCGGGCAGGTAGCCTGTCCAGCCCCAGAACATGTCGGGGGCGGCGAGATTCGAGCACCAGCGGATCGCCGTCGTGAACAGGGGCGCTTCGCGGAGTTCGACGTCGGTGGCGAGGGCGCGGTAAAGCCCCATGAAAATTGGGATCTGGATGAACACCGGCAGGCAGCCCGCAGCCGGGTTGACGCCGTGCTTCCGCCACAGATCCTGAACGGCCCGCCCCCGCTTCTCGCTGTCGTTCTTGTACTTCTCGTTGATGACCTTCATCTCGGGCTGGAGGGCCTGCATCTTCTGCGACGAGATCGCCTGCCGCCGGCTGATCGGAAACATCGCCCCGCGAACGAGCACCGTCAGCAGGATGATGGCCACGCCGTAGTTCCGCACGACCGCGTGCAGCCCGTGCAACAGCGCGATCATCGGCCGGGCCACCCAGCCGAACCAGCCGTAGTACACAAGGTCGTCCATGCTCGCCTGCGGGGCGCCGAACTGCTGCAGGAGCTCGGGTCGCTTGGGGCCGGCAAAGATCGTGTAGCGATGCCGCAGTGGCTCGTTCGCATCGATGGCGGTGTCTGCGGAGATGATCCGAGCAGTCACATTGACAAGCTTTTTGCGGGCCGGCTCGGACGGATCACCGACGGCGATCGACCGCACCTCCGCGAGGTCGGGCACGTCTCCCTCGGTCGCCGGCAGGACGGCCGACGCGAAGTACAAGGCGTCGACACCGGCGAAGGAGAGCGGCTTGTCGGGGGGCACCGTGGTGGCCGGACGGTCGAGCGTGCCGGCGAGCGTCTGAAGCCCGCTGATCATCGCGCTCTGGCCACCGACAAACCGCATGGCCACATCGCGGACGGCAAGCGAACTCCAGAACTCGTGCCACACCCGCTGCGTGTACCACCACCCCTCGGTCGGCAGCCCGGTGGGCCCGTCGAGGGCATAGCTCACGACGGTCTTCTGGTCCGGCGACTCAAGGCCCACGATCAGGTCGAGGGCATACCCCGATGGCTCGGGGCCGGAGACGATCCGGAATTCCTTCGTGGCCACGAGGCCGCCGGGCAGAGTCCGCGTGAAGGTTACGCCGGCCCCGTCGGCCATCGCAGCGGCCTGCCAGTCGATCGCCGCGAGCTCTTGGCCGCCGAGTTCCTCGAGCGGCTCCCGCCGGCGGCGGCCGTCTCGGGTCTCGAGCGAGAGGCAGAACGAGAGCTGATCGTGGGGCTGGCCGTCGAGATCGACCACGGGCCGGCCGCGATACTCGGGCCGCACGACCTCGAGCGGCCGGCGGATGAGCGTGGCCTCAACGGCCCTGGGGCTTCCGCCGCGGACAAACTCGATGGGCACCCGCTGACCGGGCCGCGTGCCGGCGAGCACGTCGGCAAATGCCACGGGATCGGCCGTGGCAGCCCCGGCAACCCGCACAATGATGTCGCCCGGCCTCAGGCCGGCCAGGTCGGCAGGTGTGGCCTTGCCCACGACCGTGATCCGACAACCTTCGGCGACAGCCTCGGCACCGAGATGGCCCAGGTATCCGGAACGGTCCTCTTGGTCGTGAAACCGCTCGTCAGAAAGCTCGATCCGTTCGATCGCCCCCCCGCGACTCGTGAGCGTGACGAGCATTTTCGCGGGGTCGGCCGGGTCGAGCGAGCCGAGCGTGAGCCGCATCCGGGGGGCGGCTTCCGCTCCCTCCTCCGAAGCGGCGGCGCCGGCTGGATCGGCGGCGTCGCCGGCGGCCAGCTCAGCGGCCGCTGGCGACTCAGGAGGCTCGCGTTTGCTAGCGGCATCCTCGGTCGCGGCCGGTACCGGTGGCTGGGGAAACAGGAACGACTGCAGCATCTGGCTGGTGATCACGATCGCAAGCGCGATGGCGAAGAACAGGACGTAGCGACGTTCCACAGCAGCGGTTCCAGGGGGTTTCAAGGCAGTATAACGGGTCGGTGCCAGTGGCTCGCGGATTCCGCTCGGCTCACGCCTCACCCTGGGAAGCGAAGTGGAACCCGAGAAGTGGAAAGCGGACCCCGGCCCGTTATCGCCCTTGGACGAGGCGGTCGCCGAGGAAATTGTCGAGGTCGGCGATGGCGTGGATCTTCCGCCGCGTCGTCTCGAGCGGATACTCGATCCGCCGGAACCGCACCCGCCGGTCGTCCTCGACCACCACATAGCAGCTCCGCGGATCCTCGTCGCGGGGCTGCCCCACGCTGCCGACGTTGACCATCGCCTTGCCGGCCGGCAGGTCCATCGCCACCTCCGTTTCCCCCTTCGGCACCCCGGGCGCCATGAACTCGGGCGACGTCGTGAACATGCCGGGGATGTGGGTGTGCCCTTGGAAGCAGTGGTGGGGAACGAGTTCGAAGATGTGCTCGAGCTTGAGCGGGTTGTAGATGTCTTCGGGGAAGACGTATTCGTCGAGCGGCCGGCGGGCCGACCCGTGCACGTACATGAAGTCGCCCTGCACATAGTTGCGGGACAACTCCCCGAGGAAGTCGCTCAGCAGGTTCGCAGAGTTCCGCGGCAGCCGGTCGTGCAGTTCGATCTGGCGGCGGGTCCAGCGGATCGCCCGCTCCGCGCCGGAGTTGAACCCGTCCGGATCAAACAGCGCGCCTTGGTCGTGATTGCCCAGGATCACAACACTGCACCGGTCCCGCACGAGCTTGACGCACTCGCAGGGATTTGGCCCGTAGCCCACCACGTCGCCCAGACAGATCACGTCGTCCACTCCCTGCCGGTCGATGTCGGCGAGGACGGCCTGGAGGGCCTCGAGGTTGCCGTGGATGTCGCTGATGATGGCCCGCTTCACGTGCGCTTCCAACGCTGACTGATCGACCGACCGCTCGGGCCGGAACCCGCTCGGGCCGGGCCGCGGTGCGGCGGCGGGTCTGCGGAGGGTGCGACTTCGGTATAGTCTTGCAGGCTACGATCGCTGACGGGACCGGTCAAGGATCGCCGGTTCGCTTGCCCCCACTGCACGCCATGAAGACGCTCGCCATCGACACAAGCCACGCCGCCGGCAGCGTGGCCGCCTGCGAGGCCGCGGCCGTAGCCCTCCGGCCGCTCGGCCCCGCGGGGGAGCATGCCGGGCGGCTCGCCGCGGCCCTCACGGAGGTGGCCGCCGACCTCGGGTGGAGCGTGGCCGATGCCGACCTGCTCGTGGTCGTCCGCGGGCCGGGCTCGTTTACCGGCCTGCGGGTGGGCGTGGCCACCGCCAAGGCCATTGCCTGGGCCGGTGGCGGCCGGCTCCTTGGCGTGTCGGGATTCGAGGTCGTGGCCCGGCAGACGGCGGGCTTGAGCGATCAAGCCGGCGGTCGGATCGAGCTCGCCTACGACGCCGGCCGCGACGAGGTCTATGCCGCCACGGCCGAAACCGATCGGTCATTGCCCGGCGGCTGGCGAATCGAGGCGGCTCGGCTTGTGCCCGCCAACGCCTGGATCGAGTCGCTCCCCCCGCAGTCGCAGGTCTCGGGGCCTGCGGTCGCGTCGCTGGCCGACCGGCTCGCCGCCGCCGGACACTCGCCGGCCCCGGCGGAGGCCTGGTTCCCATCGGCTGCCGCCGCCGCCACGCTCGGCTTCGCCCGGGCCGCCGCCGGCGAGGCCGACGACCCGGCGTCGCTGGTGCCGGAATACCTGCGGCCCAGCTACGCCGACGAGCGGGCGGCCCTGCCGCGGTGATGCGGCATTCACACCGTCTATTGCCGCGGCCTGTCGGCTGCCGGCCAGACCGGTACATTGGGCGACCGCCAGTACCTTTTTGACCTGCCCCAGCCCCGTCCTCAGGTGATTCCATGCGTCCGATCAAGAGGCTTCTGGTCGCCAACCGTAGCGAGATCGCCACCCGCGTCTTTCGCTCGGCCCACGAACTGGGCATCCGCACCGTCGCCATCTACGCCCATGAGGATCGCTTCGCCCTCCACCGCTTCAAGGCGGACGAGGCATATCTCGTGGGCCGGCCGGGGGAACCGCTCCGGTCCTACCTCGACATCGACGCGATCGTGGCCCTGGCCAAGGAGCGGGATGTTGATGCCATCCACCCCGGCTATGGGTTCCTCTCGGAAAACCCCGACTTCGCCGCGGCCTGCACCGCCGCCGGCATCACGTTTGTGGGCCCGCGGGTCGAACTCCTCCGCACGCTCGGCGACAAGACCGCGGCCCGCGAACTGGCCCGCCAGGCCGGTGTGCCGATCCTGGCCGGCAGTGCCCGGCCCGTGACGAGCCTGGCCGACGCCCGCAAGGTTGCCCGCGACCTCGGCTATCCCGTGATTCTCAAGGCGGCCCACGGCGGCGGCGGACGGGGCATGCGGGTGGTCCACGGCGAGGACGAAGTGGCCGTGGCACTCGAGAGCGCCCAGCGGGAGAGCAAGACCGCCTTCGGCTCAGCCAGCGTGTTTGTCGAGAAGTTCATCCAGCGAGCCCGGCACATCGAGGTGCAACTGCTCGGCGACCTGCATGGCGGCCTCGTCCATCTTTTCGAACGGGACTGCTCTGTCCAGCGGCGGCATCAGAAGGTGGTCGAGGTGGCCCCTGCGCCAAACCTCGACCCCAAGATGCGGGAGGCGATCTGCGAGGCGGCCCTGGCCATCGGCCACACCGCCCGCTACGAGAACGCCGGCACGGTCGAGTTTCTGGTCGACGCCGACACGGGCAGGTTCTTCTTCATCGAGGTCAATCCCCGGATCCAGGTCGAACACACCGTCACCGAGGAGATCACCGGCATCGACATCGTGCGGCGGCAGCTGCGGGTGGCCGAGGGCTGGAAGCTCTCCGATCCGCAGATCGGCCTCGGCAACCAGGGGGCGATTCGGATGATGGGCACGGCGATCCAGTGCCGCGTGACCACCGAGGATCCGGAAAACCGCTTCCTGCCCGACTACGGCCGGATCACCGCGTACCGCTCGGCCAGCGGCCTGGGCATCCGCCTCGATGCCGGCTCCGCTTTCTCCGGAGCCGTGGTCACCCCCTACTTCGACTCGCTCCTCGTGAAGGTGACTGCCCGCGGCCTGTCGCTCGACGAGGCCGCCGGCCATATCGAGCGGTGTCTTCAAGAGTTCCGGGTTCGGGGCGTGAAGACCAACATCCCCTTCCTCGTGAATCTGGT
This sequence comes from Pirellulales bacterium, assembly GCA_040880915.1. Lineage (GTDB taxonomy): Bacteria > Planctomycetota > Planctomycetia > Pirellulales > UBA1268 > QWPN01. The sequence goes on from JBBEEF010000113.1 coordinate 13,051, forward strand.
CACCCACCCCGACTTTCTTGCCGGCAAGTGCACGACGCGGTTTATCGACGAGACGCCCGCCCTGTTCGACTTTCCGATCCGTCGCGACCGGGCCACCAAGCTGCTTGAGTATCTCAGCGACGTGATCGTCAACGGCAACCCGCTGGTGAAGGGGCGGCCCGCGATCGCCCGCCGTGAGCCGGCCCCGCTGCCCGACCACGACCGGCTCGCGCCGCCTCCCGCCGGCACCCGCCAGCGGCTCCGGGAACTCGGGCCGGAGAAGTTTGCTGCCTGGGTGCGTCAGCAGAAGGGGCTCTTGGTGACCGACACGACCATGCGGGATGCCCACCAGTCGCTCCTGGCGACGCGGATGCGGTCATACGACATGCTCGCCGTGGCCGACGCCTATGCCCGGCTCGGGGCGAGGCTCTTTTCGCTCGAGATGTGGGGCGGGGCCACGTTCGATACCGCGATGCGGTTTCTTAAAGAGTGCCCGTGGGACCGGCTCGCGCAGCTGCGAGAGCGGATTCCCAACATCCTGTTCCAGATGCTCCTGCGGGCGAGCAACGCCGTCGGCTACACGAACTATCCCGACAACGTGGTCCGCGAGTTTGTCAAGGAATCAGCGGCCGCCGGGATCGACCTGTTCCGCGTATTCGATCCGCTCAACTGGGTGCCCAACATGCGGGTGGCCATGGAGGCGATCCGTGAAAGCGGGGCGATCTGCGAGGCGGCGATCTGCTACACCGGCGACGTTCTCGATCCGGCCCGCACGAAGTATTCGCTCGCCTACTATGTCGCGCTCGCCAAGGAGCTCGAGAAGCACGGGGCGGACATGCTGGCCATCAAGGACATGGCCGGCCTCTGCAAGCCGTTCGCCGCCGGGAAGTTGGTCGAGTCGCTGCGTGCCGAAGTCGGCATCCCGATCCACTTCCACACCCACGACACCTCCGGCGCCGCGCTCGCGAGCCTGCTCGAGGCAGCCCAGCATGGGGCGAGCGTGGTCGACGCGGCGTTCGCGCCCTTCGCAGGCCTCACGAGCCAGCCCAATCTCAACGCGCTTGTTGATGCCGTTCGCCACACGCCACTCGACGCCGGGCTCGACACCGACGACCTGCGGCGGCTGGCCCACTACTGGGGAGCCGTCCGCGACCATTACACGCCGTTCGAGAGCGGCATGAAGGCTCCCGACGCCGACCTCTACCTCCACGAGATGCCGGGGGGGCAGTTCACAAACCTCCTCGAGCAGGCCAAGGCCCTCGGGCTCGGCGAACGCTGGGAGGAGGTCTGCCGGGCCTACGCCGACGTGAATCGGGTGCTGGGCGACATTGTCAAGGTGACGCCCACGAGCAAGGCCGTGGGAGACCTCGCCCTGCTGCTCGTGACCAACGGCCTCACGGCCGACGACCTGGCCGACCCATCCCGCGAACTCGCCTTCCCCGAGTCGGCAATCGACCTGCTCGCGGGGCGGATGGGCCAGCCGCCGGGCGGCTTTCCCCCTGCGATCGTCGAGCGGGTGGTCCGCAACGCCGAGATTGTGACGGGCCGGCCGGGGGAGTCGCTGCCGCCGGCCGACTTCGCGGCGGCCGCCACGAGCGTGGGCCAGCTTCTCGGCCGGACGGCGTCGCCCCGCGAGGTGCTCTCCTGGCTCCTCTACCCACGCGTGTTTCAGGACTTCGCCCGCCAGGTGGCGGCCTACGGCGACCTGAGCACGCTTCCCACGCCGGCCTTTCTCGAGGGCCCCAAGCCCGGCGAAGAGCTCACGGTCGACATCGAACCAGGCAAGACGCTCCTGATCCGGTTCCTCACCGTGGGCGAGCCGCACATTGACGGCACGCGGACGGTGTTCTTCGAGCTCAACGGCCAGCCGCGGAGCGTGTCGATCGCCGACCGGTCGCTCGAGCAGCAGGTGCAGCGGCGGCCCAAGGCCACGCCGGGCGACGCCCGCGAGGTGGCCGCCCCGATGCCGGGGCTCGTTGTCACGGTTGCCGTCCGTGCGGGCGACAAGGTGACGAAGGGGCAGAAGCTCCTGAGCCTCGAGGCGATGAAGATGGAGACCACCGTCTATGCCGAGCGAGATGGCACGCTGGCCGAAGTGCTCGTGAGCCCGGGCACTCCGGTCGAAGCGGGCGAGTTGGTGGCCCGCTACGCCGATGCGTAGCCGGGGCGTGAGGGATAGAGAGAAAGCCGACTCACGCCTCGGGCGGGAGGTCGAAGCGGTCGAGGTTCATCACCTTGTTCCAGGCCGCCACGAAGTCGGAAACAAACTTCTCCCCCGCGTCGTCGCTGGCGTAAACCTCGGTGATCGCCCGCAGTTGCGAGTTTGAGCCGAAGATCAGGTCGAGCCGCGAGGCAGTCCACTTGACCTTCCCTGTCTCCCGGTCATGGCCCTCGAAAAACTGATCGCAGGCGGGCGATGGCCGCCACTCCGTTCCCATGTCGATCAGGTTGACGAAGAAGTCGTTGGTCAACAGGCCGCTGCGGTCGGTGAACACGCCCAGGTTGGCCAGCGGGCCGGTGCCGGCGTTGACGCCGAGCACCCGCAGGCCTCCCACGAGCACGGTCATCTCCGGAGCGGAGAGCGTCAGGAGCTGGGCCCGATCAACGAGGAGTTCTTCGGCGGGCCGGTCGATCTCCCGAGCCAGGTGGTTGCGGAATCCGTCGGACCGCGGCTCGAGCACGGCGAAAGACTCGGCATCGGTCATCGCCGCGGTCGCGTCGGTGCGGCCGGGAGTGAACGGCACAACGACCTCATGCCCGGCCAGCCGGGCCGCCTCCTCGACCGCCGCAGAGCCGCCGAGCACGATCAGGTCGGCCAGCGACACCTTCGTGCCATCGGTCTGGGCGGCGTTGAACTCCTGCTGGATCGCCTCCAGCCGGGTGAGCACCGCGGCCAGGGCTTCGGGCCGGTTCACCTCCCACCCCTTCTGCGGCTCGAGCCGGATGCGGGCTCCATTGGCCCCGCCCCGCTTGTCGCTGCCCCGGAAGGTCGAGGCCGAGGCCCAGGCCGTCGAGACAAGATCCGGCACCGACAGGCCCGAACCGAGTAGCTTCGCCTTGAGGGCTGCCACGTCCCGCGCATCAACGAGCGGGTGATCGACCGCCGGGACAGGATCCTGCCACCGCTGCGGCGGAGGAACGTCGGGCCCCAGGAGCCGCGATACTGGCCCCATGTCGCGGTGGGTGAGCTTGTACCAGGCCTTGGCAAAGGCCGCCTCGAGTTCCTCGGGATGCTCGTGAAACCGTCTCGAGATCGGCCCGTAGGCCGGGTCTAGGCGGAGGGCGATGTCGGTGGTGAACATCATCGGCGCGTGCGACTTCGTGCCGTCGTGGGCGTCGGGCACCGTGCCCTTGGCCGCCGCTTCCTTCGGCGTCCACTGCCAGGCCCCGGCTGGGCTCTTGACGAGCTCCCACTCATAGTCGAAGAGGTGGTCGAAGTAGCCGGTGGACCAGGCCGTGGGCGTGGAGGTCCACGCGCCTTCCAGTCCGCTGGTGATCGTGTCGGCACCCTTGCCGGTGCCGAAGCTGTTTTTCCAGCCGAGACCCTGCTCCTCGACCGGAGCGGCCTCCGGCGCCGGCCCGACGTTGTCGGCGGCCGCCGCCCCGTGGCTCTTGCCGAAGGTGTGGCCGCCGGCGATCAGGGCCACCGTCTCCTCGTCGTTCATCGCCATCCGGGCGAACGTTTCCCGGATGTCATGGGCCGCGGCCAGCGGGTCAGGCTTCCCGTCGGGCCCCTCGGGGTTGACGTAGATGAGGCCCATTTGCACGGCGGCCAGCGGGTTATCGAGCCGGCGGTCGCCAGTGTACCGCTTGTCGCCAAGCCACTCGCTCTCCGGGCCCCAGTAGATGTCGTTCTGCGGTTCCCAGACATCCGCGCGGCCGCCACCAAAGCCGAACGTCTTGAAACCCATCGACTCAAGCCCCACGTTGCCCGCGAGGATCATCAGGTCGGCCCAGGAGATGCGGTTGCCATACTTCTGCTTGATCGGCCAGAGCAACCGACGAGCCTTGTCGAGGTTGGCGTTGTCGGGCCAACTGTTGAGGGGTGCAAACCGCTGCGTGCCGTAGCCCGCACCGCCGCGGCCGTCGGCCACGCGGTAGGTGCCGGCGCTGTGCCAGGCCATGCGGATGAAGAGCGGCCCGTAATGGCCGTAGTCGGCCGGCCACCAGTCTTGCGACGTCGTCATCAGGGTTTGCAGGTCCTGTTTCACGGCCGCGAGGTCGAGCTTTTGAAACTCCTCTGCGTAGTCGAAGGTCGCTCCCAGCGGATTTCCAGCGGCCGGGTTCCCGTGGAGGATGGCGAGGTTGACCTGGTCGGGCCACCAGTCGCCGTTGGTCATCCCGCCGGCAGCAGTCGCGCGGGAGGCGGGCGTGGGGTGGCTGATCACAGGGCAGACCGCGGCCGGTTCCTCGGCAAGGCACGGGCTATAGATCAGGGCAGCCAGGCCGACGACGGCGAGGGATCGCAGGATCATAAAAGTCTCCTCTTCGAGAAAGCGTTCAGGAAGCGTTTGGTCGGCCGCGGCCGGCACAGGCTGGAGCGCCGCGACCCTCCATCCGACCACTCATCAATGGTAACTGAAATTGGCTCGCTGGGTCGTTCGAGCTTGCTTTTCGCGGCCCGCCCCGCTCGGACTCCCGCGCACGGTGCCTGGAACGGTGCCTGGAACGGCGGCTTTGGATCCCTAGTCTTTGAGCAGGTCTTTGAAGACCTTGCGAACCTTGTCGACCTTGGGCAGAACCACAGCCCGGCAGTAGCCCTGGCCGGGGTTGTTCGCGAAGTAGTCCTGGTGGTAATCCTCGGCCGGATAGAAGGTGGTCGCCTTGGTCACCTCGGTCACGATCTTTCCCGGAAACGCCCCCGCCGCGTCGAGCCGCTTGATCACCTCCGTGGCGATCCGCTGCTGCTCGTCGTCATGGTAGAAAATGCCAGAGCGATACTGCGTGCCCACGTCAGCACCTTGACGGTTTTTCGTGGTGGGGTCATGGGTGGCGAAGAACACCTCGAGCAGTTTCTCATAGGGCACCACCGCCGGGTCGAACTCGACCTCCACCGCCTCGGCATGGCCGGTGAGCCCGGTGCAAATGTCTTTGTAGGTCGGATTCGGCACCTCGCCGCCGAGGTAGCCGCTCGTGACGCTCGTCACCCCCTTGATCTCGGAGTAGACGGCTTCGGTGCACCAGAAACAGCCCCCGGCGAACGTGGCCGTGGCGAGTTTCGGTGCCGCCGCTTGGTCCGCCATCGTCACGCCTCCTGCCAGCACTACCGCAGACACCGCAGCCACCAGACCGAGGAGCCCGTTCACCAGGATTCGCCCGCCCGTCATGGATCTATTCTCCGCAGTCGGCGGCGGGTCGCATGCCCGTCAGCTTCTATTATAGGCAGTGTTTCCGGGGCGGCGACGAATCGCAAGGCCGCCGCCGCCCATTTTCCGACATGACCCACCCGGATGCGGGGCGTTTGGGCGAGTTGACGGTCACCCCGTATCATGCCGCCTCGGAACCCCAACGCCCGGAGCAGCTTCATGGAAGCAGGTATCGTCGGCCTCCCCAACGTCGGCAAGAGCACGCTCTTCAACGCGCTCACGATGTCGCAGGCGGCCCAAAGCGCGAACTACCCGTTCTGCACGATCGAGCCCAACGAGGGGATGGTGAGCGTGCCCGACGACCGCCTTCGGCGGATCACGGCCCTGATCCCGACAAAGAAGGTGATCCCGGCCGCGCTCAAGCTCGTCGACATCGCCGGGATCGTGAAGGGGGCCAGCGAGGGGCAGGGACTCGGCAACAAGTTTCTCTCCCACATCCGCGAGGTCGACGCCATCCTCCAGGTGGTCCGCTGCTTCGACGATCCCGACGTGATCCACGTGGCGGGAAAGGTCGATCCGGTGTCCGACATGGAGACGATCGAGCTGGAGTTGATCCTGGCCGACATGCAACACCTCGACAACCTGCTGCCGCGGGCAGAGCGAGCCGCCAAGAGCACCGACAAGGAGGCTCGGGCCAAGGTAGATGCGATGCGGAAGTGCCTGACGCATATCCAGGAGAGCAAGCCGCTGCGGACCCTCGAGCTCTCCGAGGGCGATTCTGCCGCCGTCAGGGAACTCGGCCTCCTCTCAGCCAAGCCGATCCTCTACGTCGCGAACGTTGACGAGACCGATGTTGCCGGTGCGGGCCCGCTCGTGCAGGCCGTCCGCGGGCAGGCGGTAGTGGTTGGGGCGGAGGTGGTGGCGGTCTGCGCCAAGCTCGAGGCAGAGATCGCGGAGCTCGACGAGTCCGATCGCGCAGAGATGCTCGCCGGGGCGGGCCTCACGGAGCCGGCGCTCGCGGTGCTCGCGCGGGCGGCCTACCGCACGCTCGGTCTTCAGAGCTACTTCACGGCGGGGGAGAAGGAGGTGCGGGCCTGGACGATCCCGGTCGGGGCCACCGCCCCACAGGCTGCAGGCGTGATCCACACCGACTTCGAGAAGAAATTCATCCGCGGCGAGATCTACTCGCTCGAGGACCTCGAAACCTACAAGAACGAGAAGGAGATCCGCGGCCACGGCAAGCTCCGCGTCGAGGGCAAGGAATACCTGATGCAGGACGGCGACATCTGCCACTGGCTGGTGTAAGGGGTCGGGCGCAGCCGCCGCCTCAGGCCGAGAGCGGCTGAGGACGGGGCGGCTGGTGCCGGAGGTTGTCGGGCAGCCACTCGGCGTCGGCGGCCTCCTCGGCGGCAGGATTTCCGCTGACTATTCCCTCGAGTTCGTCCGCCTCGACGTGGCCGTCGCGGGCCGTTGTGCCGAAGAACGAGTACATCACCGGCACCAGGATCAGAACCAAAAGCGTGGTCGTCGCCAACCCGAAGGCCATCGAGGTCGCCATCGGCACGAGGAACTGAGCCTGGAAACTCTTTTCCAAGAGCAGCGGCATGAGGCCGCCGATCGTCGTCACGCTCGTGAGCAGGACCGGCCGGAATCGCAGGCAGCCCGCCTCACGGAGCGCTTCACGCAGCGGGTGTCCGGCCCGAACGCGGTGATTGATGAAGTCGATGAGAACGATCGAGTCGTTGACCACGACGCCCGAGAGCGCCACGAGGCCGAACATGCTGAACAAGGTCAGCGGCATTCCCATCAGGGCGTGACCAAACACAGCCCCCGCGATCCCGAACGGGATCACGAAGATGATCAGGAGCGGCTGGAAGTAGCTCTTGAACTCCATCGTCAGGAGCACGAACATCGCGAACAGGGCCACCGTGAAACCGATGCCGAGACTGCGAAGCGACTCATTTGTCTGCTCCCGCTGCCCCTCCCAGCGGACGCGAACCAGGGGAAACTCGGCGAGCAGGCCGGGCATCAGCCGCTTTTCCATATCGGCCGTGATCTGGCCGCTGGTGAGCGTGCTGGTGGCCACGTCGATGTCGGCCACCACCGTAACGGAACGCTTCTGGTCGAGCCGATTGATCTCGGAATACCCTCGGTCAACGGTGATGTCGGCGAGTTCACGCAGCGGCCGCTTGACCCCATCGGGCCCAGTAACCCGGATGTCGTCGAGCGTGGCGAAGCTCCGCCGCTCGTCCCGCGGATAGCGGACCATGAGCTTCACCTCGTGCCGGCCCCGCTGGAGCCGCATCACCTCCTCGCCGTAGTAGCTCGCGCGGACTGTGCCGGCGAGATCGGCCAGCGAGACGCCGAGGGTTTCGGCCCGTGGCTTGACCTTGATCTGGTATTCCCACTTGCCGGGCCGCGAGTCGGAGTCGATGTCGATCACACCGGGATACTGGGCGAGCCACTCCTTGCATCGCGTCACGGCCGCCTCCAGCTGCACGACCGCTTCCGGGCTCGACTGGGCCAGCAGTTTGAACTCGATCGTCTTGCCTCCGGGGCCGATGTTCTCGGTGCCGTAGAGGAGCGACTCGGTGCCCGCGAACTCACCAGCCGCCCGCCGCCACTCGCTGATAAATTCCTCGCTTGTGACATCCCGCCGCTCCCCTTCGACGAGTTCCACCGCCACTGCCCCCACGTGGCTGCCGCTCATGCGGGCGTCGGGACCGACCTCACCCTGGGACGCCACCGTGCCGACGGCCCGGTGGACGAGCGTGACCACCGGATCCCCACCCGGCGGCGAAAACTTCCGCGAGGCCGCGACGGCCGCCGCTTCGATGCGGCGGGTGGCCTCCTCGGTGACGCTCGCCGGCGTGCCGTCGGGGAACACAATCTTGGCCAGCAGGCGGTTCGCGTCGATCTTCGGAAACAGCTCGAAGGGTGTGATGCCGCTGCGGACGATGCCCAGGGCCAAGAGGAGAAACCCGACGGCCAGAGCGATTGTCGAAAAGCGGTTGTCGATGGCGAAGTCGAGGACGGGCGAATAGATCCAGCGCACGAACCATTTGAGCCCCCGGTCACAGGCCCGCTGCAGGAAGGCCACGACGGGCAGCAGGAGCCGCAGCGGATAGAGAACCACGCCCAGGACCGTGAACAAAAGGTTCTTCTCGTGGGCCAGATGACCGGGCAGCACGAGTGTGGACTCGAGCAGCGACATCAGGAGTGCGCTGATAAAGGCGAAGGGCATCACCGCAATGAATTTGCCCATCACGCCCGAGACAAAGCAGAGCGGCAGGAACGTGATCACGGTCGTCAACACGCTCGTGATCACGCTCGGAACCACCTCGACCGTGCCGTCGATCGCCGCCTGCACCAGCGGCTTGCCCATCCGCCGATGCCGCTCGATGTTGTCGCTGACCACGATCGCATCGTCGACCACGATTCCAATTGCCATCAGAAAGGCGAACATCGAGAGCATGTTGAGTGTTTGATCGGTCGAGAACATCAAGGCCCCGGTCCCAAACATCGCCACCGGAATCCCCATGGCCACCCAGAAGGCGATCTTGAGATCGAGGAACAGGGCCAGCACCACGAACACGATCAGCAGACCCTGCAGGCCGTTCGAGACGAGCATGTTGAGCCGGTCGCGAACGTCGACTGACTGGTCGGCCCAGGTGACCAACTCGTAGCCGGCGGGCAGCCTGCCGCCACCGTCGATGTATCCCTTCACCGCCGCCACCATCGCCAGCAGATCCTCACTCGACGTGCGGTCGACCGAGATCACCATTCCCGGCCGCCCGTTGATCTGGTTGGTAGAGGCGACGTCGGCAAACTCGTCCCGCACAGTCGCGAGGTCACCGACGGTGAGCACCAGCCCGTCGGGCAACGTGACAAGCGGCAGTTTGGCGATCTCCTCCCCGGAATACCGCTTGTTCTTGCCACGCAGGAGGATCTCGCCGCTCTTGCCGCGGATCAGGCCGCCGGGCAGCTCGAGATTCTCACGGCGGACGATCTCGGCCACGGCCTGGAGCGAGAGGCCATACTTCCGGAGCGTGGCCTCGGGGATCTCGATGTCGATCTCGTAGTCACGGGCCCCCTGGAGGTTGGCCGCCGAGACGGCCGGCAGCGAGAGCAGGTCATCACGGACTGCTTCGGCGACATCGCGAAGCGCCTCTTCCGACACGTCGCCGGCCACCGCCGGGTCGGGCACAAGCACCCCAACCTTGATGGCTGGCGTGCGGAGCGTGATCTGCTCTACCTTCGGGTCTTCGGCGAGCACGGGGAAGCTCGGAATCCGGTCGACCTCGGAGCGAATCTCGGCCAGCGACTTCTGCACGTTTTTGACGCTGTCACGCAGCTCAAACACGCAGTAGCCAACTCCCTCCTGGGCCACGCTCGTGACCTTCTTGATCCCCTCGACGCTCCGGCAGGCCTCTTCGATCTTCTGGCAGATGCCCTCCTCGACCTCCTCCGGGGTGGCCCCGGGATACGGCACCGTGACGAGGACGATCTCGAGCTCGAACTCGGGAAACACCTCGCGCCGCATCGTCGCGAACGCCCCCGCGCCGACGAGGAGCACTGCGACCAAGAGCGTGTTCATGGCCGGCATGTTCCGGATTGTCCAGGAAATGATGCTCCTCACGTGTCGTCTCTGCCTCCGGTCGCGGCGGTGGCTGGCGTGGCGGCGGAGGTGGCCGACCCGGACTCGATCTCGGCGACCGCCATGCCCTGGCGGGGATGCGTGAGCTGGCTCGTGACCACGCGGTCGCCGACCACCAGGCTCGACGGCCCGCTCTCGAAGATGGCCCGCCCGCCGGCCACCTGGACTGGCCGGTGCCGGATGATTTCGAGGCGACCCTCGCGGATCACCCACACCTCACCGTTCGGCTGCTGGGCCTCCTCGGGAATCGAGACCAGCTCATGCGGCGAGTCGACATGCACACGGACCTGGACGAACATCCCCCGCATCAACGAACGTGGGGAACCGGACGGCGATATCTCAAGCGCCGCGCCATATCGGTCGAGCGCCCGCACCTTTGTCGGTTCGGCGACGATCACCCGGCTTGGGAGCGTGCGGGTCTTCTCGTCGAGTCCGCGGCCCTCCTGGCGGGAAAGGAAGCCGTCCCATTCGTACTGCCGATCGGCGACCGTAAACACGATCGTGACGGGCGTGTCGGGCATCTCGTGAGGCCCGCCGGCCAAGGGGTCGGCAAGACCGGCCGACCGCCAGATCCGGCCCAGTTCGTCCATCTGGAGGCTCGTACGGATCTCAGCCTGCTTCGTATCTTCGATGGTCACAAGCGCCATGCCTTTGGACACATAGGAATCCTGCTCCCCGTAGTCCGCGACGATGACCCCGTCGGTGGGGGCCACGACACGAGTCCGGTCCAGGTCGAGTTGCGAGCGGTCGAGCATCGTCTCCGCGAGGGCCTTCGCCTCTTCCAGCCGGCTCTTCCGCTTGACGAACACGCGGGCCTGGCCCTGGAGATTGGTGAGTACGGTGGTCGCCGTGAGCTCGTCGCGCAGGGCACCGTCGTGTTCCGCTTCGGTCACGATCCGGTTCGCCTTCAGGCCATCAAGCCGCTTGACCTCGCGGCGGGATAGTTCGAGCTGCTGCATGGCCAGCTCGACCGCCGTGGCGTTCTGCTTGATCTCCTCCTCGGCTTCCTCGATGGCAAGCGCCGCCTGGGTAGCCTCCCGCTTCAGTCGGGACACCTCAAACTCGTAGTCGCGGGGATCAATTTCGAAGAGCAGCGTGCCGGCCGTGACAAACCGGCCCGCCTTGCAGGCGTCCGCTTTTCGCAGCACGCGGCCGGGCACCTCGGCGGCGAGCGTCACCTCGCGGAGCGGCACAACCACCCCGTCGAGCTCGATCACAAGACCCCCGGCTTCGCGAACGGCTTCGACGGCGCGAACGGGCGTCGCGGCCGGCCTCTCAACCTGCTTCCGCTCAGGGGGCGACTGCCGGCCCAGAAACATGAAGGCGACGATACCCGCGGCGAGAATGGCGAGCGGCGTCAGCCAGCCGACGATGACTCGAACAACATTCATGTGGACGAGGCCTCCGGACGGGGCGAGTCATCGCAACGGGACGCGGCAGCCAGCGGCGGCCCGGCGCCGATTGCTGCGAGAGTAAACCGGGTGACGTGGGCAGCCAGCTCCCGCGGCGTGTGCAGTACCGCCCGCTCCTCGGCTGGCACAAGCATCCCAACCACGTCGCCGGCGGCCCGGTAGAGGAAGCATTGGCCGATGACGCTCAAGGCCGCCCGCCGCAGGTTTGGTTCGTCAAGCCTGCCGGCGGCAAGCTCGTCGAGAATCGCCACGAGCAGTTCGAAGTGGGGGCGGAAGTAGTCCTCGACCAACTCGCGGCAGGCCTCGGTGGGCTGGAGCACCTCGCGGAGCATCAGCCTCACCTGCCAAGGGGGCTGGTCGGATCCGAGCATTCGCTCGAGCATGTTGCCCACGAAGTCGTGGAGCTTGCGGTCGGCCGGCGTGCCCGCGGCCCAGTCGGGCTCGGGCACCTGCCGCATCCGCTCCTCGTGCGCGTGCTTCACACTCTCGATATAGAGCCGCCGCTTGTCGCCGAAGTAATAATTGACCGCCGCCAGGTTGACCCCCGCGGCCAGGCAGATGTCGCGGACGGTCGCGGCCTCGTACCCTTTCTCCGCAAACTCACGGCCCGCGGCCAGCAGCAGCCGCTCCCGCGGGTCATCTCCCGGGCAATTTTTCTGCCCAGGGGCCTTGTTTGGCGTTTTGGCGAGGTTGTTTTGGATCATCAAGCGCTCCCGACGCCTGTTTCAAACAGGTGTTTTAATCAAGTGTATAGAGCTCTAACCGCTGAGTCACGAGCGGATTAACCGTCGAAGCCTCAAAACGCCCCCCGTGTGGCCGCCGGGGTTTGCCAGGGCCTGGGGAGGGGTTGCCCGTGTGATCTCGACGGCCTTGCAAGCGAGCCCGACGGGGAGGATCGCCATCCCGGTCAGCACTGCATGTGGCATAGAAGCCCCCTGCGCCAGCTGGGGGACTGTGACGTGGCCCATTAATTGGAAGCAGCCAGGCTCAAGCGGCATGGCAGGCGGGGTGGCCTTCATTCCCGCAGTCCCCGAGCTCGCGCCCGGGGCTTTTATGGGGCGGCGCGGAGATCGCGCAGAGATTCCTCCC
>JBBEEF010000114.1:0-1345 GCA_040880915.1 Pirellulales bacterium
CAACCCCGACCCACCCGGTGGGTTTGGTGGGCGGATGCTGCCGCCCTTGTAGGAAAACCTTGGCGCCCCGTGGCGCACGATTCCCAGCTTGGAGCGAGACGTGTCATCTTCATGCGTGCGAATTGCCCCTCCAGCCCGCGGGATTCTAGTCGCCCGGGCTCCGGGCTTCGTGGGGATCGTGTGGCTGGCCGTTCTGTCCTGCGGCGGAGCGGCAGCCGAGCCGCCCCGCTCGCTTGCCGAGCAGCTGATGGCGGAGGATCCGGCTGCGATTGCCGCTGAGATTGCCCGCGAGGGCGATCCGGCCCGCGGCTCGAACGTCTTCCATGCCCGGCAGCTTGCCTGCACGCAGTGCCACGCGTTGGGTGAGGCCGCGGCGATGCTCGGGCCAAACCTTGCCGCGATGCCGGTGGGCGTCTCCCGCGAGCGGCTCGTAGCCCATCTCGCGGAGTCGATTCTCGATCCCTCGGCGGTGGTGCGGCCGGAGCACCGAGGGGTCACTATCCTGACCGACGAGGGGAAGAGCGTCACGGGGCTTTTCGTCCGCGAGACGGTCGCCGAGGTCGTCCTGCGGGATGCCACCGCAGGGAGCCGTGAGATCGTGATTCCCGTTGCCACGATCGACGAGCGAGTGCCGGCGGCGGTTTCGCTCATGCCGGCGGGGCTCGTCAATCTGCTCACCGACCGGCAGCAATTCCTCGACCTCGTTGCCTACCTGGCCGCGGTGGCCGAGGGGGGCGCGGCTCGGGCCGAGGAACTGGCCCCCGATCCGCTGCTGCTGGCGGCTCAGGAACCTGCCGCCTACGAGCGCGAGATCGACCATGCGAGCTTCATCGCCGAGTGGAGCGACCCGGGCGAGTCGCGGGCGGCGCTCGAGCGGGGCGAGAAGATCTTCAACCGTGTCTGTGCCAACTGCCACGGCACGCACGAGGCGCCGGGCTCACTGCCGACAGCGCCGCGGTTTGCCGAGGGAATCTTCAAGGCGGGTAGCGATCCCCATGCCATCTACCGCACGCTCACCTACGGCACCGGGTTGATGGTGGCCCAGAACTGGATGGTGCCCAGTCAGAAATACGATGTGATCCACTACCTGCGGGAGACGTTTCTCAAAGCCAGAAATCCCAGCTGGTATTCGGCCGTCACGCCCGACTACCTCGCGTCGCTCCCGGCCGGCACGAGCCGCGGCCCGGAGCCTTCGTTGATCGAGCCCTGGCGAACCCACGACTACGGCCCCTTCCTTGCCGGCACGTTCGAGGTGGGCTCCGATGGGATGAACGTGGCCCGCAAGGGATTGGCTGTGCGGCTCGACCAAGGCGTTGGGGGCGTGGGCCGCGGCCGGGCCTGGATT
>JBBEEF010000114.1:1445-3818 GCA_040880915.1 Pirellulales bacterium
CGGTGGCGGTTGAGACCCGCCCGGCCGCTGGCCGCGACAGTGGCCCTTTCGCCGTCGACGTGCTCACCGCTCCGGAGGCGAATCCCTGGAACGCCCAGGTGCGGTTCTCGGGTCTCGACTTTACCGGGCCCGACGAGGCGGTGGTCTCATCCTGGGACGGCGACGTCTGGCGGGTGCGGGGGATCGCTTCGGCCGCCGGACCGCTTGCCTGGCGGCGGATCGCCGCCGGGCTCTTTCAGCCGCTCGGGGTCAAGGTGATCGACGGGGTGGTCCATGTTGGCTGCCGCGACCGGATCGTGCGGCTCGTGGATCTCGACGGCGACGGACTCACCGACCGCTACGACACGTTCAATGACGATCACCAAGTGACCGAGCACTTCCACGAGTTTGCGATGGGGCTCGAGACCGACGTGGCCGGCAATTTGTATTACGCCAAGAGCGCCCGCCACGCCCTGCCGGCGGTTGTGCCTCACCACGGCACGCTCCTCAAGGTCTCGCCGGACGGCAAGGCGACCGAGATCGTGGCGACCGGATTCAGGGCTGCCAACGGCGTCTGCGTGGAGGCCGACGGCACGTTCTGGGTGACTGATCAGGAGGGACACTGGAACCCCAAGAACCGGATCAACCATGTCCGGCCGGGGGGCTTCTACGGCAATATGTATGGTTACCACGCCGTCACCGACGAACGCGACGAGGCGATGGAGCCGCCGGCCTGCTGGATCACCAACGCGTTTGACCGCTCGCCGGCGGAACTCCTGCGGGTGACAAGCGAGCGGTGGCCGCCGCTGGCCGGCGCGCTCCTCGAACTCTCCTACGGCGAGGGGCGGATTCATCTTGTGCTCACTGAGCCCGCGGCCGGAGCCAAGAGTGCTGGGGGCATCGTGCAGGGGGGCATGGTGGCCCTGCCGATTCCCGATCTGCCCACCGGCATCATGCGGGGCCGGTTCAACCCGGCCGACGGCCAGCTCTATGCCTGCGGGCTCTATGCCTGGGCAGGCAACCGCCAGCATCCCGGCGGCTTGTTTCGTGTTCGCCGGACGGAAAAGCCGCTCACGATCCCCGTCGGCCTGCACACCGAGCCGGGGTCGCTCGACCTCGAGTTCGCCCTGCCGCTCGACGCCGCCACGGCGGCCGCTACCGCGAACTGGAAGGTCCGGGCCTGGAACCTGAAGCGGACGAAGAACTACGGCTCGAAGCACCACGACGAACGGGAACTCGTCGTGACGGCGGCCACGGTGTCGAGCGCTGGCCGGCGGGTGTCGCTCACGGTGCCCGACCTCGGGCCAACATGGTGCTATTCGGTCGAGTGGTCGCTCACCGCCGCCACCGGCACACCGCTCAAGGGCGTGCTCCACGGCACCATGCATTAGGGCATCCGACGGCAGGGCCATGGATGGTGAATTGTGTCGGGCGTGGTGTTTGCCCTGGGCACGTGGCCGGCCGCGACCGGAACCTGACCGGAACCTGGCAGAGCCTCGCGGCCTGCCGGGTCTCGCACCCCCAGCGTCATGCCTGCTCGCAGACACACCGCTGGGCGCCGAGGCCGTCGATCGCGACGGTCACGATGTCGCCGGAGCCGAGGAACATCGGCGGCTTCATCGCCATGCCCACGCCCGGCGGAGTGCCCGTGATCATGATGTCACCCGCCTCGAGCGTGAGAAACTGCGACAGATAGTGCACCAGGTGCCAGACGTCGAAGATCATGGTGGCCGTGCTGCCGGTCTGCCGCCGCTCGCCGTTGACTTCGAGCGTCATCCCCAGGGCCTGCGGGTTGCCCAGCTCGTCGGCCGTCACGAGCCAGGGGCCCAGCGGCAGGAAGTTGTCACTCGATTTGCCCTTGCTCCACTGGCCACCCCGCTCGAGCTGGAAGGCCCGCTCTGACACGTCGTTGGCGACGCAGAAGCCGGCCACATGGTCGCGGGCCGCCTCCTTCGAGGTGAGGTAGCGAGCGGTGCGGCCGATCACGAGGCCGAGTTCCACCTCCCAGTCGGTCTTGACGCTATCCCGCGGAATCAGGATCGGGTCGTGGGGACCGCAGACGCAGCCCGTGGCCTTCATGAACAGGATCGGCTCGGTCGGGATCGCGGCCCCGGTCTCCTTCGCGTGGTCGGAGTAGTTGAGGCCGATCGCGAACACGTTATGAGGCCGGGCGACCGGCGGGCCGAGGCGGACGCCGGCCGGGGCGTCAGGGAGGGACTGGGGAAGGGAATCGGGGAGGGCGGCGAGGGATCGCAGCTTGTCGAGGCCGCCGGACGCGAAGAAGGCGTGGTCGTAGTCGGCCACGTGGGCCGAGACGTCCTTGATGCCACCATTGGCCGTGACGAGGCCCGGCTTTTCGTGGCCCCGCGGGCCAAACCTGACGAGTTTCATGGG
>JBBEEF010000115.1:0-7512 GCA_040880915.1 Pirellulales bacterium
ATCTCGACGGCCTTGCAAGCGAGCGAGAGGCAGGATGCCGAAGCGAAGCTTGCACGGAGTGAGCGCAGGGCAGGATGCCCGTAGCGAACGTCCGGCGAGATGGCACGGGCGACCCCGACCCACTCGAAGACGTTGCCCGTGCCCTCCCAGAACGTGACCACGCTTGGCGACCGCGCTCGGCGACCGGGGTTATTCAGCAGCGGGCAGCCCGCGAACCCTGATGCCTCGATACTCAGCCCACATCGGCGCTCCTGCATGCAGTTGCACCGCAAGAATGCCTTCACGGAGCACGTGGGTGTCGTCGTCGGTGAAGTCGAGAATCAGCGTGCCGTTCATGAAGTGCCGGAGGCGGTTGCCCTCGGCCACGATGCGGACATCATTCCAGTCGTCGAGCCGGAACAACTCCGCGAAGCCGGCCTCATCGATGAGCTGGCCGGTCACCTCCTTGCCCTTGTCGGTCCACACCGCCCGCTCACCGGCCGGGCAGATCCGGCCCCGCTTGCCCCCCTCGTCATAGATGAAGCCCGAGACGTTGGGGAACTTGTTCTCGTTGCGGATCTCGTGCTGGTAGCCGCGGACCACCCAGGCGTTCTTCGGGTTGCCCTCGGTGATGTGCTTGGAGCGGTACTGGATGCCGGAGTTATTGGTCGCCGAGCAGCGAAAGGAAAGCTCGAGCTCGAAGTTCTCGAGCAGCAGATCCTCCGCGATCAGGAAGGTGTTGCCATTGGCCCGGGCGTCCGGCGTCGTCTCTCCACGGATCACGCCCTCGCGAACACTCCAGAGTTTCGGGTCGCCGCTCCAGCCGGTGAGATCCTGGCCGTTGAAGAGCGTCCGCCAGCCCGTTACCGGCTCCGCGGTCGCGGGCTCCGCAATCGCGGCGGGAAGTGCCAGGAGCGAGACGACTGCTACGACGAGAAACTGACGGATCATGGACGTGCTCTCCAGAGAGGCCGGGAAGGGGGCCGGGGAAGGGGGCCGGGAATCCGCCTAGGAGCCTATGGTGTGCGACGCCGGGGCCGCAACGCGCCCGCCGCTGCCAGGCTGCCGGCCCACCAGAAACGGCCCCCGGAATCCCGCTTGTACGGCGGCCGCAGCCGACGCGAAGATGACCTGCTAGCCGCATCAGGTATCTCATGACCGAATCCTTGCCCCGCATCGTCATCGATCTCGAGAAACTGCGGCACATCAACTGTGGCCTCGGCCGGTTCTCGCTCCACCTCGCCGACGAGCTGCTCAAGGTGGCCCCGGGCCGGTTCGCACCGGTCTTCTTCCTGCCGGCGGCTGCCGAGCGGTACTTTCCCGGCGGCGGGTTCGCGCGAATCGGCGTGGCTCCTTGGAAGAAGGAATCGCTGCGGCAGTTCGTGCGGCCCCTGGCGCGGCCCTTCCTGCCTCAGCCAGACATCGCGCTTTGGCACGTCACCAACCAGATGTCCAAATACCTGCCACTCGATCCCCGCGTGCCAGTGCTGCTGACGATCCACGACCTCAACTTTCTCCACGAGGCGCCCCACGATGAGCAGGTGGGGAAGATCTCCCGCAAGCTGGCGGACGTCCAGGAGAAGATTGACCGGGCAGTGGCGGTCGTCACCGACTCACAATTCGTCGCCGACGACGTCGCCTCCCGGCTGAAACTCGGGGGTCGGCCGCTCCACGTGGTGCCGCTGGGCCTCTCGCCGCCGCCGGCCGCGGCCGCGGCCCGGCCCGCCTGGCTGCCACCCGGCGGATTCCTGCTCACCGTGGGCAACTGCCTGGCCCACAAAAATTTCCACGTGCTCCTCGACCTGGCCGAGCGAATGCCCGATCGGCGGCTCGTGATCGCCGGCAAGAAGGCCACGCCCTATGGAGAATTTCTTGCCCGCGAGGTCTCTCGCCGCCGGCTCGAAGGCCGTGCGATCCTGCCCGGCGAGGTGAGCGACGCCGACCGCCAGTGGCTCTACGAGCACTGTGAGGCCTTTCTGTTTCCCACGCTCACCGAAGGCTTCGGCTTTCCGGTCCTCGAGGCGATGCACGCCGGCCGGCCCGTGTTCATGGCCCGGACCACCTGCCTACCCGAGATTGCTGGGGACCACGGCTTCTACCTCGATTCCTTCGAGCCGGCCGCCATGATGGCCGTGTTTGCTGCCGGGATGGCGGCATTCGCCGCCGATCCCGGTTTCGCAGCCCGGGCCCGGGCCCACGCCGCCACCTATCCGTGGGCGGCGACAGCCCGTGGCTATGCCCGGGTCTACGAGTCGATCGTAGGGCCCCGCGTCGCGGCAAATGGCATTCTGGCAGCGGCTGCCGATCGCTAACGTTTCCGGCAGCGGCAACTCGGGACGACAGTCGGTCCTGCGTGCCACGACGAGGATGCCTCCGTGACCCTCTGGTACGACGTTTCCGATCTCACGAACTGGTCCCTGCCCCACCTCACCGGCATCCAGCGGACGACGGTGGGCATCCTCGACGGCCTCGTCGGAATCGGGGCTGCCCCGCGACTCGTGGCCTGGAATGCCGACATCGGTGGCTTCGCCCCGCTTGAAGCCATCGCCCTGCCGGAGACGATCCGCCGGCATCTCCCCTGGGCGGCCGGAAGTATGGCGGCTCTCGAAACCGGGTCGGCCGATTGTGGCCCGCCTGCCGCGCACGACTCCGAAGCCACAATCCAAGCCACGGCCGAATCCTGGCCACCCGCCCCCCGCCGGCGTCGGGTTCGCGACGCCATCTTCGGCACGAGCCCCGACGCGGCCGACCTGCGGACCACATTCCGTGAATTCAAGGTCGCTGGCCGGCAGTTCCGCCGACAACTGGCCCGCTGGTCGCAGGTCCGCGTCCGCGAGGCCCTTGGCCGCGATGCAGGCAGGCCGCCAGAGCCACCGACGCCTGCGGGCTCCGCCCCACCATCAGCGGCATTCGTCGCGACTGCCCAAGAGCCAGGCCCGCGCGCGACTGCCCGCGGGCCGTTTCGGTCTGGCGACATGCTGGTCTCGGTCGGAGCCTCCTGGGCGATCGCGGCTCATGCCGAGGCGACCGCCGCCCTACGGCCCCGGGGCGTGCGGGTCGTGCGGATGATCTACGACCTGATCCCGACGCTCAGGCCGCAGTGGGTCGATGAAACAGCGACCCGGATTCTCACCGACTGGGTGCAGCGGGTGCTCACCGACTCCGATCACGTACTCACGATCTCGGAATTCTCCCGGCGGGAGATCGACCGCTACTGTGCCGCAGCCGGGCTCGTGGCTCCGCCGCTCTCGGTTGTGCGGCTCGGGGACGTGCTCCCGGCCTGCAGTGGCGACCCGCCGCCGCCCCGCACCGTGCCTGAGAGGCCGTTCTTTCTCTGCGTCTCCAACCTTGACATTCGCAAAAACCACCGGTTGCTCTACGACACCTGGAGCGTGCTGGCCGCCCGCAGCCCCGACCGCTGCCCCGACCTCGTCTGCGTCGGACTGCCGAATCCGTACACTGGCGATCTCGTCCGGGAATTGACCCGCGATCCCAGCCTCCGCGACCGCATCCACCTCCGTCACGGCGTCGACGATGCCGAGTTGGCCTGGTACTACCGCTCCTGCGTAGCCACGATCTACGCCTCGCGGTACGAAGGCTGGGGCCTGCCGGTGGCCGAGAGCCTTGGCCACGGCCGGCTCTGCCTGGCCTCGAGCGCCACGAGCATCCCCGAGATCAGCCCCGACCTGCCGGTCTACTTCGACCCCTACGACCAGCCGGGCCTCGTTGCGCTCGTCGAGCGATCGCTCGGTGATCCGGAATGGGTCCGCGATCGCGAGGCGGAGATTCGCCGGCGATTCGCTCCCACGCCCTGGACGCACACCGCCAGCCAGGTGCTCGCCGCCGCCACGGGAGCCTCCGAGCCCTCAGACTCTCGGGCCGCCTGACGTGGGGAAAACCGCCGCAGAAATGGCATTTCGCGGCCCCGCTCCCCCTGCTAGCCTCCCCCTCCTACGGTCTCCAGTGGCCCGCCTTTCCGGGCCGCCCTGACCGACCCATCCTTCGTCCGTTTCCAGCAGGAGGCCCCATGGCCAAGCGTGCTCTCATCACCGGCGTTACCGGACAGGATGGCTCGTATCTCGCCGAACTCCTCATCTCCAAGGGCTATGAGGTTCATGGGCTGCGTCGGCGTTCGAGCACTTTCGGCACGCAGCGGATCGAGCACCTGATCTTCGGGGAGCAGCCAAGCCTCACCCTGCACTACGGCGATCTCTCCGACGGCAACGGTCTCGTCCGCCTGATCCGTGAGATTTGTCCGCACGAGGTCTACAACCTCGCCGCCCAGAGCCATGTTCGCGTGAGCTTCGACCAGCCCGCCTACACCGCCGACGTGACCGCCGTGGGCACGCTCCGGCTGCTGGAAGCGATCCGCGACGTCCAGGACGACACCGGCGAGCAGATTCGCTTCTACCAGGCCTCCTCTTCGGAGATGTACGGCAAGGTCGTGGAGACGCCGCAGAAGGAGACCACCCCCTTCTACCCTCGCTCCCCCTACGGCGTGGCGAAGCTCTACGGCCACTGGATCACCATCAACTACCGCGAGAGCTACGGCCTGCATGCCTCCTGCGGCATCCTCTTCAACCACGAGAGCCCGCGCCGCGGCGAGACGTTCGTGACCCGCAAGATCACCCGCGCCGCCACCCGCATCAAGGCGGGGCTGCAGGACAAGCTCTTCCTCGGCAACCTCGACGCCCAGCGTGACTGGGGCTTCGCTGGCGACTACGTCGAAGCCATGTGGCTGATGCTCCAGCAGGACGAGGCCGACGACTACGTCATCGCCACGAACGAGCTCTCTTCGGTCCGAGACTTCTGCGACAAGACCTTTGGCCGGCTCGGTCTCGACTACCGCGACTTCGTAGAGATTGATCCCCGCTACTACCGCCCCGCGGAGGTCGACCTCCTTCTGGGCGACTCGACGAAGGCCCGCACCCGCCTCGG
Source organism: Pirellulales bacterium (assembly GCA_040880915.1). Taxonomy (GTDB): domain Bacteria; phylum Planctomycetota; class Planctomycetia; order Pirellulales; family UBA1268; genus QWPN01. Next base: position 4,918 of record JBBEEF010000115.1, read on the forward strand.
CTGGACACCGCACACGAGCTTCGAGCAGCTCGTCGACATGATGGTCGAAGGGGATCTCGAACTCGCCCGGCAAGAGGCGGTCATCAAGGGGCTATCGACCGCTGAGCGGCGGGCGGCCTAACGGGGTCGGCCGGCGGACTTGCCGCGAAGCCGTTGCAGTGAAGTCGTCGCAGAGGAGACAAGACACGATGAGCAGGGTTTCACGACAGGTGCGGAAGTGGCTCGGGGCACTCCGCCAGCGGCCAGACAGGCAGCCGCTGATCCGCCCCCACGAACTCCGCCGCGACCGGCCCGAGCTCCATCTCCGCGGGCCCCGCCGCCGTGACGACTCGCGGCAGCTGATCTCACAACTCTGCCGCTACGAGACGCTCAACTCGGCGACGTTCCGCCGCTGGGCCGAGACACTTGACGAGCCATGGCGGCCGCATCGCAAGCTCTGGGAACTTGCCTTCATCTGCCAGGCGCTCGAGGAACGGGACATGCTCCAGCCCGGCCGCCGCGGCCTGGGCTTCGCCGTCGGGGCCGAGAAACTGCCGTCCTTATTCGCCGCCCGGGGCTGTGAGATCACGGCCACCGACCTGCCCGACGACGACGAACGCCGCACCCCCTGGGCGGAGACGGGCCAGTGGGTGGGCCAGTGCGACGCCCTCAACCAGCACGGCCTCTGCGACCCGGCGACATTCCAGGCCCGGGTCGGCTACCGGCCGGTAGACATGAACCGCATCCCCACCGATCTCACCGGTTACGACTTCACCTGGTCGACCTGCTCGTTCGAGCACTGCGGCTCGCTCGCGCTCGGGCTTACGTTTCTCGAGCGACAGATGGACTGCCTCCTGCCCGGGGGCGTGGCAATCCACACCACGGAATTCAACCTCTCGAGCAACGACAACACCCTCGCCAAGGGCTCCTGCGTGATCTACCGGCTTCGCGACATGGAGGCTATTTGCGGCCGGCTCACGGCCGCCGGTCATTCGGTCGAGCCGCTCGACGTCGACCCCGGCAGCCACCTGCTCGATCGCTTCGTCGACGAGCCCCCCTACGCCGACTGGCAGACCACGCCGTTGACCCAGGTCAAGCATCTGCGGCTCAATCTCTCCGGGCATGCCTCGACCTCGATCGCCCTGATCATCCGCAAGGCCGCCTGACGACGAACCGATCCGCTGATGGAGCTCCCTGGCATGCCGATCCGCTCGTGGCTGCGAATGATCGAACGCGACTGGCTGAGGCCGCTGGGGAAGCGGGTTCGCCGGCTGTGCCGCCGCGGCCAGGCCGCGAGCCGGATCGAAGCCCTCGAACAACGTGTCGAAGAGCTCGAGGGTCTCGTCCGCGAGTTGACGGGGCTCGCCTGGCTCGCGCTCGATTCGGAGCCGGACGGCCTAGATCCCGCCGGCACGCCCCCCCGAAAGGCTTCGCGGGAGGCCGCATGACCGCGCCGCGCACGGTCCTCATCGATCTCCGGGCAGCCCAGTTCAATGGTGAGCGCGGGATCCCCGCCTACTCCCAGAGCCTCGCCCTGGAGCTCGCCCGTGGCCATTCCCGCCACCGGTGGCTGCTTCTCTACAACGGCCGCTTCCCGCTCCCGGGGCTGGCGGCCGAATTGGCCCGCCACGCCGCCTGGTGCACCGTTGCCGATCTCGACGGCCCGGCCGCCCCGGCGGTCGACGTCATCCTCAGCGGCTGCTTCTTCCTCGGGCACACCGGCTCTGCCGCCGACTTCCTCGTGCCGCGGGCCGTGCGGCGGCAGCGTCCCCGGCGGCTGGGCATCGTCTACGACCTTGTGCCCCTCCTGTTCGCCGACCGCTATCTCACCCGCCCGGTGGCCCGCCGGCAGTACCTCGCCGCCCTCCGCGAGCTGCGGCACAGCGACCAGCTGTTCGCGATCAGCCACGCCACCCGCCGCGACACGATCCGTCATGCCGCCGTCGACCCGCGGCGGGTGCACTGCATCTACGGCGACATCGATCACGAGAAGCGGCTCCTCATGGCCCGGCCGGCCGAGGAGACGGCCGACGTGCCCCGCCGCCATGGACTGACCGGCCCCTACTGCCTCTACATCGGCGGCGACGACTGGCGAAAAAACATGGCGGCCGCCGTGCAGGCCTTCGCCATCTTCCACCGCGATCACCCCCGGCACAGGCTGGCCATCGTCTGCAAGCTGGCGGCGGCGCGGATCGCCGAGCTCCACACCCTGGCAGCATCGTTGGGCCTGCCACGAAACGCGGTCCAGTGCACCGGCTTCGTGACAGCCGGCGATCTCGTCGGTCTCGTGCGGCATGCCGAGATGCTCGTCTACCCGTCGCTCTACGAGGGCCTCGGCCTGCCCGTGCTCGAGGCCTACGGCTGCGACACCCCCGTCGTCGGCTCGAACACCTCGAGCGTGGCCGAGCTCGTGCTCCCGGAGCTGGGCTGCGATCCGGGTGATCCAGCGTCGATCGCGGCGGCGATGGCCCGGCTGGCGGCAAGCGATAGGCTGCGGGCGAAGTCGCTGGCGTTTGGCCGCCAGCTGATGGCCGACGAACTCGGCTGGGATCGTGCGGCCGGATGTGTCATGGAGCATATCGAGACGCGGCAGCCTGGCGTGGCGACGGTTGCGGT
>JBBEEF010000115.1:7612-24391 GCA_040880915.1 Pirellulales bacterium
GGCGGTGGCGGCGGTGGAACCGGGCCGCGACCAGCCGCGACCAGCCGCGGCACCCCGGGTCGCCGTTGTCGGCGTCCTGCCACCGGTCAGTTCGGGCATCGCCCCCTACACGCTCCGCCACCTGCAGGACGCCCACTGGCTGACGACGTTCTACGCCGCCAATGGCGGTGCCCGCCTCGAACGCCCCCGCGGCGTCGTGCCGCCGAGCCGCATCCTGCCGGCGGAACTGCTCCCGGCGGCACTCGCCCGCGGACGGCACGATGCGACGGTCTTCGTGCTGGGAAACTCACCGCATCACATCCGGGTGTTTGAGGCGATGATGCGAAGCCGCGACATGCCTGGCCGCCGGCTCCTCTGGCTCCACGAGGCGGGACTCGAAACGATCTTTCGGGCGTGGCTGGGGAATGACGCGGACGGGCTGCCCTCCGGCGAGCCGCCCGGCGACGTACCGGACTGGATCGCCCGCGCTCTGGCCGCCAAGCCGAAGCTCTCCGCCGGTCTGCGGTTCCTTGCCGACCACGCCGCGCTCGACGGCCTGATCGTCAACTCGGCCGCCTGCCGCGACCTCGTCCGGGCGGCACTGGGACCACGGGCCGACGTCTGGTCGATCGACGTCGCCTTCCTGCCGATCGAAGAGCCGGCCGGAGCCAGAGCACCGATGGCCGGCGGCGACGGCACGCTGCGGGTCGGCAGCTTCGGCCATGCCGGCGATCCCAAGCGGCTCGACTGCGTGGCCCAGGCTGTGGGGCTCCTCGACCGCACCCGGCCGGCCCGGCTCGTGGTCGCCGGCTGGGAGGTTGGCCGCTACTGCCGGCGGACGGGAATCAACCGCCTCGGGTATGTCGATGTGAGCGACGCCCCCGATGATGCCGGCCTCACCGATTGCATGCGCCGGGTCGACGTGGCGGTGCAACTCCGCACGCCGACGTTCGGTGAATCTTCAGGCGTCGTGAACGAACTCGTCGCCATCGGCACCCCGCTCGTGGTAACCCGGGTCGGCAGCTTCGCCGAGCTGCCGGCAGACCTGGTGACGTTCGTGGAATCGACCTGCTCCCCTGCCGAGCTTGCGGCCGCGATCACGGCAGCGGCGGCGACACGGCCATCCGAGACCGCGCGGGCCTCGTTTCTGGCGGCCCGCTCGCACGCGGCATTCGCGGCTACCTTTGCCGCCGTCCTCGCGGAGCAGGGTTTACCTGCTACTGCGCGAGATAGAGCGGCAGCGTGCTCTCCCGCAGCAGCTTGATCGCCGTCTCACCAAACAGCTTCCGCATCAGGAGGTTTTTCGCGCTGTTGCCCGCCACGATAAGATCCGCGTTCCAGGCCATCGCGTAGGGCACCAGCGCCGTGGCGGGATGGCCCGGCACGTGGTCGGTGTCCACCGTCCGGCCATGGGCGGCGAAATAGGCCGCCGACTTCTCGAGCCGCCGATTGGCCGCCGAGTCCTCGCTGCCGAAGTGGGCGATCCGTACGACCGCGTCGGCGAACAGCCCTGACTGCGTGAAGTGCTTGAATGTCTTGGCGCTCTCGATCGAGCCCGAGTAGGCCACGAGCACCCGCTGGATCGGCCGAAACTCCTCGCCGACTGCCAGGATCGGCCGCACGCCCGCCGACACGAGCCGCTCGAGGGCATCAACCGGCTCGGGCACGATGTCGTGCTCAAACAGCCCCTGCAGCCCGAACACGCACATGTCGTGATAGCGAACGAGATCCTCGGCCACGGCGAAGGGATCCCCGGTCTCCTCGTCGATCCGGTGGGCCACGCCGGCCGCCACGCAGCGTGAGGCAAACTCCGCCCCGGCGGCGGCGATGTCGGCCCGAGCCCGCTCGTATCGCGACTTCCGCAGCTCGGCCGTCCGCTCTTCCACCCCCACGCCCATCGGCCGCGGTCCGGTCCACTCCAGCCGCACCGGGTCGGTCACGGCAAGTCCCGTGAGTTCGGCGGCGCGGGACTTGGCGATCTCGATGGCATGGTCGGTCACGCTCCTGGCCGTGCGGCTGTTGCCGAGACCGACCAGGATCCGTTTGATGGGTTCTGTCATGAATTGCTCGCTCCAAGGATATCGTGCCGTATGCTACGGCATTGCACCTTCGTTCGGGAGTCCCATCACTTGGCATCGTCATTCGCGGACTGGAAACTCTGGATACCTGCCGCCGCCGTCGGCCTGTGTGCCGTGGCCGCCCTGGGCGACGACGGATCCTGGTCGCAGTGGCGGGGCCCCAGCCGGGACGGCTTCGTGACCGCCGCTGACTGGCCCGATGGACTCGCCCCGGAGCGGCTCGAAAAACGCTGGCGGGTGGACCTCGGCCCGAGCTACTCCGGGCCGGTCCTCGCCGGCGAAACGGTCATCGTCACCGAGACCCGCGACCAGAAGACCGAGCACGTTCGGGCCCTCGACCGAACCACCGGCCGGGAACGCTGGCATGTCGAGTGGGAAGGATCACTGACGGTGCCCTTCTTCGCCGCCTCCAACGGCTCCTGGATCCGCTCCACGCCCTGTGTCGACTCAGGCCGAGTGTTTGTGGCCGGGATCCGGGACGTGCTCGTCTGCCTCGACGCAGCCACGGGCGAGGAGCTCTGGCGGGTCGACTTCATGGAGGCCTTGAAGAGCCCGCTACCTTCCTTCGGGTTCGTGTCGAGCCCGCTCGTCATCGGCCCGCATGTCTACGTGCAGGCCGGCGCGGGCTTCGTGAAGCTCGACAAGGCGACCGGAAAAATCATCTGGCGGGTGCTCGATAGCAGCGGCGGGATGTCAGACAGCGACTTCTCCTCCCCCTATCCCGTCATGCTCGGCGGGGTGCAGCAGATCCTCGTCCAGACCCGCAACGATCTGGCCGCCGTCGACCCGCAGCGCGGCACCGTGCTCTGGAAGACGCCCGTCGAGGCCTTCCGCGGCATGAATATCGTCACGCCGACCGTATACGATGGCAAGGTGTTTACGACGAGCTACGGGGGCGGGTCGTTCCTGTTCGCCGTCGACGCCGCCCGCGGTGAGCGGCCCGTCGAGCCGGTCTGGCGAAACAAGGTGCAGGGCTACATGTCGAGCCCGATCGTGATCGGCGGCCACGCCTACATCCACCTCAGAAACCAGCGGTTCGCCTGCCTCGACCTGGCCACCGGCAAGGAGGCCTGGATCACGAAGCCCTTCGGCAAGTATTGGAGCATGGTCGCTGCCGGCGACCGGATTCTCGCCCTCGACGAGACCGGCGACCTGCGGCTCCTGCGGGCCACGCCTGAGGCTTTCGAGCTCCTCGGCGAGGCCCGCGTGGCCGACGGGGAGAGCTGGGCCCACCTCGCCGTCGAGGGGCGGGAACTCTATGTCCGCGACCTCGAGGGGCTCACCGCCTACGTCTGGCGGTAGCGCCGGCGTCGGGCCGCCCGCGAACCGGCCTCCCCGGCCGGATCAGCCCAGCCGGATCAGCCCAGCCGCCGATGCCAGTCGACGAGATCGTCGGCTGAGTCGCGGACGCCCCGCCGGCTCATCGGCTTGGCGAGGATCATTCCGGCGATAAACCCCGCGACGTGGGCGGAATAGGCCACGCCCCCCCCGCCGCCTGAGTCGAACAGGCCGCTGATCACCTGGAACAGGAACCAGATCCCGACGGCCAGATAGCCGGGCACATCGATGAGGATCCGCACCGCAATCACGCTCACGCGGCGGTTGGGGTGGAGGACAAGATAGGCCCCGAGCACGCCGGAGATCGCCCCGCTCGCCCCCAGGCAGGGGGTCAGGGCCGACTCACCGGCGGCATTGAGCGCCACGAAGGCCAGCGAGGCAAGCACTCCGCAGGCGAGGTAGAAAACAAAGTAGGTGAGATGCCCCATGTCATCCTCGATGTTGTCGCCGAAGATCCACAAAAACCACATGTTCCCCAGCAGGTGCATGACGCTGCCGTGCATGAAGATGGCCGTGAGGAGCGTCAGCCAGACATGGACGGGCGTCTCCCGCAGCCCCGGATCCTCCACCTCCACCGGGCCACGGGGGGTCTGGATGACCCGCATCTCGGGCTCCTTCACGATGTCCCTGCCGGAGATGATCTCGGCCGGCACCTGCACGTAGGCCATCGTGAATTCGTTATTGATCCCCTCGGGCCGGAACCCCTGCTGGAGTACGGCGAACACGAGCACATTGGCGACGATCAGCGCGATCGTCACGAACGGAAAACTCTGGCGGTCGGAATTGTCGTCGCTGATCGGAAAAACCATCACGCATCCCCAAGGGGTCGCCGCCGGCGAGAGTGCGGCGTCGGAATATGCCGGACAGGATACCCACCGCAGCCACCCTCTGCGAACGAGACCTGACCCGCCGAAGAGAAAGCTGGGTTGGTGGACAACTCCGGGGCACGTTGGCTAGCTTGCAAGCGGTTCGTTTGCCGCTCCGGAAACGCTCTCTCGACCAACAATTCCCTCGCCGGGAGTGAATGCCGTCACGAGCGGCTTCTGGGCAATGCCGGCGGTCGCGAATGGAGCCGCAGCCATGGCAGCTTTGGGATTTTTTCTCCGGCCCTTTTTCCCCGCAGGCCGTGTCGGAAGGTCACTCCGCCGCCGCGTCCGCTTAACGCTCGAACCCTTGGAGCGGCGGGCGATGTTGGCCGCCGATTTCCTGGGGGCCGGGAGCGTGACGCAACTCGCCTGGCAGGGCGATCTCGTGAACGTCAACGCCGGCTCTTGGATCGTGCGGGCCGTTGCCGAGGCTGGCGACACGGCTCTCGGTCTTGCGACCGGCTGGCGAGCCGAACCGTTGGGCGAGGGCTTCTATTCCCTGACGACGCCGGGGGCAGACTCGGCAGCCGTGCTGGGCTGGGCCGCCACGGCCGGATGGGTCGACTATGTCGAGCCCGACTTCATGATCGCGTCTTCGGCCCGACCCAACGACACTCTCTTCGGCCAGCTCTGGGGCCTCGCCAACGCGGGTGATCTCGGCGGCATCGTCGGCGCCGACATCGCGGCCGCCGCTGCCTGGGACATGACCACGGGATCCCGCGAGGTGGTGATCGCAGTCATCGACAGCGGCGTCGATTACACCCACCCCGACCTCGCCGCCAACATGTGGCGAAACCCGCGGGAGGTCGCCGGCGACGGCCGGGACAACGACGGCAACGGCTTCATCGACGACGTTTACGGCTGGAACTTCGTGGCCCGCAACGGTGATCCGCTCGATGACAACGGCCACGGCACCCACGTCGCCGGCACGATCGGTGCCGTGGGAAATAACGGTGCGGGCGTCACCGGCGTGAGCTGGCAGGTGTCGATCATGGCGCTGAAGTTTCTCGACGCCGGCGGCAACGGCACCACCTCCAACGCGATCGCCGCGATCAATTACGCCACCCGGATGCGGCGGGATTTCGGGATCAACATCGTGGCCACCAACAACAGCTGGGGTGGCGGCGGCTTCTCGGCCGGGCTCCGTGACGCCATCGCCGCTGGCGGCCGGGCGGGCATCCTGTTCGTGACGGCCGCCGGCAACGACGGCACTGACAACGACCTGATGGCCAGCTACCCCGCGAACGAGCCCGATGACTCGGTGATTTCCGTGGCCGCCACCGACCGGGCCGATCGGTTGGCGAGCTTCTCGAACTTCGGGATTACAAGCGTGGACGTGGCCGCGCCCGGCGTGGGCATCGTCTCGACGGTGCCTCGGGGCCGCTACGCCAGCTACAGCGGCACCTCGATGGCCGCGCCGCACGTGGCCGGCACCCTTGCCTTGATGGCGGCCGCGAATCCCGGGGCCACGGCCGCCGAACTCCGCGTGGCACTCCTGGCAACGACCCGGCCCGTCGCGGAGCTTGCGGGCCGCGTGGTAACCGGCGGCGTCTTGAACGCCGCGGCGGCGGTCCGTGATGTCCTGCCGGCAGCACTACCAGGGCTCACGCCCGAGCCCGCACCGGAGCCGGACGCCCCGCCGGTAACCACACCAGCACCGGTGCCTGAGCCGGTCCCGTCGCCCATCAGCGACGTCGGCGACACGATCCGGCAGGCCTTCCGGGTCAGCGGAACATCGGGCGATATTTTCCTGCCCGGGATGATCGGTGACGGCCGGTTCGGCCGCCGCGATGTCGACATCTATCGCGTTCGAGTGGCCGCCGGCCAGACGCTCGTGGTCGAAACGTTTGCCCAGCGGCTGCCGGGATCATCGACGCTCGACACCTACCTGCGGGTCTTCAATGCCCGCGGCCGCCAGCTCGGCGCGAACGACGACCACAGTGGCTCACTCGACAGCCGGCTTGTGATCCGGCCCCGGACCACGAACTGGTTTTTTATTGGCGTGTCGGGCTTCGGCAACTCGCGGTACACCCCGACTCGGGCCAGCTCCGGCCAAAACCGCTCCACTGGCCACTATGAGCTATCGCTCCAGTTCGGACCGCTGCCCGCCCAGCGAACGCCGGGCAGGCGAGTGATCCATACGCTGGGCTCCCCTGATCCGCTGCCGGTATCTGTAGCAGTGACGCCGAATAGGATCGGGGCATTCGCCGCCCTGGCAGGCCACGCGGCGCAAACCTTGCTGCCGCCACAAGCGGTGAAGCCTCGACGCTGACGCGGTGGCTCCGGCATGGCCCGCAGCCCGCCAGGACACTGTCACCGCGTGAAGCGGTGCACCATCACGTGCCGGTAGGTCTCGCCCGGATCGAGCCGCACGCTCGGCCAGTCGGCATGGTGGATCGAGTCGGGAAACTTCTGCGTCTCCAGGCAGATCGCCGCGTTGGGACCGTAGCCGGCGTTCTGTTTGCCGGTCAGCGAGCCGTCGAGGAAGTTGCCCATGTAGACCTGGATGCTCGGCTGGTCGGTAAGAATCTCGAGCGTGCGGCCGCTCACCGGATCGCGGAGGGTGGCCGCCCGGCGGAGCTGCCCGTCGGGCTGCCAACCCCGCAGGACGTAGGCATGATCGACGCCGCGGGGCGTGCCGGGCGGGGCGTTGGGCGGCAGGGTCTCGATCGCCCCGCCGCAGCGAGCCCACGGCTTTCGCTCCGGCCGGAAGTCGAAGCTCGTTCCCTCGACCGACGCAAAGGCCCCGGTCGGGATGCTGCCGGCGTCGACGGGCAGGTAGCGGTCGGCCTCGACCGCGAGTTCGTGATCCTTGATCGAGCCCGACGCCTGTCCCGCGAGGTTCCAGTAGGAATGGTGCACCAGGTTCACGATCGTGGGCGCGTCGGTCGTGGCCGACATCTCGATGACGAGCTCACCGGTGGGAGTGAGCGTGTAGGTGGCCCTCACGACGAGCCGGCCAGGATAGCCCTCGTCGCCGGCGGGCGACACGAGCTCGAAGGCGACGGCCGGCCCCTGCTCTGTGACCTGCGGTGTGCCCTTCCAGAGCTTCTTGTCGAAGCCCTCGATGCCGCCGTGCAGATGGTTGGCGCCGTTGTTGGTGGCCAGGCGGTAGGTCTTGCCGCCGAGGTCGAAGGTGCCGCCGGCGATCCGATTGCTCGAGCGGCCGCAGATCGCACCGAAATAGGGATGCCCTGCGAGGTAGCCGGCGAGCGAATCGAAGCCGAGCACAACGTCGACCGGCTTGGCCAGAGGGTCGTCGGCGACCGCCGGCACGAGGAAGCTCGTGAGAATGGCGCCGTAATCGGCGATCGTCGCCCTCCAGCCACCGGGAACCTCGAGCGTGTAGAGCATGGCCTCGCGGCCGTCGGCGAGCATGCCGAAGGGGCGGGCGGCGGGCATGGCAAACGGAGCGGTGGCAGTCTTGGCGGGCATGGGCTTCTCCGGTGCGGGGGCGTCGACCGCGGCCGCGATGGCCGGCACGACCAAAGAGACAAGCAGTGCGGCCCACAGGCACAAGCGACGAACGAATATGGCGACCATGGCAGCGACCCCCAGCGGAGGCGGGAGTATAGCAGCCGCGCCGCCGCTGTCAGCGAGTCTGGTCCGCGGTTTAGGCCGCCTGCTGAACCTTCGCCGCGGTGCGGGCCTTGGCGGGCGGGTTGGTCTCGGCCTCGGCCTGCTTCCACTCGATCCAGCCGTCCACGCTCCAGGGGCCGCCGCCGAAGGCGACCAACGCGAGCAACCCGCCGCCGATGGCGAGATTCTTCATGAACTGGATCGTCTGCAGCTGCCGCTGGGCCGGGTCGGCGAACTGCCAGAAGTCGTGAAAATAAAACGTGGCCGCTACCAGAAAGACGAACAGGAACAGGGCCCCAAACCGGGTCCAGGCGCCGGCGATCACCGACAGGCCACCGAGCAGCAACAGGCCGATCGCACCGAAGAGCGCGAACCTGGGATTGGGGACACCCTCGGCGGCCATGTACTCGGCCGTCTGCTGGAACTGCGGGATCTTGTTGCCAACCGCGCTGACCAGAAAGATGGCCGCGATCAAGAGGCGGGCCAGCAGCGACACGAATCCCTTGACCACCGTCGCGAACTGTTCCATGGCATCGGTCTCCACGCTTCCCGGCGGCATGCCGAGGGAGGGGATGATGGCGAAGCCGGGCGGCCCGGGCAAGCCCGGAATCAGCGGAGGAAAAAGCCCGGTTCGTCCCGCGTGATGCAGTGCAAGGCTCCGCGGCCGCGAACGAGCTCGCGGCAGTTTACCGGCTCGATCAGGCGGCCGGGAAAACATGCCTCGATGATCCGCACCGCCGGTTCGTCGGTCGGCGTACCGAAGACGGGCACCGCCACGAGCCCGTTGGCGACGTAGAAATTCAAGTGGCTCGCGGGGAGCTGCGTCTCCTCAAAGGCGAACCGTGGCGGGATGTCGACGGGAATCACCTCGAGCAACCGCCCCGCGGCGTCGCGGAGCGTGGCAAGCCGCTCGAGGTTGGCGGCGAGCGGGGCGTGGTTGGGATCACCCGTGTCGGGCTGCCGGGCGGCGAGGACGCGGCCGGGGGCGACGAACCGGGCGAGCTGGTCGATGTGGCCATCGGTGTCGTCGCCGGCGAGGTCGCCGGCGACCCAGAGCACCTGCTCGACTCCCAGCCAGCCGCGGATCGCCCGCTCGAGTGCTGCCCGATCGAGCCCGGGATTGCGGCGCTCGTCCACCACGCACCGCTCGTTGGCGAGGATCGTGCCCGCGCCGTCGGTCTCGATCGCGCCCCCCTCGAGCACGATCCCCGGCTCGAAGGCCTCGATGCCGAGGTGGGCAGCGATCGAGCGGGCCACGCGGGCGTCGGAATCCCAGGGGGGATACTTGCCTCCCCAGGCGTTCCAGTTCCAGGCGACGGCAGCCCGTGACGACATCTCTTCGGCGGCCTCGTCTCGCCGCACCAGGAACACCGGCCCGGTGTCGCGAACCCAGGAGTCGTTCGTGGGGATCGTCACGAACTCGACATTCTCCACGCCCGCCAGCCGCTCCCGCGGCTCGGCGAGCACCTCGCCCGAGCCGATGATCCGCACCGGCTCGTGCCGAGCGATCAGCCGGGCGAGCTGCTCATAGACCAGCGGAATCGGCTCGAAGGGCCCCAGCCACGTGGCCCGGCGGTGGGGCCAGGCCAGCCAGGTGGCGGCGTGCGGTTCCCATTCGGCCGGCAGCCGGTACGACGCGGCGGCGTGCATGTCAGCAGCCCCACCGTTCGACGAGCCCGCCATAGGCGTCGATCCGCCGGTCGCGAAAAAACGGCCAGCGGGTCCGCGACCACTCGATCCGGCTGAGGTCGCAGTCGCACACGAGCAGGCCGGGCTCCTCGTGGGCCGCAATCGCCAGCCGGCAGCCGTTGGGGGCATAGACCACGCTCGCCCCCCAGAATACGAGCGGCCCCTCGCGGCCGGTCCGGTTCACCGCGGCCACGAACACGCCGTTGGCGATGGCATGACTTCTGAGCATTGTATCCCAGCTCTCGTACTGCTCGGCGTGGAGGGATTCCTCGCCGTCGAGCCAGCCGATCGCCGTGGGAAAGAAAAGCACCTCGGCACCCGCCATGGCCGTGAGCCGGGCCGCTTCGGGATACCACTGGTCCCAGCAGACGAGCGGGCCGACCGCCAGCCGGCTCGTGGGCACGCTCATGAAGCCCGTGTCTCCGGGCGCGAAGTAGAACTTCTCGTAGTAGTGCGGGTCATCGGGGATATGCATCTTGCGATACACGCCCGCAGTCGAGCCGTCGGCGTCGAACACGACCGCCGTATTGTGAAACACCCCCTGGGCCCGCCGCTCAAACACGCTCCCCACGAGCACGACCGCATGCTCCCGGGCGGCGGCAGCAAGCCGCTCGGTGAGCGGCCCGGGCACGCCCTCGGCCTCGGTGAACTTTCCGTGGTTCTCCGCCTGGCAGGGATACTCTCCAGCAAACAGTTCCTGCAGGCAGACGACCGTTGCCCCTCGCGCAGCCGCTGCCGCGATGCCCGCGAGCGCCTGGGCGATGTTGGCTTCGCGGTCAGCGGTGCAGGCCGACTGCACGAGGCCGAGACGAACAACGGCGGGATGGGCGGACGCGGACAGGCTGGTCATGGGCCCCATCGTACGAAAGACGTAGGGCAACCGTCGGGGCCACTTCCTGCGGAAAGTGGCCGGCAGACTCAAATCCCACCGCCAGTGGGGCGGGTTGAAGAGCTACCCACGATCGGAGGTGGCTCAGACAGACTGCAGGTCTGCCCCCCGGGTCAGCCGGGCCGCCGGCACGGGGAACTGCTCGGCGAGATCGGCGACCTCGCCGCGGATCGACTCGAGCACGTCTGCGTCGTCGGGATGCTTGAGCGCCCGCAGGATCCAGGCCGCGATCCGGGTCATTTCGTCGCTGCCCATGCCGCGGGTCGTGAGCGCCGGCGTGCCCAGGCGGATGCCCGAGGGATCCATCGGCTTCCGCTCGTCGTAGGGGATCATGTTCTTGTTGCAGGTGATCCCGCAGCGGTCGAGCGTCTCCTCGGCGAGCTTGCCGCCGATGCCCAGGGGCGTCACGTCCACGAGCATCAGGTGGTTGTCCGTGCCGCCGCTCACCAGCCTCACGCCGCCGCCAGCGAGGGCCGCAGCGAGCGTGCGGGCGTTGTCGACCACCCGCCTGCCGTAGGCCTTGAACTCGGGCCGCAACGCCTCGGCGAAGGCCACCGCCTTGCCGGCGATCACGTGCATCAAGGGCCCGCCTTGCTGCCCCGGGAAGACCGAGCGGTCGAGATCCTTGGCATGGTCCGCACGGCACATCGCGATCCCGCCGCGGGGGCCGCGGAGCGTCTTGTGGGTCGTGCTCGTGACAAAGTCGGCCACGGGCACGGGGTTGTCGTGGATGCCGGCGGCCACGAGCCCGGCGTAGTGGGCCATGTCGACCAACAGCTTCGCCCCCACCTCACGGGCGATCTCGGCGAAGCGGCCGTGGGGAATCTCCCGCGGATACGCGCTTGCACCCGCCACGATCAGGGCCGGCTTGTGTTCGCGGGCGAGCGCGGCCACCTGGTCGAAGTCGAGCAGGTGGTCGTCGCGGCGAACGCCGTAGTGCACGAACCTGTAGAAGATGCCCGACGAGTTGAGCTTCATTCCGTGTGTCAGGTGGCCGCCGTGGGCCAGATCGAAGGCCAACACCGTGTCGCCCGGCTTGATTGCGGCGAGATACACCGCCGCGTTGGCTTGGCTGCCGGAGTGGGGCTGCACATTGACATGCTCAGCGCCGAAGAGAACCTTGAGGCGGTCGCGGGCGAGGTCCTCGACCTTGTCGACGAACTCGCAGCCGCCGTAATACCGCCGCCCGGGATAGCCCTCGGCATACTTGTTCGTGAGCACGCTGCCCACCGCCTGCATCACGGCCGGGCTCGTGAAGTTCTCACTCGCGATCAGCTCGAGACCGTCCTGTTGCCGCACCTGCTCGGCGGCCACGCTCGACCAGACCTCTGGATCCTCCTGTTCGAGAAAATTCACGGCGGGCCTCCTGGCGAATGGGTTAGGGAACATCAGCATACTAGGCCGAAATCCTTCCGCTGGTACCAAGCACCAGCCCCCACCGGCGAGAGCTCACTCCAGCCGCAGGGGTTCGGGCATAAACGTCAGGACCGGGATTACGAAGGAGGCGATTCCGAGGGCCGTGCGGAAGGCGTCGAGGGGCCGCCCTTCCTCGCGGATCGGCGGATGGTCCACGCCCATGAAGGTCACGATCACCACGAGCGCCACCCAGTTGTACTGGCCCGATACCACCACGGTAAGGATGGACGCGATGAGCACCGCCCGGGCCACCCAATTGCCGCGGCGGCCGAACACGGCATAGCAGATGTGGCCGCCGTCGAGCTGGCTCACGGGGATCATGTTGAGGCCCGTCACGAGCAGCCCCACCCAGCCGGCCATGAACAGGGCGTTGGGGGCGACGGTGGTGGCGGCGGCGAGGTCGGGCCGCAGCAGCGACTGAAGCCAGGTCGCCAGCGGCGGCAGCGCGAACGGGTTCGTCTCCCCCGCCGTCCCGGTCAGGAGGCCGAGAGCCATCAGCGGCACGGCCACCACGAGCCCGGCCAGCGGTCCGGCGATGGCGATGTCGAAGAGCTGGCGACGGTCGGCCCGCGAGCCCTCCATGGCGATCACGGCGCCGAGCGTGCCGGTGAGCAGGATCGGCATCGGGATAAAAAACGGGAGCGTGGCAGGGATGCCATGGAGGCGGGCGGCGATGAAGTGGCCGGCCTCGTGGGCGGTGAGCACCGCCAGCACCGCGGCCATATACAGAAGGCCACGGTCCCAGTGGGCCAGCACAGCCGACGCAACGCCGACGTCGTCAACGCCCAACAGAAGCGGCTGCCAGCCAACAGCCCCCGCGGCGAACGTGGTCAGGCCGGTGAGCAGGTAGAGGAGCAGTTGCAGCCGGGCCCGCGGCCGGCGGGGACTCCGCAGGAGCGTTTCCAGGTCGGGCTCGGCGGTGGCAAAAGGAGCGGGCATGCAACGGCTCCCTTGAGAATACAGGCTGGAGACCGCTTCTGGTAAACTCCAGATGAGTGCCTAGACTGCTTCGTCATTGAACCTTCCGGAAGCCCTGACATGCGAGCCAGTTTTCTTTCTTGGGCCTGCTGGAGCGGAGTGGTCGCCGCCGCCTTCACCCCGCTCGGCGCGGCCAGGGCCGCTGAGAATCCCGTCGTGGCCGTGGTCGCCTGCGACGGCTATGCCGACCTCAAAAAGCAGCTCGGCTGGGTCGGCACGCAGGTCGGCAACCCCACGCTCGCGGCGTTTGCCGAGTCGTTCGTCATGATGGCCACGCAGTTCAAGGGGCTCGCCGGGCTCGACGTGAGTCGGCCGCTGGGCGTTGTTGTGACCGCCGACGGTGAGACTCCGGTGATCCACGGCTACGTGCCGGTCAAGGATCTCGACAAACTCCTCGAGACGCTCCAGGGCACGGTTGGCCCGGCCGCAGAGGTCGGCGGCAAGCGAACCGTGCAGGTGCCCGGCGGGCCACCGCTCGAGATCACCGAGCAGGGGGGTTGGGCGATCGTCACGCCGCAGGGCAGTCCGGCGGGGCCGGCCAACGCGGAACAGCTGATTTCCGCGGTGTCCGAGGCCCTGTCGATCGGCGTTCAGCTCTTTCCCGCCGCGATGCCGGAGGGCATGCGGGGGCAGGTCAGAGGGATGATCGAGCAGGGAGCCGCGGCCGCCGCCGACCAGGGGCAGCCCCTCGATGCCGCGGCCATCGCCGCCGCCTTCGATGGCCTCGCCGACACGGAATACCTGCTGTTCGGCCTGGCCGTGGAACCGGCAAAAGACAGGCTCTTCATCGAGAACCGTACGGTGATGCTGGCGGGCACCGACGCCGCCGCCGTCTGGTCGAACGCGGGCCAGACGGCCAATGCCCTCGGCGTGCCACCGGCGGCCAACGGCAAGCCGGCCACCGTCCGTGCCCACCATGCCCAGGCGGTGCCGCCGGCGGCCCGGGTCGCCATCGAAGCTACGCTCGCCCAGGTGCTCCCTGCCGGCACGGGTGATCCCATCAGCGATTCCCTGTTCGGACTCCTCCAGGATCTCGTGGGCGCGATGCTCGACGCCGGAGCCCTCGACGCGGGCCTGGCGATCGACACAAGCGCCGCGACGACCGACCTGCTCCTGCCGGCCGTCACGCTCTCGGCACGAATCAAGGACGGACCGGCCCTCGAGAAGCAGGTGAAGAACCGGCTCGGGAACGAAGGGGCGCTGCCGCCACAGGCGACGGTGCGGTTTGATGCCGGCCGGCAGGCCGGGGCCAACCTTCACGAGATCGAGATCGACCTTGCCGGGGTGCCCGAAGCCGACAAGCTGGGGGGCACGCTCAATGCCACGCTCGCCGTGACGGCCGACCGGGCGTTTCTCCTCGTCGGCGGTGACGTGGCCGGGCGGCTGGCCGCGGCCATGGAGGCGGGCGGGCGGGTTGACGGCGAGAGCAAGCCGCTCACCGGCATCGACATCTCGGTCGCGAGCCTGTTGGCCTACGCGGCCACAATGTCAAAGGCGGCGAACCCCGACGACCCTGCCGGCGTGGTGCTCAGCGACGTCGCGCGTGACGCCGTGGGCAAGCCCAGCACGCTTGTGCAGCTGCTTCTGCGGCCGATCGAGCGGGGTGTGGCGATGCGGCTCACGGCCGACGCCGGGGCGGTTCAGACGATCGCCGCGGCCGTCACCGCCCAGCAGAAGGGGCTCCTGCCGGGAGGTGCCTCGCTGCCGCTGCCGGACGGACTTGGTGTGCCGGCAATCGCCCCTTAAACCCTCGCCCTTTCATGATCGCCATGCAAACCCTCGACCCCTCCCGGCTCGTGCGCCGCGAGATCGCCGGTGCGTCGATCGCCGAGCTTGTCCGCGAATACGGCACGCCGCTGTATGCCTACGACGCCGACATGATCCGCCAGCGGTGCCGCGACCTGGCCGCCTGGGACACCGTTCGCTTCGCGCAGAAGGCCTGCTCGAACCTCGCCGTGCTCGATCTCGTGCGGCGTGAGGGGGTGCTGGTTGACGCGGTGAGCGCCGGCGAGATCCACCGGGCGCTCGCCGCCGGCTTTTCCGCCCACGCACCGGCCGCGGCGGTGAAGGGGGATGCCCTGCCGCCGGCCCACCCGATCGTCTACACCGCCGACATCTTCGATCGCGAGAGCCTCGACACGGTTGCCCGGCTCGGCATCCACGTCAACTGCGGCTCGGCCGACATGCTCGAACAGCTTGCCGAGCGGGTGCCGGGGGCGGCGGTCACGCTCCGGGTGAATCCCGGCTTCGGTCACGGCCACAGCCAGAAAACAAACACCGGCGGCGAGGGCTCGAAGCACGGCATCTGGCACGAGGAGATCCCTGAGGTGCTCCGTCGGGCCGAGTGGGCCGGGCTCGCCGTGACTGGCCTCCACATGCACATCGGCAGCGGCGCTGACCTCGCCCATCTGGCCGAGGTGGCCGGGGCGCTCGAGCGGGTGGCCGGCGAGATCGGCCGTTCGCTCACCATGATCAGTGCCGGCGGCGGCCTGCCCGTGCCCTACAAACCCGACGAGCAGCACGCCGACCTAGGCGGCTACTTCCAGCTCTGGGACGCGACGCGGAAGCGGCTCGAAGACCGCTTCGGGCACCGAATCCGCCTCGAGATCGAGCCGGGACGCTACCTCACGGCTGAGGCGGGGTATCTGGTCACCGAGATCCGCGCGGTCAAGCGGCAGGGGGGCCGGAAGTATCTGCTCGTCGATGCCGGCTTCAACACGCTCGCGCGGCCGGTGCTGTACGGCTCCTACCATCCGATGAGCATCTGCCCGGCGGCCGCCTCTGTCCCGGGAGGCTGCGAGGAGGTGGCGGTGGGGGGACCGTTGTGCGAGTCGGGCGACATCTTCACCCAGGCCGACGGCGGCTTCGTGACGACCCGAACGCTGCCCGCGACGGGCGTGGGCGACCTGCTTGTGATCGAGATCGCCGGGGCATACGGCTTCGTCATGGCAAGCAACTACAACTCCAAGCCGCTACCGGCGGAGGTGCTTGTCGACGGCGGCAGTGCCCGGCTCGTGCGGGCCCGGCAGGCGGTCGAGGATCTCGTCCGCGGCGAGATCGTGGGCTAATTGCTCTGGCGGCTCCCCGGGGCGATCTGGCATCCTCCCGCTGGCTGTGTCCCTGGACCCGCTCGTGCCATGCTCATCTCCCGTAGCCACCGCTTCGCGTTCGTTCACGTGCCGAAAACGGCCGGTAGCAGCATTCACATGGCGCTCTCGCGCTATGCGATTCGTGCCGACGAGTATCCGCCTAACCGCTGGCTCGCCCGGATCGGGATTCCGGTCAACCGCTTCGCTCCCTGGCCCTACACAAAGTTCCGCACCCACACCCCGGCAGCGGTGCTCCAGGCCTGGCTGCCGGCCGAGATATTCGCGGAACTCTTCAGCTTCGCGTTTGTCCGCAACCCCTGGGACCTGCTCGTCTCCTACTGGCACTACATCCGCCGCACGACAAGTCACCGCCGGAACCGGGTCGTCGCCGCCCTGCCCTCCTTCGCCGCCTACGTGGAATACGAAATCCGCCGCGGCACCTTCTCGCAGTCTGCCATGCTCTGCGACCGCGACGGCCAGGTGCTCATCGATTTCGTGGGCCGCTACGAATCGCTCGTTGACGACTTCGCCTTCATCTGCCGGCAAATCGGCGTCGAGGCCACGCTGCCCCGGGCCAACGCCGGCGACCGCACCGATTACCGCGACTACTACACGCCGGCCCTCGCGGACCGCGTGGGTGAGGCCTTCAGGTCGGACGTCGAGGGCTTTGGCTACACCTTTGACGCAAACCGGCCGGCAACCGCCATTCCCAGGCGGCTGGCGGCCTGACCGGGGCCAGAGTTTTGCCGGGGCCGGCGGGACCGCTACGATAGGGAAGGCTTGAGTTCCCCCCCCTTCCTCGCCGATTATCACCATCATGGCAAAACAAGGCCCCCGCAAAAAGCTGCCCAAGGAACTGGCGGTCATCAACGCCGACA
>JBBEEF010000116.1:0-22334 GCA_040880915.1 Pirellulales bacterium
TACGGCTTCCGGACCCCGCAAGGCATCGAATTCGCGTTGTTTCATGTGATCGGGAACCTACCCGAGCCGAAATGTACCCACAGATTCTGCTGAAGAGGCTTTTTTTGGGTTTTCCCGTTATTCCCACGGGTTGGCACCCCGCGGCCCGCGTCGCCAGACCCACACAAATCCCTGATCTGCTTTTTGCTCGTCATGATGCTGGCGGAAACGAGACGGCTGCGGTAGCATTGGGCGAGGTAGTGGGGTCACATTTGGGTAGCACTTTCACCCAGATGACGTCCTGACCAACCTGTCCTGGTAAATTAGAACGCGTTGCGTTGATGAAGTCGTGCCGGAGAATTCGGATGCGTCCGAGCCAGGAACAGGATGTGCGGCACGGTGGGACGAATCCCGCGATCGACAGGATTGTGGGCATCTCAGCCTGGTCCGATCAGGTTCGCCGGTCGATCGAACTGGTGGCCGCTCACCAGTCGAGCGTGCTCATCATGGGGCCGAGCGGCACCGGCAAGGAGTTGATCGCCCGAGCGATCCACGGCTGCAGCGGCCGCTCCAAGAAGCCCTTCATTCCGGTCGACTGTGCGGTGACGACGGGAACGCTCTTCGCGAGCCACATGTTTGGCCACGTGAAAGGCTCCTTTACCGGGGCGACTTCCTCGACGCTCGGCTGCTTCCGCGCGGCCGACGCGGGCACGATCTTCCTCGACGAAATCGGCGAGATGGAACTCGAGCTCCAGGCCAAGCTGCTCCGCGTTCTCCAGCAGCGGGTGGTGGTGCCGGTTGGCAGTCATGATGAGTTGGCGGTCGATGTCCGCGTGCTCGCGGCGACGAATCGCGATCTGGCCGTCGAGGTGAACGAGGGTCGGTTCCGCGAGGATCTCTTCTACCGCCTCAATGTGGTGGCGATCCGGACGACCCCGCTCCGCGAGCGGCCCGAGGACGTGCCGATCCTCGCCGAGCGGTATCTCACCGAACTTGCTGTCCGGCACGGCATGCCGATGTGCACGCTTGCTCCCGAGGCGGTCGCGATCCTTCAGGAATACGCCTGGCCGGGAAACGTTCGCGAACTGGAAAACGTGCTCGAGCGGGCGGTGATGTTCTCGTCAGGAGATCGGATCGATTCCGATTCCCTCAGTGGCCTGATCGTGGGCGACGACGCTGCCCGCGGAAGTGCGGCGAGCAGTCTCGGCCAGATGGCAATGGCTGCCAGCCGGGGGATTGTGTCGCCGACGTCCCTGCCTGGAGTCTTCCGGGTCGAGCCCGTACTCGCCCCGTCGGCGGCGCCGGCGGCCGTGGCCATCCCCATCGATCCTGCCGCGCCCGGAGACTGGCCGACCCTGGCTGATGTGGAGCGAATCCACCTCGAGAAGACACTCGCAGCGACGCTGCAAAACAAGTCGCTGGCGGCCAAGGTGCTGGGGATCGATCGCTCGGTGCTGCGGCGGAAGCTGCAGCGGTATGGGCTTGACGACGGGACCTGACGCCGCCTGCTGACCAGGCTTGGCGGCTAACCCGCCTTGGCCCGAATGGTCGGGATTTCTTCGTCCGCCACCCGGAGCTTGAGGGTGGCCGCCGGCGGTGCCCGCCGCTCCTGAGCAAAGCCCCGCGAGCCGCTGCCGAGGAATTCCTGCAGGTGCCCGACGGCCGCCCCGGTGAACTCCAGCCTCAGGACCTCGAGCACCTCTCGCCAGGGAAGGCCGCGGCGATAGACCGCCCGGTAGGCGGCCTTGAGTTCGGTGATGTCGTCTGCCGTGTGGCCGCTTCGCCGCAGGCCGACGATGTTGAGCCCCACCACGCAGCTCGTCAGGCCGTCGAGGAGCATGTACGGGGGCACATCCTGCACGACCCGCGCGTGGCCGCCGACCATGGCGAGCCGGCCGATCCTGCAGAACTGGTGGACGGCGACGGCACCGGACACAAATGCCCTGTCCTCGACGGTGACATGGCCTCCGAGCAGAGCCGCGTTCGCGAAGATGCAGTTGTGCCCGACGGTGACATCATGGCCGAAGTGGGTTCCCGCCATGACGTAGTTGTGGTTTCCCACCAGGGTCGTATTCCCGGGCTTCATGGCCCGGTGAACGGTGGTGTGTTCTCGGAACACGTTGTGGTCGCCGATCACGATCCGGCCAATATCGGCCGGCCGCGCCACGTGCTGCGGTGCCCCACCGATCACCGCGTGCTCACCAAATTCGTTGTGGCAGCCCGCCGTGACCCCCGATTTGATCACCGCTCCGCTGGCCACGGTGGAGAAATCCCCGAGCGACACATCGCTCTCGATCGTGGCAAAGGGGCCGACAGTGACCCCGACTCCGAGCCGCGCCCCAGGACTGACCACGGCCAACGGATGGATACTCACGGGAGTCCTTTCGGGTGGAACGGACGGGGCAGGGGAGCCCGATCGCAGGGGTTTATCGGCTCGTGTCCGGCGCGGATTCAATGCCAGTTTCACGCGGCAGTGCGATCTCGACCCATCTCCCCCCGCTTGCCACGAGTCCAGCTCGTGGCGGCGGGGTTCCAACTCACCCTATAATCCCGGCAGCTTCCAGAAACGCAGGGAAAAACTTTTGATGACACGCACCGAACGGTATGCGACGGCAGAAAAGCTCAAGGATGACGGCGACCTCGCCGGCGCGGTCGCGGCCATGGAGGCCCTCGTCGCCGACGACCCAGACTACGCGTTGGCCCACTCGGCCCTGGGCGCGTGGTGCACGAGGCTCGAGCGACATGCCGAGGCCGTGCAGCACGCTCGCCGCGCGTGCGAACTGGAGCCCAATGATCCGTTTAGCTACACCGCCCTTTCCGTAGCCTGCATGCGGGCCGGGATGATTCCCGAGGCGGAAGACGCGCTCGCACGCTCACGGATGCTGCAAGGGGGCTAGTCCGCGTCACGCGTGGTCCGCGGGCGGTGTTGAGGGCTATGCCCCACCGCTTCAGTCCCCGTCGCCCGGCGGCTCAGCGGCCGCTGGGGAGGCCGGGCCGACCCCGTTTTCCACCTCACGCAACCGCCGGCGATCGCTGGCGGAGAGCCGGAAATTGTCGAGCCCGCTGGAGCGGCTGCGTTCGAGCGCGGCGCGGGCGGCCGCCTCATCACCGGCGGCGAGTTCGGCCGCCGCGAGGTGGAGCAGTTTCATGGCGGAGGGCTGGAGCACCGCCTCGCGGAGGTCTTCGGCCGCACCGCGAGAGTCGCCCTCCGCCAGCTTCACAAGGCCGCGGGTGTCGAGCAGGTCGGGTAGCGGCCCGAGTTCCTCGATTGCCGCATCGATCAGCCGGCGGGCTTCGCCCGCCGATGGAGGCTCGGCCAGATGGAACGCAAGGTTGTTGGCCACAATGGCCCGCTGCGCCGGATCGAGTTCTTGTCCCTCCAGCAGTCCGCGATACATCCGCTCCGCGTCGGCGTCCCGGCCCTCGAGCGACGACAGCTCCCCGTCCAGCAGCCGGATCACGAGGCTGCCGGGATCGATTCGCCTGGCGGCGTCGACCCGAGCTCGCACCCTGGCCGCGATCACGTTGGATGCCGTCTCGTCAACCTGGAGGCGGACGACCTGAAGGCCGACGCCGAGGGCCCGCTCGAGCGAGAGAGTATCCCAGTGCGTCTCGAGCAGATCGATCGCCTCCTCGCCGCGGGCCTGCCGGCCGAGGAAGTTGATCCGAGCCAACACGCCCTCCCCGGTGAGCGCAGCGTACTGCTCAAGCACCCGGTCGGCGGCCTTGAGGAAGCCGAGATCCTCCATCAGTTTGCCGACCGCTGCGAGCTGGGCCGGGTTGTCTGACCCCACAACACCACCCGGCATCAGCTGCCTGGCCCGCTCGATCGCCAGCGGCCGATCATTTTCCGCGAGGGCGAGCTTGGCTTCCAGGGCGAGCGTGATCGCGGATGCCGGCACCGCCTGCTGCAGCCGTCGCAGCCAGGTCCGGGCTGTCGAGACCTCGCCATGCTCGATCAGCTTCTCGACGAGCATCGCGACGTAGGCCGGTGGCGTTTCGCGTTTCGCGACCAACGCTACAAGCTCGTTACGGGCCTCGTCCCACTGTCCGGTCTTCTCGTGAAGCTGGACGCGCAGCAGCCGCTGAGCGGTAGTGAGGGGCTGGAGGCCGGCCAATTCGTCGACGAGCCCGATGGCTTTTCGCCAGTTGGCCGGCTCCGGCCGGTTGGCGAGGAGCGTAATCTCGAGGCCGAGGTCTTCCGCCGAAGGCTTGCCATCCCGGTCGCGATTTTCCCGGAGGATCGCCAGGGCCACCTGGAGTTCCCGGTGCGTGCCCCGTTCCGCGGTCAACTCCGCGGTCAACCGTCGAGCCCAGGCCTTGGCCGGGCTGCTGTCCTCGGCCGTCGACGAGAGGATCCGGTCGAGCAGCTTTTTCGCGTCGGCCGTGCGGCCCTTGCGAACCTCAAACGCGGCCAGGCTGCGGATCGCCTCGAGGTCGTCCGGCCAGCCGGTCACCGCCTCGCGGAGCAACCGCTCTGCATCGGCGTTTCGGCCAAGCATTTCGTAGCCCTGGGCCAGCGTGAGTTGCCGCCGTGGCTCCGGCATGAGATCCGTTGCCTTGACCAGGGCTTGCTCCGCGGCCGCAGTTTTTTTTGAGGCGAGCCGATGCGTGAATAGCGCGAGCCAGACCTCCGGCTCGTCGGGCGAGATTTCCGTGGCCCGCTCGAGGACCTCCCCGGCCCGTTCCATCTTGCCCGAGCGGGTCAGCAGCTGCCCCAGCCACAAGAGGTCTGCGTGGCTCTGGGTGTCGCCGGCGACACTTTGCTCCGCAAGTGCCACGGCCTCATCGAGCTTGCCAGCCCGCAGTTCGGCCTCGGCAGAGATTCGTTCCAGACCCTCCGTGCCTGCGTCGCCGAGCAGGGCCATCGCCTGCTGGGCCTCCTCGAGCCGGTTGGCGGAGTAGAGGAGGGCCACGAGCCTCCGCACGACTGCCGGGCTCGCGGAGCCGGAGGCGACGGCCCGCTTGAGCCGCTCGATGGCCCGTGCCTGGTCGCCACGCAGGCTGTCGACATCGGCGGCGAGGAGTTGAACCTGGATCCAGCCGGGCCGCTCGGCCTCGGCTTCCGCCAGCTGGCTGCGAGCCTCGTCGAGCAGGCTCTTCACGGCGGCGGGAAGTTCTTGCGGCGGCCGGCCGGCCTCCTCGGCAGCCTTGGTAAGGGCTTCCCGCGCTTCGAGCACCTTCACGCTCGCTTCGGCAACCTTCGCCCGCGCCGACGCCGGCCCCGCGATCGTGGCGATTTCCTTGGCGGCGGCCGCAGCCTTGTCGAGATTTTTTGTGGCGATTGAGAGTTCAAGGATCGACTCCCTGATCTGCAGGTCTTCCGGCTCGAGCTCGGCGGCCGCCCGCCAGAGCCGTTCCGCTTCGTCGGTGTCGTTCATCGCGAGCCGAAGGGGGGCGAGCGATTTGAGGAGGTTGGCGGCCGCAGTGGCGGGCAGGGCCGACGCTCGCTTCTCGATCGCGGCAAGGCCGTCGCGGGCGCGGTCTCGCGGCTGCCGGACCATCGCCTGGGCCTCGACGACCAGCAGGGCTGGGTTGTCACGGATGTCGGCCGGGGCCCGGCTGAGCAGGTCGATTGCCTCGTCTGGGCCGTCGTCGCGGAGCACGAGCGTTGCCAAGGCTGCCCAGGCCTGCGGCTCGGGGTTGCCCGCTGTGGCGGTCACAAGCAGGTCGCGGGCCGCCGCTGGCTCGCCCCGTCGCACAAGCGACTCGGCCCGCAGGAGGGCGAGCTGGGAGGGAGACACACTCGCCGCCCCGGTGAGGGCATCGAGAAGGTCGTCGACGCCGCTCCAGTCGCGTTCCGACTCCGGCAGGCCGGCCTGCTTGGCGATCCGGAGCTGGAGCAGCGGATACCAGATCTGGGGGATGCCGACGAGTTGCTCGACCGGCAGGGCGGCGGCAATGGCCTCGAATTCCACGGTTGCTTGGTTGGTCTGGCCCGCAGACACCAGCGCCTGGGCGGCGCCTGCCCGGGCGGCGAGCGACCCGGGATTCTCGCTGAGAATCCGGCGGTTAACCTCGAGTTGTGAGTCAAACTCCTCGAGTTGGGCAAAGCACTGGCCGAGGTAGAGATCGACCTGCCGGATCAGGTCAGCGTTGCCGAGGACCATCGGCCGAACCTGTTCAAGCTTGGCCTTGGCGTCGCTCCAGCGTCGTTCGGCGATCAGGAGCCTGCCCTCCAGCAGCCCCACTGCGGCGCTTGTGGAGCCGTAGAGTTCACTGATTCTCGCGATCGCCTCCGCCGCCTCCTTGAGCTTGTTTTGCTGGAGCAGGGCATCGGTAAGCATCAGGAGGAGCGATGCCCGCCCTGGGATCCGCTCCGCGCCGTCGAGGAGCACCTGCTCAGCGCGGGCGAGGTTGCCCGTCTGCAAGGCTACGGCGGCCGCGCCCCGGTAGGCCCGCTCGTCCATTGGAAACAGCTCGATCGCCCGGTCTGCGGTGGTCCTGGCCCGCTCCCAGTCCTGACGAGCGAGCGACAGTTCGAAATCGGCAAAGACACACTCGGGGTTGTCGGGAGACAGTTCGTTGGCCCGGGCCACCGACTTGGCTGCGTCTTCAACCTCACCCCGGTCGCGGTGCCATGTGGCGAGGGCGAGCCAGGCCCGCACATCCTCCCCGCGGTTGGCGACGAGCCGTTCGAGTACCTGGCGGGCGTCGGCGGGGGCTTCCATCCGCTCCTGGAGGATTGCCGCCAGCATGATGTAGGCGTCGGTGGGAACGTCGGTGTCAACGAAGTCGGCCGCGAACTGCCGCGTCTCGAGGTCGAATCCGATCAGCCGGGCGGCGATGCTGGCCGCCTCGGCGAATTCGTTCGAGCCAAGATAGGACGTCGCCTTGAGCATCTGCACCCGCTGGGCCATACCAGGTTCGGTTTCGGCATCCGCTGGCCGGCTCGCCAGCCGCTTCTCGAGCACATCAAGATGCTCGCGGGCGTCGGCGGCACGGCCAACCCGCAGTTGGAATTCGGCGAGCTGTTGCCGCAACGCGTCGTCGTCGGGATTCCGCCGCACCGCCGTCTCGACGGCGTTGAAGGCGCGGGCGATGTCGTTGCGGGTGGCATCCGGGGCCGTGGCCCGCCCCAGGAGCAGCTTCGAGTAGTCCGCGAATGCCTCGTTGTCGTTGGGACGGAGCCCCACGTATTGGGCGAACATCTCCATCGCCTGAGCCGTCTTGCCCTCTTCTAGCCTCTGCCGCGCGATCTCCAGTTTGCCGCCGGCATTGCGGTTGATCTGAAACCGCCTCAGCAGGAAGAGTCCTCCGAAGGTGACGACGGCCACCACGATGAGGATCAGGAGAAACTTGAAATTGATCCGCTTCACGGCGTGATTGCTCCGAGAGACAAGCGTTTTCGAAGAGCGTTGGCGGGATGGAGGCGGGACGACCATTGAGAGCCGCCGGCGTCCCTCCCGCGACTTCCCCAGTTTAGCAGGGCCGGCACCAGGATTTGCCAGGCTCAAACCCACCCTCGGGGAGCGTGCCCGGAAAGCTGACGGGCGAAATCTGGGCGAAGTTTGCGGGCCGGTCGGGCCGATACTAACGACAACGCGGGTTTGAGCGGCTGGGCGAACCTTGCGGATCACTCTGAAAGTGGCGGCTGATAGACCCGGTGATTTCTCTCCTGACGAGCCCCCGAGGCACGGCGCCGATGACATCTCTCAACGTATCCACACAAACGGTTTCCGTGCCGAATCGCCTGGCTGAGCCGGCAGCATGGACAGCCCAGATGGCCGTTCTGGTTCTGGTTTTCGTGAGCTCGATCGTGTGGGCAACACCTCCGGCCCAGGGGCAGCCGGCCGCTTGGGTGCCGGGCGATGCCAAAGGCCAGCGTCCCATCCAGGACTCCGCCGTTGTGCCGGCTGGCGGGGGAGCATGTCCGGCGTGTGTGACGGGCCGCTGCCGGCAGTGCCCTGCCAAGCGGCACGGGCACCATGACAGCTGTCGGGAAGGCCGGTGTGTTCCCTACTGCCCCGTTCGGCCGCAGCACTACGGCTTCTACGGTACGCAGTGGCGGAAGTGGCCGGGGCAGGGCGTGGTGCCGGTTTCGGATGAGAGGCAGGCGACGCCGGCCCTCCCGCCGCGGTTGGTTGTGCCAAGTCCGGACGAGGAATCGACTCGGGCCACTGAGGAGGATGTTCCGGAAACCGAATCTGCCCCCGAGGCCGCGAGGCGGGCCGTGCCCGACATCCTCCCGCCGCTGCCACCCGTTAACCCCGCCACCCCTGCGGCCCCGGCACCAGCGCGGCCGAAACCCATCCCGCAACCAGAGCCCGCGCCGCCGGTACTGGAACCGACCACGCCTGAGCCAATGAAGACTGAGGACGAGTCCACGAAGCCCCAACCGGATCCCACAAGGCCGGTGGAGCCGAAGCTGGCACCGTCAGAGTCTCCGGCCGATGATTTCGAGTCGCCCTTCCCCGAAGCGGCGCCGCGTCCTATTCCCGCGACCCCGAAGCCGGCGACCCCGCCCCGGCCAGAAGACGAAAACCTGTTTGAGGCCGGCTGGCGTGGACGCAGCCTGCGGAAATTCAGTGTGGGCCAGTCTGCTCAGGTCGAGCGTGAGGCTGGAGCCGGAGAGATCCGAGCCACCATGCATGCGACGCCTGTCGATCCGCTGAGCGTTCCGCGGGTGCCGTTTGACCCCGCCGCGGAGAGCCGACGACTCCGCAGCGGGCGATAGTACGGCGGAAGAGGGATCACACCGCGGGAGGATGTCCGCCCAGTGCGAGAGGCGGGAGTCGAACCCGCACGCCTTGCGGCACTGGATCCTAAGTCCAGCGCGTCTGCCAGTTCCGCCACTCTCGCATTCGTCCGGCCCTGAGTACTGCTGGGCCCGAAACTTGAATCCTAGCTCATCGGGGAGGCTCACTCCCGGGCGATGGCGTTGGGCGAGGTTTTATTCCTGGAGGAATCGCTCCAGGTTGCCCTCACCCGCGGCGGACCGTGGCGGCCATGACGCCACGAGGAAGTCGAGGACCGTGTTGTCGGTGCCCTGGACGGCCTGGAGGCCGAAGCGGATGTCTAAGGAAACGACCTGCCGTGCTGGGCCGTGCCGCGCATTCCACTGCCGGGCGAGGCCGGCGGCGGCCGGAGCGGTGAGGATCTGGGCTGAGGGCCGGGTGAGCACCCCCAGAAACTTGTGCCACCGGTGGTGGGGCAGCGACGTGGCGCCTCCGGCGGGCCGCTCGGGCTCCACGCCTTGGCCGTCACGCAGGAGGTCCACTTCGCTTCCGTCTGCCAGCAGGGCCCGGCTGTAGACCCACTGTTCCTGCGCCAGAACGCCGCCAAACATCTCCCATTCTTGGGAGAGTGACAGAAGGTTGAGGGCGGCGACCACGGGTGGCGGCAGCACCATCCGTCGCCAGGGTGTCACATGATGGACAAACGACACGGCGGCTAGTGACGCGGCCAGGCCGCATGCCCAGGCGGCACCGCGAGTGAGTCTCGCGGCGGGTTGCACCGGCCGCCGGTCGGCGGGCCAGATGGCGGCCGGGACCAGCGGCAGCCAGGCGACGATGCCGATCGCGGGGAACAGTCCGACGGCCATGCCCAGCCAGACCCCCAGGTGAAATGCCACGAACACGGCCACGAGCAGACCGCGAATCCGCGGCGTCGGGCAGGCTAGGACTGCCAGCGGCAGGACGAGTTCGCCCGTGACGACCGACCATTGCAGCAGCCTGCTCAGCCAGGGAATGCCTCCGAGCATCATGCCCAGCGGCGTGCCGTGGTCGTGCACGGACAGGGCATGGGCGAGCGATTCGCCGGCAACCCAGCCGGCATTGCACTTGGCCAGGCCGGCACTGAAATACACCACGAGGATCTGGAGCACCAGCGTCGCCGACGCGGGCGAGCAGACGGTCGAGGTGAGCGGCGCGGCGGCGGAAGTCCGGCCGGTGCGGAACGCATCGAGCGACCAGCGGGCCCCCAGCGGCAGGAACATCGACCACATCAGTTGGCAAGCCAACCATACATCTCCGGCGTTGACGGCCGGCGAGGTCCGCCGGATCACGCTCACGAGAGCAACCCAGGCTGCGATCGTAGCCACCCGCGTGTGCCAGCCGACCGCCAGCGCCGCACCGGCCACGCCCTCAAGGGCGAGCACCGTTCCGCTCCACCAGGCCGAGTCGTGCAGGAACGCCAGCGACCAGACCGTGGCGGTGGCATGAAAGCGGGTCAGCGGCTCGAGGGGAAAAATTCCGTCGGGAGTGAACATCAGCGAGAAGTCGCGGGTGCGGAGCAGGCAATCGGCGACGAGGATCAGACCGAGGCCGATGCGGTAAGCGGCCAGGCTGCGGGTGTCGAGCGTGAAGGCCGCGACACACCAGCGGGCGAGAAGGGTTCCGAGGCGACGGGCTGGATTCTCGGCGGTCATGAAGTCATGAAGCCATGGCCGGGGGCGGCGGCAGACGGCGTTCCTTGAACACCGGGAGCCATGAAACTACAACATCGATGTCGCGGCGATCGATCCCAGTTCGGCTGCGACCCCCGCCATCTCCCTCCAACCCCGTGAGCGATTCAATGCACGTGCCCCTCGTGGTGCTCGGTGGTGGGCCCGGCGGCTACGCCGCGGCGTTCCTGGCGGCCGACCTCGGCATGGAAGTGGCGATCATCGACCGGGATGAGCGGCTTGGGGGCACCTGCCTGCTCCGCGGCTGCATTCCATCCAAGGCGCTTTTGCACGTGGGCCGGGTGCTGGCTGAATCCCGGGAGATGGCCGAATGGGGCATCGGCTTCCAGCGGCCCACGATCGATCTTGATGCCCTGCGGGCCCGCAAGGACAAGGTCATCTCCGCGCTCACCGGCGGGCTGGCCACGCTCGCCCGCCGCCGCACCGTGACGCTCGTGCGTGGTGATGCCCGGTTCACCGGCTCGACGTCGCTCGCCGTGACGGAACCGGACGGCTCGAGCAAAACGATCACATTCGATCACTGCATCCTGGCCAGCGGCTCGCGGCCGACGCGGGTCCCGGCCTTCGACATCGGCAGCGAGCGGGTGATGGACTCGACCGGAGCCCTCGAACTGCGGGACATCCCCGAGACGCTCCTCGTGATCGGCGGCGGCTACATCGGCCTCGAGATGGGCACGGTCTACGCCGAGCTCGGCTCACAGGTGTCGGTGGTTGAGCTGACCGATGCGCTCCTCCCCGGGGCTGATCGCGATCTCGTCAAGCCGCTTCAGAAGCGGTTGGAAAAACTCCTCACGGCGATCCACCTGCGGACCAAGGTGGTGAAGCTCGCCGACACCGGCTCGGCCGTCCGGGTCGAGTTTGAGGGGCCGGAGGGGCCGTTTGAGGCTGAGTTCTCCCGCGTGCTCGTGGCCGTGGGGAGACGGCCGAACTCCGACGGCATCGGGCTCGAGAACACCGGTGTCGTCGTGGACGCCAAAGGGTTTGTCGGCGTCGACGACCGGCAGCGGACGGCCGATCCGCACATCCTCGCCATCGGCGACGTGTGCGGCGAGCCGATGCTCGCCCATCGGGCCAGCCATCAGGGCAAGGTGGCCGTCGAGGTTCTCCACGGCGAGGCGGCTGTGTTCGCGCCGCGGGCGATTCCGGCCGTGGTGTTCACCGACCCCGAGATCGCCTGGGCGGGCCTCACCGAGCACGAGGCGGCAGCGCTCGACCGGACGGTCGAAGTCAGTCGTTACCCCTGGGCCGCCAGCGGCCGGGCCCATGCCCTCGGCCGCACCGACGGCCTCACGAAGATCCTGATCGACCCTGAAACCGACATGGTCCTGGGCGTTGGGATCGTCGGGCCGGGGGCAGGAGAGCTGATCGCGGAGGGAGTCCTCGCGATCGAGATGGGCTGCTCGGCCCGCGACCTGATGGAGACCATCCACCCGCACCCCACGCTCGGCGAGACGGTCGCTTTTTCGGCAGAGAACTATTTCGGCCTGGCGACGGAAATCTACCGGCCGAAGGCGGAGACCTCCGGTCGCTGACGCCTTGCGGAGCCGTGAGAAAGGTTGCGGGCGGGCCGGGTGGCGGTTGGGCCGCCCGCGGCCGGGTGGCGAATCGCCCTAGACGCCCCCGGCATAACCGGAATAATCTGACAAAGCTCACCGCAATTCCCGGAGTCCGCCATGCCCAGCCCCGAAATCGACCAGGTCGGAAACGACGTCGTCAACCCGGCCGGTGGCGGCGCCGCCTCGCTCCCTCGCGGTGCCCACGCACCGATGGAGATCGGGCAGATGGGGGAGGGGGCCAGCGGCCAGCCGGAACCCACCGACGGCGTGGCCTCGGTAGACGCCGACCCAACCGAGACCCGGGAGTGGCTCGACTCCCTGCGGTATGTCATCAACAGCCGGGGGGGCGACCGGGCCACGTACCTGCTGCACGCGATCGAGCAGGAGGCCTACCGGCTCGGCGTGCCGATCCCCTTCTCGGCCACCACTCCATACATCAACACGATTCCCGTCGACCGCCAGCCCCCGTTTCCGGGCAATCGCGAAATCGAACGGCGGATCAAGAGCATCATCCGCTGGAACGCGATGGCGATGGTCGTTCGCGCCAACCGCGAAGACAAGAGCATCGGCGGCCACATCTCGACCTTCGCGTCGTCGGCCACGCTCGTCGAGGTGGCGATGAATCACTTCATCCGCGGCCGCGGCGACGACTATTCCGGTGACCAGGTTTATTTCCAGGGGCATGCCTCGCCCGGCATCTACGCCCGCGCTTTCCTGGAAGGACGGATCTCGGAGCAGCAGCTGGTGAACTTCCGGCGGGAACTCGCCGAGGGGGGCGGGCTCTCGAGCTATCCGCATCCCTGGCTGATGCCCGACTTCTGGGAGTTCCCCACGGTCTCCATGGGCCTGGGGCCGCTGATGGCGATCTACCAGGCGCGGTTTAATAAGTATCTGCAGGACCGGGGCATCAAGGACACGAGCAAGCAGCACGTCTGGTGCTTCATCGGCGACGGTGAGACCGACGAGCCTGAGACGCTTGGCAGCATCTCGCTGGCTGCCCGCGAGCAGCTCGACAACCTCGTGTTCGTGATCAACTGTAACCTCCAGCGGCTCGACGGCCCGGTCCGCGGCAACGGCAAGATCATTCAGGAGCTCGAGGGGGTTTTCCGTGGTGCCGGCTGGAACGTGATCAAGGTGATCTGGGGCGAGGAATGGGAACCCCTCCTCGACAAGGATGACGAGGGGCTGCTCGTCAAGCGGATGAACGAGATCGTGGACGGCCAGTACCAGAAGTATGTGGTCATGCCGGGCAGCTACATCCGGGACCATTTCTTTGGGGCCGATCCCAAGCTGCTCGAGATGGTGGCCCACCTCTCCGACGAGAAGCTCAAGAAGCTCAAGCGGGGCGGCCATGATCCCGAGAAGGTCTACGCCGCCTACGCCGCCGCGATGCAGTGTCACGGCAAGCCGACGGTGATCATCGCCAAGACAATCAAGGGCTACGGTCTGGGCGAGGTGGGGGAAGGCCGGAACGTCACCCACCAGCAGAAAAAGCTCAACGAGGACGAACTGCGGGCATTCCGCTCCCGGTTCGGGATCCCGATCTCCGACGACGAGGTGGCCAAGGCCCCGTTCTACAAGCCGCCAGCCGACTCGGAGGAGATGCGGTATCTCCGCGAACGCCGCGAGGCGCTCGGGGGTTATGTGCCGACGCGGCCGCTGGAGTCGCCGAAACTCCAGACGCCGACGCTTGCCGACTACATGGGCTTCATCGAGAAGAGCGCCGGTCGCGAGGTGTCGACGACCACCGGCGCGGTCACGCTCATGGCGTCGCTCCTCAAGGACAAGCACGTCGGGAAGTACATCGTGCCGATCGTGCCGGACGAGTCGCGGACCTTCGGGATGGATCCGCTCTTCAAGCAGTGCGGGATCTACGCCCATGCCGGCCAGCTCTACGAGCCGGTCGATTCCGATCAGCTCCTCTACTACCGCGAGGCCAAGGACGGGCAGATCCTCGAAGAGGGGATCACCGAGGCGGGCAGCATGTCGAGCTTCATCGCCGCCGGCACGGCCTATGCCTCCCACGGCGTGCCGATGATCCCGATCTTCATCTACTACTCGATGTTCGGGTTTCAGCGGATCGGCGACCTGATCTGGGCCGCCTGCGACTCTCGAGCCCGTGGCTTCCTCCTGGGAGGTACGGCCGGCCGCACAACGCTCAATGGCGAGGGACTGCAACACCAGGATGGCCACAGCCACCTGTTCGCGATGGCCTATCCGACCGTCCGGTCCTACGACCCGGCCTTCGTCTACGAGACGACCGTGATCATGCTCGATGGCATGGAACGGATGTATGCCAAGGGCGAGGACTGGATCTACTACATCACGGTCTACAACGAAAACTATGAGATGCCGCCGATGCCCCCCGGCTGCGAGGCGGGGATTCTCAAGGGCATGTACCGGCTCAAGGACGTGGCCGCGAAGGGTGCGCCCGTGGCCAGCCTTCCCCCGGTGCAATTGCTTGGCTCGGGGGCGATTCTCCGGGAGGTGATTCGCGCGGCCGATCTGCTCGCGGAGCACTGGGGCATTGCCAGCACCGTCTGGAGCGTGACAAGCTGGAAGGAACTGCGGCGTGAGGCCCAGGAGGCCCGCCGCTGGAACATGCTCCACCCCGAGGCCACTCCGAAGGCGAGCCACCTCGAGTCGCTCGTGGCCGGTGCTGAGGGCGTGTTCGTGGCCGCCAGCGACCACGTGCGGGCCGTGCCGGAGCAGCTCGATCCCTGGATTCCAGGGGGCCTCTTCGCCCTGGGTACCGACGGCTTTGGCCGCAGTGAGAACCGCGGCCTGCTCCGGCGGCACTTCGAGGTGGACGCCGAGTGCATCGCCATCGGCACGCTCTGGAAGCTCGCCTCCGCCGGAGCCATCGGCCGGCATGTGGTCGCCGAGGCGATCCAGCGGCTGGGTGTGAATCCGGATAAGATTGATGCGTCGCTCGCCTGAGCCGAAACCTTTCCGCTACCAACCACCACTCCCTCCTCGCCACTCCCCATTCCAGCCATGCCCAGCGAATTTGTCCTGCCTGATCTCGGAGAGAACATCGCCTCGGGAGACGTCGTCACCGTCTTCGTCTCGGAGGGGGATGTTGTGAAGCCGGGGCAGGCGCTCCTCGAGGTCGAGACCGACAAGGCGGTGATCGAGGTGCCCTGTCCGCCGGGCGGCCGCATTGAGAAGGTGCTCGTCAAAAAGGGAGACACGATCAAGGTCGGTCAGGCCCTGGTGATCCTGTCAGCGGCCGACGCCGCGGCTGCCACTCCGCCGGCCGCCGCCCCGAAGCCGCCGGCAGCGGCCCCTGCGCCGCCCAAGGCTGCACCAGCGCCCGCTGCCGCCACGGCGCCGCAACAGCCGGTGGCGCCGCAACAGCCGGTGGCGTTGCAACAGCCGGTGGCAGCTCAGCCGGCCGCGACCAACGGCCAGTCGTCTGTGGCCGTCGAACCGCAGCCGGCCGCTGGTGCCGTCGAGCCTGCCGGCCCCGCCGTCCGCCGCCTCGCCCGTGAGTTGGGTGTGGATCTGGCCCGGGTCAGGGGCAGCGGTTCCGCGGGTCGGATCGTGCGGGAGGATGTGATCGCGGCCGTTCGGCAGGCGAGTGCCGCCCCGACTTCAGCCCGTACCCGGCCAGATGCTGCCGGACTCGAGCGGGACGACTGGGGCCCGATCCGCCGCGAGCAGATGTCGCGGATGCGGAAGACGATCTCCGCCAACATGGTGCGGAGTGTCTCCACGATCCCCCACCTCACGAACTTCGACGACGCCGACGTGACGGAACTCGACCGGCTCCGCAAGGAGAGTGTGGCTGAATATGCCAAGAGCAACCTCAAGCTCACGTCGCTGTCGTTCGTGATCAAGGCGGTGAGCCTGTCGCTGCGGCAGCATCCGGCGGTCAATGCCACGGTCGATCCCGAGAAGGGGGAGATCGTCTATAAGGAATATGTCAACGTCGGGCTCGCCGTGGACACGCCCCGCGGGCTGGTCGTGCCGGTGCTCCGCGACTGCGACCAGCTCTCGATCCCGCAGATCGCGCAGGCCATCGTGGACACAGCCGAGAAGGCGAAGAATGCCCAATACACGATTGAGGACCTCCGGGGCGGCACCTTCACGATCAGCAATCTCGGCGCCGTGGGCGGCACCTATTCGACCCCGATCATCAACTGGCCGGAGGTGGCGATCCTGCTCCTGGGCCGGTCGCGGAAGATGCCGGTGGTGCACGACGACCGCATCGAGCCGCGGCTGATGATGCCGCTGTCGCTCTCCTACGACCATCGGCTGGTCGACGGGGCGATGGCGGCCCGATTTCTAAACGAGGTGATTGGCTACCTGGAAAGTCCTGGCCGGCTGTTGCTGGCCAGGTGAGAGGGACTGGCGAAACCAGACTGTGACATCGTGACACCCACCGAGAGCATTGATTCTGCCGGAACGGCGAGCCTGGCGTTTCTCGAGGAGCTTTTCGAGCGCTACCAGGAGGATCCCGCGAGTATCCCGCCCGACTGGCAGGCGTACTTTGCCGCCTGGGTGCGAGGGGCCGCTGAGGCACCAGCGGTGTTGCCCACCAGCAACGGCAACGGCAACGGACGGCCTGTCGGGCCCCGGACCGCAGAGGCTAACGGGCACGCGGACCGCCCGCGGCTCGTGAGCCCCGACGGGATCGCGACCGGACAGGCCCTGGCGATCCCCGTGGGAGAACTGCACCTGCCGGAAGCTCTGGCCGGCGAGGCGATGCCGCTACCGCTGCCGGTGGCGTCGGGCACGGCGGGTGAGGAGCGGGTGGCCTTCCTTCAGGACCGAGTTGACCAGCTCGTTCGCGCCTACCGCGTTCGCGGCCATCTGATGGCTGAGATCGACCCGCTCGGCCGGCCGCGGCCGGGGCTGCCGGAGCTTGATCCCCAGTTCTATCACCTCACCGAAGAGGACATGGACCGGTCTTTCTCGACCGACACGATCGAGGGACCGCAGTCGATGTCGCTGCGGCAGATCATCAAGCGGCTGCGGAACACCTACTGCCGTTCGATTGGCGTCCAGTTCATGCACATGGACGACCTCCGCGTCCGCCAGTGGCTCCAGGTGCGGATGGAGGGGAGCGAAAACCGGATTCAGCTCGACCGGCGTCAGCAGTTGCGGATCTACCGCCAGATGACCACGGCGGCCGTATTCGAGGAGTTCATTCAAAAGCGGTTTCTGGGCGCCAAGAGCTTCTCGCTCGAGGGCTCGGAGAGCCTGATCCCGCTGTTGGAGATGGCGATCGAGCGGGCGGCCGGCCAGGAGATCCAGGACGTTGTCCTGGCGATGGCCCACCGCGGCCGGCTCAACGTCTTGGCCAACATCATGGGCAAGAGCCCGCAGAAGATCTTCCGCGAGTTTGCTGACATGGATCCGGAACTGCACGTCGGCCGCGGCGACGTGAAGTATCACCTGGGCCACTCGACCGACTACAAGGCCGCCAACGGCCGCAGCGTGCACATGACGCTGTGCTTCAATCCCAGCCACCTGGAGTTTGTCAATCCGGTGGCCCTGGGGCGGATGCGGGCTCGCCAAGACCGCACGAGCGACCAGGCTCGCCAGCAGGGGATGGTGATCCAGATCCACGGCGATGCGGCCTTTGCCGGCGAGGGGATCATCCAGGAGACGCTCAATCTTTCGGAGCTCGACGCCTACCGCGTGGGGGGCGCTCTCCACGTGATCGTGAACAACCAGATCGGCTTCACGACCGGGCCGATGGATGCCCGCTCCTGCACCTACGCCACCGACGTGGCGAAGATGCTCCAGATCCCGATCTTCCACGTCAACGGCGAGGACCCGGAGGCCGTTGCCCAGGTCGTGAGCCTGGCGATGGACTTCCGCCGCGAGTTCCAGCGGGACGTGGTCATCGACATGTACTGCTTCCGGCGGCGCGGCCACAATGAGGCTGATGAGCCGGCCTTCACGCAGCCGGCCCTCTACCGGGCGATCGACCGGCGACCGAGCGTGCACGAGAGCTACCTTGAGCGGCTGCTCAAGCTCGGCGAGATCACGGCCGACGAGGCGAAGGCGATCGTCGAGCAGCAGCAGGCGAAGCTGGCGGCCGACCTGACGGTGGCCAAGAGCGACGAATTCGTCCACCGGAGCGACATCGGCGGAGTCTGGGCCTTCTACGTTGGCGGCCGGGAACGGGAGGCGGCCGACGTCGATACCGGCATGCAGCGGGAGGTGCTCGTCGACCTGCTTCGGAAGCTCGTGGAGTTGCCCGACGGCTTTCAGCCGCACGCTAAGATCCGCAGGTTTCTCGATGGGCGGCTTCAGATGGCCGCCGGCGAGGCGCCGCTCGACTGGTCGGCTGCCGAGGCCTTGGCCCTTGGCAGCCTGGCGACCCAGGGAATCCGCGTCCGGTTCACCGGGCAGGACAGCCAGCGGGGCACCTTCAGCCACCGGCATGCCGTGATCCACGACGCGGTCACCGACGAGACGTGGTGTTCGCTCGAGCATCTCACGCCCGACCAGGCGCCGGTCGAAATCTACAACAGCCCGCTTTCGGAGGCGGGTGTCTTGGGCTTCGAGTATGGCTATAGCCTCGACTGCCCCGACGGGCTGGTCATGTGGGAGGCGCAGTTTGGTGACTTCATCAACGCAGCCCAGGTTGTCATCGACCAGTTCATCGTCAGCGCCGAAGACAAGTGGAACAGGCTATCGGGCCTCGTGATGCTCCTGCCGCACGGCTTCGAGGGGCAGGGCCCCGAGCACTCGAGCGCCCGGCTCGAGCGGTTTCTGCTGCTCGCGGCCAAAGACAACATCCAGGTGGTGCAGCCGACGACGCCGGCCCAACTCTTCCACTGTCTCCGCCGGCAGGTGCTCCGCGTGTGGCGGAAGCCGCTGGTCGTGATGACGCCCAAGAGCCTCCTCCGCCATCCGGGCTGCGTGTCGAGTCTCGAGGACCTCGCGAGCGGCGAGTTTCACCGGGTGATAACGGACACGTCTGGCCCGCAACCGGCCGATATTCGCCGGGTGCTCCTCTGTACGGGTAAGGTGGCCTACGAACTCGAGAAGCGGCGACAGGAACTGGGCCGCCGCGACGTGGCGATTATCCGCGTCGAGCAGCTTTACCCTCTGCCGCGGCGGCCCCTCGAAGAGGCGATCGCGAACTACGCTGCGGGCACGCCCGTGGTCTGGGTGCAGGAAGAGCCTGAGAACATGGGAGCCTGGCGGTTCCTTCGGATCCATCTCGGCGAGACGCTCTGCGGGCAGTATCCGTTTTCGGGTGTCTGCCGGCAGAGTGCGGCCAGTCCCGCCACCGGTTCCAAGAAGAGCCACGACCTCGAGCAGAACGAACTGCTCACCGCCGCCTTCGAAAGCTGATTGTCCTCACACCCTCCTTTCCCCCCCTCATCCCACACCCCCACACGCAGACCATGGCCATTGAACTCAAGGTTCCCGAAGTTGGCGAGTCGATCACCGAGGTGATGATCGGCGTGTGGAAGATTGGGGAGGGGGCTGGTGTGGCCGTGGACGATGCGATCGTCGAGATCGAGAGCGACAAAGCGACCGTCGAGTTGCCCGCCCCGGCAGCCGGCACGATTACCAAGATTCTGAAGGCCAGCGGCGAGAAGGCGATGGTTGGCGAGGTGATTGGGTATCTCGAGCCGGCTGCGGCGGGATCCGCTTCCCCGGCCAGCTCCCCCGCGGCCCCTCCGGCGGCTGCCCAGCAGCCGGTTGTCGACGTCCGTCGGACCGAGGGGCGGACCACGATCGGATCTGTGCAGCCGGCTCCAGCAATGCCGCAGCGGGTGATGCCTGCGGCCGCCCGGGTGCTGGGCGAGGCGGGCATCGCAGCTGCCGGCGTGCAGGGCACGGGCCCCGGCGGACGCGTCACTAAGCAGGATGCGGCCCAGGTGGTGTCGGCACCCGCTCCCCCGGCTCGCCGGTCTCCGGCCGCGGCTGCCGCGCCGGCGGTGTTGGCCGTGCCTGGCTCGCGGGAGGAGCGATTTCAACTCATTAGCCCCATCCGTCGCCGGATCGCCGAGCGGCTTGTCGAGGCCCAGCAGCAGGCGGCACTCCTCACGACCTTCAACGAGGTCGACATGTCCGCCGTGATGGAGATGCGGAAGAAGTTCAAAGATCTCTTCCAGGAGCGATACGGCGTCAAACTCGGGTTTATGTCGTTCTTCGTCCGGGCTGCCGTCGAGGCGCTGCGGGCCGTGCCGCAGGTGAACGCCGAGTATCGCGATCCGCACATCGTGTTTCGCGACTACTACGACATTGGGATCGCCGTCGGCGGCGGCAAGGGGCTGGTGGTGCCCGTGCTGCGAAACTCAGAGATGATGTCGTTTGCCCAGATCGAGATGACGATCGGCGACTTCGCCCGGCGGGCGGGGGAGAACAAGCTCAAGCTCGAGGAACTCCAGGGAGGCACGTTCACGATCTCAAATGGCGGCGTGTACGGGTCGATGCTCTCGACGCCGATCATCAATCCACCGCAGAGCGGTATCCTCGGCCTGCACTCGATTCAGGAGCGGCCGATGGCGGTCAACGGCCAGGTGGTGATCCGCCCGATGATGTACCTCGCGCTGACATACGACCACCGGCTTGTCGATGGCCGCGAGGCGGTTACCTTCCTCAAGCGAATCAAGGACACGATCGAAGACCCGAGCCGATTGATGCTAGAAGTCTAGTTTCCCGCAGGCAGGGTCCGTTCTGGCCCCTGGTTGCGTGGCCAGCCGCAGAGACCGCCAGAGATTCCCCGAACTGGTGGGATGGGCTGGTGGGATGGGCTGGCGGGATCGTTGCCTGCAAGAAACCCACCGAGTTTCCAAACCCCAGAGAGAACGGCTACCAAATCATGGCGACGCACGACGCGATCGTGATCGGGGGCGGCCCGGGTGGGTACGTGGCCGCGATCCGGGCGGCCCAGGCGGGGCTCTCGGCCGCGGTGGTCGAGAAGGAGTCAAAGCTCGGCGGCACCTGCCTGCGGGTCGGCTGCATCCCGTCGAAGGCCCTGCTCGAGTCGAGCCACAAATACGAGGAGGCGGGCCACGACCTGGCCGCCCACGGGGTCAAGGTGGAGGGCGTGGCCCTCGACCTGGCCACCATGATGGCCCGCAAGGACGAGGTTGTGGCCAGCCTGGCCAAGGGAATCGAGGCCTTGCTCAAGAAGAACAAGGTGGCCCGCATTTCAGGCACCGGCCGGCTCGCGGGGGCGGGCCGCGTGGAGGTGACCGCCGCCGATGGAACCGTCACGACGCTTGAATCCCCGCGGATCATCCTGGCCGTCGGCAGCAGGCCCTGGGTGCTGCCTGGCATCGAAGTCGATGGCGACCGGGTAGGCACGAGCACCGAGGCGCTCGCCTACCCCGAGGTGCCGGAGCATCTGGTCGTGATCGGTGGCGGCTACATCGGCCTTGAACTCGGCAGCGTCTGGCGGCGGCTCGGTTCCCGGGTGACGGTGCTTGAATACGCGGACCGGATTCTCCTGGGCATCGACGGCGACATCGCTGCCGAGGCGCTCACGCTGTTTCGCAAGCAGGGGCTCGACATCCGGCTGGGTGTGAAGGTGACCAGTGCGAAAGCGGTTGGAACCGGCTGCCTCGTCGAGGTGGAGGAGGGCGAACCGATCCCGTGCGACCGAGTGCTCGCCGCCATCGGCCGGCGGCCGGCCACCGATGGAATCGGACTCGAGACCGTGGGCCTCGAGCCCGACCGGCGGGGCTTTATCCCGGTCGACGGTCATTTCCGCACGGCAGCCCCCGGCGTGTGGGCGATCGGCGACTGTATCCCTGGGCCAATGCTTGCCCACAAGGCCGAGGAGGACGGCGTGGCCTGCGTGGACGGCATGACGAGCGGCTGGACCCACGTCGACTACGACCTCGTGCCTGCGGTGGTGTTCACCCACCCCGAGATCGCCGCGGTGGGAAAGACCGAAGAACAACTTACGGCCGAGGGCGTGGCCTTCAACAAGGGCGTGTTCCCGTTCCGGGCCAACGGCCGGGCCCGCACGCTCGGTGACACGACCGGCAAGGTGAAGATCCTGGCCGACGCCGCCACCGACCGGGTGCTCGGCGTGCACATCATCGGGCCGGAGGCTGGGAACCTCGTGGCCGAGGCCGCCACCGCCATGACCTTCGGGGCCTCGGCGGAGGACATCGCCCGCGTCTGCCACGCGCACCCGACGCTCCCCGAAGCGCTCAAGGAGGCGGCGCTCGCCGTTGCCGGCAAGGCGATCCACGCCTGAGTCGCCGGGCGGCATGGCTAACGGGATGGCCTTTCGACCCGCCGTCCCCGGGCTCGCGCCCGGGGCTTGTATGGAGGCCCGAGGAGTTGGTTGCTTCTGCCCATAGAAGCCCCCGGCGCGAGCCGGGGGGTTTGTATGGAGCCGCGAGGCGTTGGTTGCTTCTGCCCATAGAAGCCCCCGGCGCGAGCCGGGGGGTTTGTATGGA
>JBBEEF010000116.1:22434-24367 GCA_040880915.1 Pirellulales bacterium
AGCCGCGAGGCGTTGGTTGCTTCTGCCCATAGAAGCCCCCGGCGCGAGCCGGGGGACTGCGACGTGGCATACCTCCCACCGGCCCACTCCACGGGATCCGGCAAAACCCTGACGGGCCCCTCAATTCAATACCGGACCGCCAGCCCCGCGTCGGAGAAAAACGGTGCGGCTTCGGCGGTCAGCCCCCAGCCGACACGGAGCCCGAGTTCCATGTTCGGGCCGATGATAAAGTGTGTGCCGGGGCTGAAAAACGGCCGGTGCGTGTCGTCGATGAGTCCCTGTGAGAAGGTGCCGAACCACTCTGCGTGCACCTCCCAGCCGTCGGTGAGCGGAATCCGGAGCACGGCCGAAGGGCCCCAGCGGCTGAACCAATTCACCGCCCCCTCGGAGTAGGAGTAGCGGATCGCCCCGTCGAGCCGCCACTCGGCTGGCAGTTCCCAGCCGGCTGCGATCGTGGCCACGGGCACGGTGCCGAAGGAGTCACCGTAGGTCGGTGTCGACGCTTCCATGATGAAGCAGCTCTCGGGCACCCAACCATCCTGGTCCGAGGTGTTCAGCTTGAATCCGTAGAGGATGCTCGACTCGTAGAGCGTTCGGCCGTCGAGCGTGCCCTCCCCCACCTCGACACTGGTCACGACGCTGCCCTGGGAGCCGATGCCGTAGTTGACACCGAATCGCCACTCCCACCAGTCGTTCGCCCCGAGGCGGATCAGCAACTCGGGATAGTTATTCGTCGGCAGGCCGGTCGGATTGTCGATGAATACATAGGACGCCTCGGCGAGCGTCACGCCCGGAGCAACGCAGCGGGTGGAGGGTGTGAAGGCATCGCGATCGGTGTCGAGGTCGGCTCGCTCGCCATGGGCCTGCGGCGCCACCACCGCCGCCGCGGCAACGAGGAACCCGCAGGCACGGTGGATGAGTCGGTGGCGATGCACGGCGAGCGGTCGGAGAACGGGATCCCCCGGGCGAGCCTTCGACTGACCCGGGCCGCCACCAACGGCTTTTCCCGCACGGCCACCATCCTCGGCCCGGTTTACGGCGTCTGCCCGGGCTGCCATGCTTGCCGGGATACCGCCACCTCCTGCCAGGAATCCGCCCATGAACGCCGCCACCTGTTTTGTATCCGGGGTTTCCGTGCTTGCCGTGTCGCTGGCTGCCGGCGGCCCGCCTACCCGGGCGGCCGCTTCTGAGGCCTGGCAGGATCGGTTCACCCGCTCGGAGTTTCAGTCGGGCGGGGCCACGCTCCGTTACCGGCTGCTCGAGCCTGCCCCGGCGGCAGACGGTAGCAGGCCGTCGCTCGTGCTCTTCCTGCACGGGGCGGGTGAGCGGGGAGACGACAACGCGGCTCAGCTGAAGCACGGGGCGGTCGAGTTTGAGCGGCGGCAGGCCGAGCACCCGTGCCTGGTGCTCGTGCCGCAGTGTCCGGCGGGCCGGCAATGGGTGGAGGTCGACTGGAGTGGTCGGGCGGGAATCGGCACCTTCCCTGCCCGGCCGTCGGAGCCCTTGAAGCTCGCGCTCGAGGTCGTGGACGGCCTGATCGCAGCGGGGAAGGTCGACCCGCTCCGGGTCTACGTCACCGGTCTGTCGATGGGGGGCTATGGCACGTGGTATGCGGCCGGGATGCCGGGTTCTCGATTCGCAGCGGCCGGGCCGATCTGCGGTGGTGGCGACCCCGAGTGGGCCAAACGGTACGTGGGGCTACCGACCTGGGCCTTCCACGGCGCTGACGACAAGGCCGTGCCGGTCGATCGCAGCCGGGAGATGATCGAGGCGATCAAGGCAGCCGGTGGC
The DNA here is from genome assembly GCA_040880915.1 of Pirellulales bacterium. Taxonomy (GTDB): domain Bacteria; phylum Planctomycetota; class Planctomycetia; order Pirellulales; family UBA1268; genus QWPN01. The sequence goes on from JBBEEF010000116.1 coordinate 24,226, forward strand.
GAACCCAAATACACCGAGTATCCACGCGTTGGACACGACTCGTGGACGCGGACCTATGCCGATGACGCCTTCCACGCTTGGCTTTTTGCCCAACGTCGGACCGACCGCTGAGGAGCACCATGTCCGACGGCGGCCCGCCCTC
>JBBEEF010000117.1:0-23482 GCA_040880915.1 Pirellulales bacterium
GCTCCCACGAAAATCCTGGCAGGCCAATTTCCGAGCGCCATGGCTCCAGTGAACACGTATTCCTCTCGCTGGGCTGTCGGCGGCTTCGGTGCTCGCTGCCGTGGTGGTCTGCGCCGGAACAGCTCTTTTGGCCGCCGAGCCTGAGGCACCGACCCACGATCACGATGCCGCCATCACAGCCATCGTTTCAGCGAAATCCCGCAGGCCAGCGGTCGCGCCAGCCTGGGTCACGCAGCAGGCGGCGGTGGCGGCGCCGAGCCGGCCCGCCTCCGCGACCGGCATGCCGCGAAGCAGGCCGATGACGAGGCCCGCAAGAAACGAATCGCCGGCACCGGTCGTATCGACCACCGGCCCCGGGGCCTGGGCACACGGGATGTCGATGACGTCGCCCGCCGACGGGCTGAGCACGCTGCCGCGGGAACCGCACTTCACGCCCACGATCCCGGCCGCGCCGTGCCGCCGGTAGCAGGCGATGATCTCCCGCGGCTCGTGGCAGCCGGTGTGATGGCGGGCCTCGTCGAGGCTCGGCACGAACACGTCAATTCCCGGGAGCGCGGCCTTCACATGGTCGAACGACCCACCGGAGCCTCCCGTCTCGAGCACCACCCGGCAGCCGGCCCGCCGGAGCACGTCGACCGCCTCAGTGAGCGCCGGCTCGAGTGCCGGGAGCAGGCCCACGTAGCCAAGCACAGCGTATCGGCAACTGGCGAACAGGGCAGCGTGCCTTCGCAGAAAGGCCACGTCGAGCAGGGCACCGGCCCCTATGTGGTGGGCGAAGCTCCGCTCCCCGCCGGTATCGATCAGCACCGCGGTCGTGCTCGTTGCGACTGCCACCCGTGACTCAAGCCCGGCGACACCGACGCCCGCCGCGGCGAGCCGCCTGCTGATCTCATCCGCCCAGAGGTCGTCGCCAACCACCGCCGCCGTGTCGACCACGGCTCCGAGCCGCCGCAGGGCCACGCCGGTGTTGCAGACGATCCCCCCGGTCGTCACCTCGATCGGGTCAACGTGAAAGAGCTGGCCACCGCCGACCGGACGCTCGAGCGGCACAGGCCGCACGAGCACGTCGGCCACGCAGGTGCCGCAGACAATGCAGTCGATAGATTGGCTCATCTTGATCCACTCCCACCAGTTGCTCAGGCATCCCCACGCGGTGATTTTTCGACGAGCCTGCGCTCCACCATCCGCAGCCTCCCGGGCGTGCTGCCGGTGTGGCGGTGGAGAAACGTAGTCATGTATTGCACCGAGCTGAAGCCCGCTCGAGCGGAGATCGTCTTCAACGGCATGTCGGTCTGCGTGATCAGCCTGCCAATCGCAGCCACGCGGAGCCGCACCGACTCGTCGTGGATCGACCGGCCGACCACCGTCTTGAACCGGGCCTCGAGGGTCGGCCGCGAGAGGCACAACGCGTCGGCGATCGCGGTGATGTCGGGCTTGAGGAGGGGGCTCGTGCGGAGCCGCTGCAGCGTGGCCACCACCGCCTCGTCCGAGGTTGCCATCGTGTCGGTGCTGGTTCGCGACACGACACCGATCGGCGGCACGACCGCCCGCGCGTGGGCCGCCGCCGCGACGCCCCCCTTGATCATTTGGTCGAGCAGCGACGCTGCCTCGTAGCCGATCCGCCTGGCAGCTTGGTCGATGCTCGAGAGTGGCGGATTGGTGAGCTCGCAAATCATTTCGTCGTTGTCGACACCCAGCACGGCGACATCGTGCGGCACCCGAACCGCGAGCGTCCGGCAGGCCTCGAGCACGTGGCGGGCCCTGACGTCGTTACAGGCCATCAGCCCGATGGGCTTTGGCAGGCCTCCGATCCAGGCGCAGAGGTCTTGTTGGATCTCCTGCCAGCGGCGGACACTAGCATGTTGGCCGGTGTGGACATAGCAGGGGCGGCCGGCCTCACGGCAGGTTTCCGCGAAGGCCTCCGCACGCTCCTCAGACCAGCCAGCGGTGGCCGTCTTCGGGTAGCCGTAGTAGGCCAGTTGATCGAAGCCGCAGCTCAGTAGGTGAGTCGCGCCGAGCCGGCCAATCGCCTGGTTGTCTGTAAACACGTAGGGGATCGACGACCCCAGGTCAAACCAACCGGAGCCGCCCCCAACGCCCACGATCGGAATCGAGAGGCCGCTGATGGCGGTGGCCACCCGTTGATCGTCGAAGTTGGCGATGATGCCGTGACCGTGCCAGCGATTGAGATCGGGAAGCTTCTGAAGGGGATCCTCCTCCACATACAGACTCCACGAGGAGTCATGCTCGCGGACGTATCTGGCGATCCCGCCGATGATCAGCCTGTCATACGGCCGAGCCGCGTCGAGGATCACGGCAATAAGCGGGACGTCGGACATGAGGCACCGGCAGGCAGAGGTTCATCCGGCGAGAAGGTGCTCGAGCACGAGCCGCTCCAACGCCTCGTAGTCGCGATTGGCGATCAAGTCATGTGCCGTGTGCTCGGGGAACGACCGCACCTTGCGAACGAGCATCTCGAAGATTCGCTTACTCGTGGCGAGGTGCGCTGTGGCGGACCCTGCCCGCTGGGTCCGCTGTGCCTTGACGTCGAAACCCACGAAGCCGCCCAGATCGGCGTAGCCGGCCGCCTCCAGAACTCGCACCTGGTCGAATGCACCCCGGAGGTTCGCGGCACCAAACACCTTGTCTTGATCAAATTTCAGCCCGTTTTGGTCGTTGAGATGGACACTCCAGAGCTTACCCGCCGCGAGGGCGAAGCCCATTTCATCGGAGGGGTCGAGCCCCGCCAGGATCGCGTGGGCCGACTCAATGAGCACCCCGACCCGCGCCGGATCCGACGACCTCGCCCCGAGCGAGAGCGCGTGGCCGATCGTAGGCACGAAGGCGTGATCGACTGGCTCATTCGGCTTCGGCTCGATCGCGATCCGCACGTTTGGCGCTACCGATAGAATCGCATCGATCGCCTCCAGCATCTGCCGTGAGGCTTCGATCGGGTTCTTGCTTTCCCGGACGGCGGTGCCCTCCCGCGCCGGCCAGATCACGATCAGATCGCAGCCGACCGCGAGGGCGATGTCGACGGCCCGCTTGGACCGCTCAATGGCCCAGGTTCGGGCCTTGGAGCAGTTGCTCGTGTACCCGCCGTCGATGCCGTGGGCGTGCTCCCAGAGCCGCGGTGCCACAAACTCGGCCACCAGCCCGTGATCGCCGAGCCGCTTCCGCAGGTCCGCGGCCTCGCGAACAACCGCAGCCGGCGGGAGGTTCTCGAGGTTCGGCACCGCGTCGTCGTCGTGGAGCTGAATCCCGGAGAAGCCGAGGTCAACCGCCGCCGCGAGCACGTCGCCGAGCGAGACCGGTGGCCGCACCGGCGGTCCAAACGGGTCGGCCCCGGGGTGAATGTTCCAGGGTCCCAGCGAAAAGCGATAGTCGGCAGACATGACTCACCTTGTTGGTGTCGGCTTGGTACTCGAGTCCGTCCAGAGAATACCGCTCGGGAGGTGCGAAAAACCATAAAGATTGTATACTTTTTGCTGGCGGCTCCGGGCAGATCGCCGCGGCTCGACTACGATTCGCTGCATGCGTGATCCAACTGGAAGCGTCTCGAAGTCGCTCGACTCGAAGGTCAACCGTCTGCTGGCCGACCCCGGCTGCCGCGACTTCATCCTTGCCGACGCCAAGGACGCCGACATGGCATTTGGCCTCCCGGCTCCAGGGCTCGCCTCCGGCGGCGATCGCCTCCATGGGCCGTTCCGCTCGCTGGTCGAGTTCCGCGGCCACATTCGCGACATCGTGGCTCAGGGCCTGGTCGACGTGATGCTCATGAGCGCGAGCACCAGCGAGGTGCTGGCGATCGACGAGGGGCTGTTTGCGGACTCGATAGTCACGCCAGCGGTGCGGATGAACGACACAACCGACATCTGGCTCGCGGCCGGCGCGGGAACCTATCCCCGCCAGCCGGCGCTGCCTTTCGCAACCACAACCGTATCAGAGGCCCAGTGGGGCCAGCTCGTCCCGCCACGCTCCGGCCGGCCCGCCGTAGACCTGGGGCTGTTCTCCGTCACGCTCAACGGCGATGCGGCGGCCGACCGCGAGATGCTCACGGCGTACCGTAGCTTTCGTCACGTGGCCGAGGAGGCCGGGTTTCGGCACTTCCTCGAGGTGTTCTTCCCCAATGTGCTCGCCCAGGGAGGCGGCGCCGCCCCATTGGGAATAGCCCGGTTCGTGGCAGACCACGTGGTGCGGGCCCTCGCGGGCGTGCCCAGGGCAGGGCGGCCCGTATTCCTCAAGATTCCCTACCTCGGCCCCGGGATCACCGAGCAACTCGCTTCCTATGATCGCTCGCTGATCGTCGGCATCCTCGGCGGCGCGGCAGGTACCACGCACGATGCCTTCTCGCTGGTGGCCGAGTCGAAGCGGCACGGCGCCCGCGTCGCCCTGTTTGGCCGCAAGATCAACGCCGCCGAGCATCAGCTCGAGTTCATCCGTTTTCTGCGGGCGGTGGCCGACGAGGAGATCACCGCCGTGGAGGCGGTGCGGGCCTACCACGCCGCCCTCGCCACCCTTGGCCTGCAGCCGCACCGCCCCCTCGAAGATGACCTCGCGATCACCCACACCGCTGCCGCGTACGGTGGCTGAGCGTCCCTCAGGCGGCAGAGATTGAGAGGGGCGAGCCTGGTAGCGGCGATGGGGCGGTTTCCGCGGATGTCGCTCGCCACATCCCGGTCGATGAGGGTGATCCGCACGAGAAAAATCGATCAAAAACCCGCTGGTCTCCCAGGCGAGCATGTCGGCGGCCGCGGCGGCATCGAGGAAGTCTCGTCGCTTGGGTTTCCGAATCATTTCGCAACCCGGCCACGATAAAACGTAAAGTATGGGCTGCGAATCCTGCCCCTCAGCCATCTATGATTCCAGGGACTGTTTCTTGTTGTGAGCGTCCTGGTGTGCCCGAGGCAGACTGACGATGTTCAATCAAAAAACTCGATTTTTTCGCAGGCTCGTAGCGGCCCTGTTCGTAGCAACCCTGGTTTCTGGTGCGTCAAAAGCTTCGGCCGCCGACATAGATTTTGAGCGGCAAATCCGTCCCCTGCTTGTGGAGCGGTGTGGCGATTGCCACGGCGCCGAAACGCAGGAGAGCAGCCTGCGGCTCGACGTGAAGCACCGGGCACTCAAGGGCAGCGACTTTGGCCCGGTGATCCTCCCTGGCAAAGCCAGCGAAAGCGAACTTATCCACCGGATCACGACCGACGACGAAAAGAAGGTGATGCCCTCCGATGGCGATCGGCTCACGGCCGTCGAGGTCGCCCTTCTCGAGCAATGGATCAACGCCGGCGCCACGTGGCCTGAGACGGAGGCCGACCGTCTGGCCCGCGAAACCGATCGCGATCCCCGGCTCGACCATTGGTCCTGGCAGCCGGTGGTGCGGCCTGCCGTTCCGCCGGAACAACCGGCCACGCCGGCAGACGCGATCAGGCCAGTCCGCAACGAGATCGATCGCTTTGTGCGGGCCACGCTCGCCGCGAAAAACCTCGCATCGGCCCCCGAGGCCGACCGTCGCACGCTCATTCGCCGGCTCTCGTTTGATCTGCTCGGGCTGCCGCCGACTCCCGACGAGGTGGCCGCGTTCGTTGCCGACCATTCCCCCGATGCCTACGAGCAACTGCTCGACCGCCTCCTCGCGTCGGCACACTACGGCGAGCGTTGGGCCCGCCACTGGCTCGACATCGCCCACTATGCCGACACGCATGGCTTCGAGCGTGATCAGTTACGGCCGAACGCCTGGCGGTATCGCGACTGGGTGATCCGTGCGATCAACGCCGACATGCCCTACGACGAGTTCCTGCGTTGCCAGATCGCCGGCGACGTCATCGCGCCCGACGATCCCGAACGGGTCACGGCCACCGGCTTTCTCGCGGCCGGCCCCTGGGACTTCGTCGGCCAGGTCGAGACGAAGAGCGAGGTGCTGCGGCGGCAGGCCCGGGCCGACGATCTCGACGACATGGTCACCCAGGTGATGACCGCCGCCTGCGGCGTGACGATTAACTGTGCCCGCTGCCACGATCACAAACTCGACCCGGTGTCGCAGCGAGACTACTACGCGCTGGTGGCCGTGTTCGCCGGCGTGAAGCGGGCCGACGCTCCCACCAACCGGGTGGAGCAGGAACGGTATACGCGGCGACACGCCGAACTGACGGCTGCCGCGGCCACCGAGCGAAAGGAAGTCCACGAACTCGTCGGCAAGCCAGTGGATCTCGCCGACATCGTCGGCGGCGGCGATGGCCGCGGCAGCGGGACCAAGCACGCGGGGATCGATTCCCGTAACGGCACGGCTGTCGATAAGCAGCCGAAGAATTGGCTCTCGAACATCACGGTCAATAAGCCGCAGCCCGGGCCCACAAAGTTCGTCAACGCCGTCTTCATCCCGAACGGGCCGGACGAGGTGCCCGTGACTACGACCGGCCTGACCGTGAAGGGCATTCCCGAAACAAGCAAGGCTGGCTGGGACGCCATCCGCAATGGACCGGTCGCGCAGCAGCATTCCACCAGGCTTGGCGACATCGACTACGCCACGGGCGGCCACACGATTCTCGGCCTGCATGCCAACGCGGGTATCACCTTCGACCTGGCCGAGATCGCCGCGACCGCCCGCCTCGTCAACCCCCGTTTTCGGGCGATGGTCGGCTACGGCGGCACCACGCCGGAGGTCGGGGCCGACTACTTCCTATTCGTAGACGGATCGCTCATGGCCCATGCGAGGATCGGCTTCGACGACGGCGGCACGGCGATCGACATCTCGCTGCCACCGGGGGCGAAGTTTCTCACGCTCGTGGCCACCGATGCCGGCAACGGCATCAGCCACGATCAGATCTTCTTCGGCGACGCCCGGATCGAAGGGGATCCCCCGTCGCTCGCGGCCGATCGGCTGGAATCGCTCCACACCGCGGAGTCGAAGCTTGCAGGACTCGAAGCGGAACTGAAGTCGCTCAGCCCCCCCGAAAAGCACTTCGGTGCCGCAACCGAACAGCCAGCCGCGGTGAAGGTGCACGTCCGGGGCAATCCCGAGACGACAAGCGACGAGGTGGGCCCTGGCACGATCTCCGCGGTGACGGTTCTGCCGACCAGTTTCGGCGATTCCGCAATGCCCGAGGGGGAGCGTCGCTCGGCTTTGGCCGGCTGGATCACATCACCGAAAAACCCGCTCACGCCACGGGTGATCGTCAACCGTCTCTGGCACCACCACTTCGGCGCCGGGATCGTCGACACGCCGAGTGACTTTGGGAGCGGCGGCAGCCGGCCATCCCATCCCGAACTGCTCGACTGGCTGGCGGCAGAATGCGTCGATCGCGGATGGTCGCTGAAAGCCATGCACCGGCTCATCTGCACGAGCCATGCCTACCGTCAACGGAGCATGGACGTGCCCAACGCGGCTTCGGCGACCGCCATCGACGCCGACAATCGCCTGCTCTGGCGGCAGTCGCCGCGGCGGCTCGATGCCGAAAGCCTTCGCGACGCCACGCTCGCGGTGACCGGCTCCTTAAATCCCGTCATGCATGGTCCTGGCTACCGCGACTTCGACTACGAGGAGGCCTATGCCCCAGTCTACCGCTACGTGACCCCCGACAAGCCAGACCTTTGGAGGCGGAGCATCTACCGGTTCATCGTACGGAGCACTCCGCATTCGTTCCTGACGACGCTCGACTGCGCGAATCCAGCAAACCTCACGCCGGCGCGGCTCGAAACGACGACAGCGTTGCAGTCGCTGGCGCTCTTGAACAACGACTTCATGCTGCGGCAGGCAGGGCACTGGGCGAAACGGCTGGAGCGGGAGGCGGGCGGTGAGCCCGCCTTACAGGTCCGTCGGGCCTATGCGCTGGCACTCTCCCGCGAGCCCGACGATGCGGAACTCGCCGCGGCCGTAGCGCTCGTGGAGCGTACCGGTCTGCCACAGTTCTGCCGAATGCTCTTCAACGCTAACGAATATGTCTACGTGGACTGACTATGACACAGCCCGACCCCTTCCCGTGCCGGCTGCACCGCACCGATGTGTCGCGACGGAACTTCCTCTGGGAACTCGGCGGCGGCCTCGGCGGCGTGGCGCTTGCAACCCTGCTCGCTGACGAAGCCCGCGGTGCGGCTCCCTCCGCCAATCCACTCGCCGCCAAGGCACCGATGTTTTCTGCCAGGGCGAAGGCAGTGATCAACATCTTCTGCCCGGGTGGCCTCTCGCACCTCGACACCTTTGACTACAAGCCCGAACTCGTGAAGCGCGACGGCACGCCCTTTGACACGACCGGCGATGTGCAGTTTTTCGCATCCAAACCTGGAAACTGCCAGCAGAGCTACTGGCCCTTTCGCCAGCACGGCGAGTGCGGCCGCTGGGTGAGCGACCTCATGCCGAAGCTCGCCGGCCATGTTGATGACATGGCGTTTATCCATTCGATGCAGAGCAAGACCGCGCTCCATGGCCCGGCGATGTTCATGGCCAACAGCGGCTTCATCCTGTCTGGATTCCCAGCGATGGGTGCCTGGGTCACCTACGGCCTCGGCAGCGAGTCGGAGGATCTACCGGCGTTCGTGGTATTGCCCGACCACCGCGGTCTGCCGCCGGGCGGGCCGGTGAACTGGGGCGCGGGATTCCTGCCGGCGATCCACCAGGGCACCGTGATCGAGACGGCCGAGGGCCGGCCGCCCATTACTGATCTCTTCGCAGCAGAGAACCACGCGGCACTCATCGCCGGCGAGCCGGCGGGCCGCGAGTTTCTCGCGGCGGTGAACGCCCGGCATCTCAGCCCCCGCAGCGACAACAGCGAACTGGCGGCGCGGATCGCCGCCTATGAACTCGCCGCCCGGCTCCAGCTCTCGGCTCCGGACGTCACGGACCTGTCCGGCGAGTCAGACGTCGTGGAAAAGCTCTACCAGTTCGATCATCCCGACATCGGCCCCTTTGGACGGCAGTGTCTACTCGCCCGCCGCCTCGTCGAACGAGGCGTGCGGTTTGTGCAGATTTACTGCGGCGCTGAAAACACGGGGGCTAAGAAGATCCGCCCCAACTGGGATTCCCACGAAGACCTCGTCCGGGACCACGGCTACTGGGGCCCCATCCTCGACAGCGGAGCGGCCGCGCTGCTGACAGACCTGAAGGCCCACGGCCTCCTTGACAGCACACTTGTGATGTGCCAGACGGAGTTTGGCCGCCAGCCGGCCGCACAGGGCAAGGGCCGCGACCACAACAATGGCGCCTTCACCGTCTGGATGGCGGGGGGCGGCATCAAGGGAGGCACGGCCTACGGCACGAGCGATTCCCTCGGCTTCAAGGCCGACGAACACCCCACCTATTGCTATGACCTCCATGCCACGGCGCTGCGTCTCCTGGGCATCGACCACACGAAGCTATCGATCTACAACAACGGCATCCAGCGTCGGCTCACCGACGTGCACGGCCACGTGATCGATTCGATCCTCGGCTAAACCACACTGAAGCCGGCCACTGAAGCACTGCGAAAAAGGCAGGTGTCGGAAAGATACTGAACAGCGTGATGCCGATCGTGCCTGCACCGCCCCCTCGAAGATGACCTCGCGATCACCCACACCGCTGCCGCGTACGGTGGCTGAGCGTCGCACCCCGGACCGTCAGCAGCCGGCATGAAGAAGCCGTCCAGTAGGCGAGCGCGGTGCGTGCGACCCCAGGAAGCCTGACCGTCACACGACACGAGCGAGCACCAGCACGCCCGCAAGGCCCACCACCGACACGATTGTCTCCATCACCGTCCAGGTGCGGAGCGTGTCGCCGAGGCTCACGTTGAAATACTCCTTGAACATCCAGAAGGCCGCGTCGTTGACGTGCGAGGCACAGAGGCTGCCCGCACCGATGGCGAGCACCATCAGATTGGGATTCACCCCAGCATCGGCGGCGAGTGGGGCAAGTATGCCGGCTGCTGTCAGCCCCGCCACCGTCGCGGAACCGACGCACACGCGGATCGCGGCCGTCACCAGCCAGGCGAGGATGAGCGGATCGATCGGCAGACCCTGGAGCATCTCCGCGATCCGGGAGTTCACCCCGCTCTGCACGAGCACCTCCTTGAACGCCCCCGAGCCGGCGATCACGAGGAGGATCGAGCCCACGTCGCCGATCGCCGCCGAGAACGTCTGCATCACCTGGGGGAGCGTGCGGCCGCGGAGCAGCCCTAGCGAGAAGGTGGCGAAGACAAGCGAGGCGATCATGACGACGTCGGGGTCGGAGCAGAAGGCGACGAGCCGGCCGGCCGGTGTGTCTCGCTCCACCAGGCCGCCGCTGACCGTCGTGAGCAGGAGGAGCACCGCCGGCAGGAGGGCCGTTGCCACGCTCACGAATCCGCCCGGGAGTTCAGCTTCTGGCAGCGTCTTGCCGGCCAGACCCGGCAGCGGCCGGGCCTTGATCCGCGACAGGGTCCGGGAAAAGACGGGTCCGGCGAGGACGATGGCGGGCACCGAGATGATCAGTCCGTAGAGGAGCGTGAGCCCGAGGTCGGCTCGAAACGTCGCCACAAGCGCCGTGGGCGCCGGGTGCGGCGGCAGGAGCCCGTGGGCCACGCTCATCGACGCAAGCGCCGGCATCGCCACCATCACCAGTGGCAGCCGGTAGCGGGCGATGACGGCGAAGATGATGGGCACGAGGAGCACGAAGCCCACGCCGTAGAACAGCGGGATGCCTACGATGAGTCCGGTGACCGCCATCGCCCAGGTGATCCGCCGCTCGCCGAAGGCGGCCACGAGCACCGTGGCGATCCGCTGCGCGGCGCCGCTTTCGACCACGAGCTTTCCCAGCATCGCGCCGCTGACGATGACGATTGCGAGCGTCCCGAAGATGTCGCCCACCCCCTTACGCACCGCGGCGGCCACGGTGTCGGCAGGCATCCCGAAGGCGAATGCTGCCGCCGCTGATACGAGCACAAAGGCCAGGAACGGATGCATTTGCGCCCAGGCCACGAGCACGACAAGGGCTACGATCGCGACAGCGACGATGATCAGTGGGGCCATGATGGCCTGGAGACTACCAACGGAGGGCCCGGAGGTGCCATACTGGCTGCATGCAGGCCCGCCGTCTCACTCACGATCAGCCCGCGTTCCATCTGCCGGCTACCGACGCCGGCATCGGCGTTGACCGGCTCCCGACGCCGGCAGTCGTCATCGATGCCGCCACGGTCCGGGGCAACATCGAACGGCTGGCCGTCTTTGCAGCGGTTCACGGCATCGCCGTTCGGCCGCACACGAAGACGCACAAGAGCATCGACGTCGCCCGGCTGCAGCTAGCCGCCGGAGCCCACGGGCTCACCGTGGCCAAGGTCGGCGAGGCCGAGGCCCTGCTGTCGGCATTCGCTGACGGCAGGCCCGACATCCTCGTGGCCTACCCCACCGTGGACGAACCACGAACGACGCGGCTGGCAGCGCTCACCCGTTCGGCCGAGGTTCGCGTCGCACTCGATACGCCGACGGCAGTCGCAGCTGTTGCCGCGGCGGCGCGTGCCGCGGGTGTGACGGTGGGCGTGCTCGTCGATCTCGACGTGGGCATGGGGCGGACGGGTGTGCCTACGGCTGTCGCACTCGTGGCCCTCGCCCGCGAGGTCGCTGCCGCGCCGGGCCTGCGGCTCGATGGCATCTTCTTCTATCCGGGCCATATCTGGGCGACCCCCGCCGAGCAGGCCAGACCGCTCGCGCTCGTGAGCGCGAAGCTCGCGGAAGCGATCGATGCCTTCGATCGCGACGGCCTCTGCCGGGGCATCGTCTCCGGGGGGTCGACGCCCACGGCCTTCCAGTCGCACCTCGTGCCGCGGGTCACGGAGATCCGCCCCGGCACCTCCGTCTACAACGATATGAATACTGTCCACGGTGGCTTCTGCTCGCTCGCTGACTGTGCCGCGATGATCCACTGCACCGTCGTGAGCGACGCAGTGGCTGACCAGGTCGTGCTCGACGGCGGCACGAAGACGTTCACGAGCGACCGCTGCGGCCCCGCCCCCGACAGCGGCCACGGATATGTTGTCGAGCATCCCGAGGCCGTGATCACGAAGCTCTCCGAGGAGCATGCGCAGGTGGATGTCTCGCGGTGCAGCCGGCGGCCGCGGGTCGGTGAGCGGGTGCGGGTGATTCCCAACCACATCTGCCCTTGCATTAATCTTCAGGATGCCGTGTGGTGGCGGGAGCCCGACGGCCGGCTCGAGCCGCTCACGATCGATGCTCGCGGCCGGCTTTCCTGAGGCCACTCTTCTTCGCGGCTCTCTCCTGAACGCGGGGTCCACCAGAGGCGTTAGGCCCACGCAGACCGCAGGAACCGCAGCCAGTTGCCGTGCATTACCTTCTCGATGTCGGCGGGGGGATAGCCGTGGCGGGCCAGCAGGGCGGGCAGCCGAGCGAGATCGGCGATGGTCTCGAGGTCGTACGGGGCCTGCTCGCGGCCAAAGCCGCCATCGAGATCGGAGCCGACGCCGACATGGTTTGCGTTGCCGGCGATCTGGCAGATGTGATCGAGGTGGCCGAGCATCACCTCCAGATCACAGTGCATCACCTGCGGCTGCGACGTTCCGCGGATCCACCCCGGCACCATCATCCAGGCGTCGAGCGCTCCGCCAATCACGGCGCCACGGTCAACGAGGGCCTTGATCATTTCGTCGGAAAACTGGCGGTTGTGGTGGACGAGCGCGCGGCAGTTGTTGTGGCTGGCCCAGACCGGGCCCGCGAACAGGTCGAGCGCCTCCCAGAAGGCCACGTCGCAGAGGTGGGTGGCATCGAGGATCAGACCAAGGCGGTCCATCTCGGCGAGCAACTCGCGGCCGGCCGCATTGAGCGGCGCCGAGGCATCGGTGCCGTGGGCATAGCGGCCCGGGCCATAGTGGGCCGGCCCCAAGGCGCGGAGACCGGAGGTGAAGGCCCGTTCGAGGTGCCGCGTCGTGATCAGCGAATCTGCCCCTTCGAGTGAGAGGATGTAGCCGATCGGGAGCCTGGAAGTGTCGCCGCCGGCGGTGAGCGTCTTCTGCCAGCCGGCGACGTGGGCGTCGAGTCCGGCCGCGTCGACGACCTGCACGAGTTCGCCTGCCTCCTCCATCGTGCGATACCAGTGGAGTTGGGCCTGCGTCTGCGACCAGGCCTGCTCGGGAGAGTTCCAGCCGGGGAGCGGGTTGTCTGGGGCGACAAAGCGGGCGATCTGCGTGGCCACGACGAGGCCGATCCCGCCCCGCCGCAGGTCGGGAAACGACACCACGGCTCTGCCCCGGTCGGGCTTGTCGGTGAGGCCGCGGGCCTGCTCGCGGGCATTGAGTTTTTCGGCGGGAAGCCGCAGGTCGCGGTTCCACTCCATCGCGTTCATGGAGAGGTCGAGGTGTGCGTCGATCGTGAACATCGCTCAGGCTATTCCTTCGAGGATCGTCATCAGCCCCCGGGTGCGTTCGGTCAGGTCGGTGAACCTGCCTGCCTTCAGTGTCTCTGCGTCCACGAGGTGCGAGCCCATGCCCACGCAGTGTACGCCCGCCGCGAACCAGGCCCGCAGGTTTGCCTCGTCGAGTGTCACGCCGCCCGAGGGCATCAGCCTGAGCCATGGGCACGGGCCGCGGACCGCCTTGATGAAGGCCGGTCCGCCCAGGGCGTCGGCGGGAAACACCTTCACGATTGCCGCCCCCAGCCGCGTGGCCTGCACCATCTCGCTCACCGTGCCCGCGCCAGGGCACCAGGGGATGCCGTGCTCCGCACACCAGCGACCCGTGTCGGGATCGATGTGGGGGGCCACGATGAATCCCGCTCCGGCCGCGTGGAAGGCGGCAGCCTGAGCGTCATCCATGATCGTGCCGGCCCCGAGCACCATGTCGGGCAGCCGCTCGGCCGCCCTGGCCGCAAACTCCCGGAACACGTCGACTGCCCCGGCAGCACGATTGGTGAACTCGACGACGCGAATGCCCCCGGCATGGAGCGCCTCAAGCACGCCCAGGCACGTGGCCGGATCACCATAATTGAAGAGCGGCAGGACCTTCTGCCGGCAGAGCAGTTCGGTGATCGTGGGATCGATCGGCATCGGTGGTGCGTCCTAAGCCAGCTCGAACATCGCCTCGATCTCGACCGGGATGTCGTCGGGCAGTGAGCCCATACCGACGGCGCTTCGCACGCCGATGCCGAACTCGCGGCCCCAGATCTCGGCGAAGAGTTCGCTCGCACCGTTTATGACATGTGGATGCTTTTCAAAGTCGGCCGTGCAATTGACCATGCCGAGCACCTTCACGACCCGCTTCACCCGGTCGAGGCTGCCGAGGCTCGCGATCAGCGTGGCGAGCATCGTCAGGCCCACTTGCCGTGCGGCCTGTTTGCCGCCGTCGGCATCGAGGTCGCGGCCCACGCGGCCCCGCATGAGCGTGCCGTCAGGGAGCAGCGGCCCGTGGCCTGAAAGCAGGATGTGCGGCCCCACGACGAGGCTCGGCGTGTAGACGCCCACAGGTGTGGGAGCAGATGGCAACGTGAGGCCCAAGGCCTCGAAGCGAGCGTGGGGCGAGCCGGTGGGCATGGAATCCTTTCGCGACGAACGTGAGGAGAAGCGAACGACGCCCAAGATACCGCATCCGCAGCGATTGTTCACCCGCCACGCGGTTGCGGACCAGATGAAACCGTGCCTTCCCACAGAGTCCCGGCCCCGGAGCTGGAGCCGGCACCGGAGCCGGAGCCGGTTGGCTGCAATCACGGTCCCGGCACGACGTTGAGCACGGCCGGCAGCGACGCCTGACCACCGTCGGGCTCGGCGCGGAGATGAAACAGCCGCCGGCCGGGAACGGCTTTCGGGGCGGCCGTGATGAAAAACTCCCGCTCATCCTGCCCCTCGACGATAAGCAGGCCATTCAGGCCGAGGTTATCGACGAACACGCCGTGGGGCAGGTTGCGGCCCGCCCCCGTGTTGCCGAGGCCGATGCGGTCCTTGAAGTCGTGTCGCTCCACCTTCGCCTTCGCCGTGATCGTCTCCCCGGGCCGGATCGTAAACTCGAGCGGTGCGCCGGGTATCTGCCCCCCGCCGGTCGAATCGGTGCCGGACACGATCGTGACGGTGAGCTTCGGCTTGTCAGAAATCTGAATGTTGCCGAGGGTGCCGAGGTCGCGAACCAGTTCCCTGCCTGCCACAGTCGCCACCGCCCGCACCTGAACGCTCGTGTCGGCTGCCTCGTCGGGCGATTCGGCGTCGACCGTTGCCGAGAGCACGCCGCGGGCCTCACGCTGGCCGGCCTCGATGTCGATCGGGCCGTGGAAGGTGAATCCCGCAGGCAGATTGTCGATCTCGATTCTGACAGGGCCTTCAAATCCCTCGGTGCGAGTGACTGTGAACGTGAGCTCGCGGCCGCTGCCCGGGCCGACCTGCGGATCCTTACCGCTGACACTCACCGTAAACGACGGGTTTGGCCGGCGGATGCGGAGCGTGTAGTGATAGCCGTTGCTGCCACCGAAGCCGCGGACATCCGTCACGCGGGCCACGTAGTCGCCAGTGGCCGGCGGCACGAAGATGAGCTGCGAGTCGGTGCCCAACCGTCGCGTCGCTTCATCGTCGTTTTCGCAGAACACGCGAAACACCGGCAGCCCGTTAGGCGCGGGCGTGGCGCCAGGGGGCAGCGGCTCGACCACCCATGCCGGCTCGCCGAGCGCGTGTGTCACGGCCGTGGTATGAAAAAACGTGTGGCGGCTGCCAGAGCCGGGATACACCATGAAACCCGAGTCGGGGCCGCGCGGATAGAGCCAGAGCTTGACAACTTCGCCGTTCGCGTAGAGATATTGATCGAGCTCCATCTCCTCCCAATTGTGAACCCGGAAGTCGTCTGTCTCGCTGGAGTTCTTGCCGCGGAACGTGAGCCATGAATCACGTACCGCCTGCAGCACGACCTGCTCGACGGGGCGACCGTCGGCGTGGAGTACCTCAATCCGCGAATCGATCAGAGACGCGGGTTGTGCCATCGCCGCGATCACCTCCATGACGAGCGGCTCACCCGCCCCCGCGGTGAACCGTACGCAGTCGGCGTCGCCGGGCGTGCCGATCGTGCCTTTTACGGCCACGGGCACCGGCACCGCGGTCGCCTCGCCGGGCGTATCGTTGGGCTCAGTCTCGGAGAGTTCCTGCGGCTTCTCGTCGCCAAGTGCCGACATCGTCGGTGCCACGGGACTCGCTGTCGGGGCTGCCGCGGCCGGCATCTCGGCAATCGCCACCCGTTCGAACCGACCATCCATGCAGCCGAACCAGAAGCCACCGTCGGCCGGCACGATCGCCGCCACCAGATCCGCCTGCCGGGGCACCTCGGCGATGACCGTCAGATCGGGCACGCTCCAGGCCTTCACCGTGCTGTCTTCGGCGGCGGTGACGAGCCGGCTGCCGTCGGCCGACAGACCAATCGAGACAATCGGCGCTTCGTGGGCGAAGCGGGCATGCACGGCCGGATTGATTGCCGGCGCGTCGAGCGAGACGAGTCGCCAGAGATGAATCCGCTTATCACGGCCGGTGGCGATCACGTGCTTGCCGTCGGGCGTGAAGGTCACGCTTGTGAGTGCCCCCTGTGGCTGGCTGAGCGTGTCAAGTCGCACGCCGTCGCTGGTCCGCCAGAGCTTCAACGTCTCGTCAGCGCTCACCGAGGCCAGCACTTTTCCGGTAGGGTGCCAGGCGAGATCGAAGACCGCGCCGTTGTGGACGTCGATCGACCGCACGAGCGTGCCGTCGGTCGCATTCCAGAACTTGATCGAGCGATCGTAGCCCGCGGTGGCAAGCAGTGTTTCGTCGGGGGAGAGTTCGGCGTCGTAGACCAGATCGCGATGGCCACCGAACGACCGCACGAGCCTGCCGGTGCCGGCATCGCGAATCTCCGCCACGCCGCGCAGGCCAACAATGCCCGTGGCAATCACGAGCCGCGTGCCGTCGCGGCTTAAGTGCACAGCCGCGACCGGACCGGGAACGTCGCTGATGATGACGAGAGGCTTCGATTGTGGCTGCCCGTTTTCCACCGCCATGATTTCGACCGTGCGGCCGCGGGCCACGGCGAGACGGGTGCCGTCGGGAGAGGCCGCCGCGGCGGTGACCGGTTTTGCGGCCTTCGACGGGGCAAGCGTCGGCACGACGAGCGTTTCGAGAATCGAGGCGTCTGCGGCCGGGCCGGGGGCACCCGCCGCGATCCAGGCCTTCAACAGGGCGAGGTCGGCGGCCGGCACCTGTGCTTCGTCGGCGGGGGGCATGTGATCGGAGTCACCGCTTTCGATCCGCTGGATGAGGATCGACGCCGCGGCGTCGCCGGGCACTACGGGATCCCCCTCACCCGCGCCCCCCGTTCGCAGCGACGCAAACCGCTCGACCGAAAACTCTGACTCCGACTCGCGGTCGTTGTGGCAGCCGGAGCAATAGATCCGCAGGATCGGCGCGATCTCGTGCTCATAGGAGGGCACGGCAGCCTCGGCCGGCAGGGCCCAGAGCGTGGCGACGGCGAGCAGCTGTGCGACCCGGGTGTGCATATCAATGCCTGAAGAGGAATTCGCGGCTCGTGAGCAGCGCCCAATACATATCTTCCACGATCGCCCGCTTCTCCTCGGGCCCGGCAGCTGCGAGCATGTCTTCAAAGGGCTTCCGCTCCGCAGCGGTCGGTTTTCTCGATAAAGCCAGCACCCAGGATGTTTCGATCAGCTCCACGGGCTGCGGGTCTGTGGCCAAGATTTGCGTGATTCGCCCCGCCTTCGCAGCTAGCTTGTCGTTGAGCGTGGTGCCGTTCGAGAGATGGAGCACCTGCACGAGGCTCGGCTGGCTCGACCGTTCGCACTCGCAGGTGATCTCGCGGGCGTTGCGGCCGAACGTCTCGAGAAAATAATTTTTCACCGTCGAGTCCTTCAGCTGGAGGGCCCGGGAGTCGGCGTCTTGGCCTTCCAGCTTCTGGGTGGAGCCGTCGGCGAGGAGCGTTTCGGTGTAACGTTCGCGGACGCCCGTCACATCGGTGATCGCATCGGAAAGCACCTCGGCCATCAGTCGCTTGGGATACGCCCGGGCAAACCAGCGGCGGTCGTCGCGGTTTTCTGGGAGGGGCGTGCTCGAGCGGGCATAGGTTTCCGAAAGCAGGATCAGCCGCATGAGTTTCTTGAGGTCATAGCCCTGTTCAATCGTGAACTCGCTGAGGGCCGCCAGCAGCGGCTCGCTGCTGGCGGGATTGGTCGCCCGCAGATCGTCTACGGGCTCGACTAGGCCGACGCCGAAGAAGTTGGCCCAGACACGGTTGGCGATGGCCCGCGTGAAGTAGGGGTTTGTGGGAGCGGTGAGCCAGTCGGCCAGCGGCTCACGCCGGTCGCTGACATCGTCGAGCGGCAGCGGCTGCCCGTCGAGCGGCGCTGGCGGCTGAGGCCTGCCGGTCTTTGGCTGGAGCAGGTCGCCGCGGCTCTCGACGTAGAGCGTGCGCAGGCCGTCGCCGCTGCGAGATTCGCCGCCCCAACCCTTGGCCCGCACGCGGGAAAACAGATTTGCGAAGGCGTAATATTGGTCGTTGGTCCACTTTTCGAGCGGGTGGTTGTGGCACTTCGCACAGTTGATCGAGAGCGAGAGAAACGCCTGACTCACGTTCTCCGCCAGCGTCTCAGGATCCTGATGCACGGCGAAGAAGTTTGTCGCCCCGTTTTCGATGCTCGACCCCCGCGCCGTGACGACCTCACGGACGAGCTGGTCCCAGGGGGTGTTCTCCGCCACGCGATCGCGAATCCACTCGGCATACGCCGTGACGGCCGCGGGCCGGAGTTTCGCCCCCGACACGAGCAGAATATCGGCCCATTTATACGTCCAGTAATCAACGAACTCGGGCCGGGCGAGCAGCAGGTCGATGAGCCGCTCCTTGCGTTGGGGAGAGCGGTCGGAGAGATACCCGTGCACCTCCTCAGGCGACGGCAGCCGGCCGATCGTGTCGAGGAAGGCGCGGCGGAGAAACGTGGCGTCGTCGCAGGGGGGTGACGGGGCGAGGTGGAGCCTTTCGAGCTGTACGAGGTTGAGCTCGTCGATACCATTGGCTCGCGGGGCGTTCGCGTAGACATCGGGGGCCACAGTATGCGGAAACGGCGCGCTCACCCGCGCGACCGCGATCTGCGAGCTGAACCAGGCCGTCAACGCCCCCTCGCCGTGGCCGATCACGTTGACGTTGCCGGCGGGATCGACCATGGCGATCGTCTCGTCGGTGGAGGTGAAGCGGGCCCAGCGGGTGACGTCGCGGGACGTGCCGTCGTCGTACTTCGCCGTCACCCGCAGCGGCAGCGATTGCCCCGGCGCGGCCACGCTTTCCACCGGCTCCAGGACGATCCCGTCGAGACGCTTCTCGCCGGCCTGCGGGCCCGGGCAGCCCGCTTCGATCCAGGCCGCGAGCATTGCGTAGTCACTGTCACCGAGGTCGAGTCGCTTGCCGCCCTTGTGGGCGATTGCCATCGTTGGCTTCGTGAGCAGGAGGCTCGCGCCCGGCTCCGCGAGGTCAACGCGGCGACCGCGGGCGTCGCGGGTGATCGCGAGGTAGTCGCTGTTTGGATCGTAGCCGAAGAGGGAGAGCCGAAAGCCCGCCTTGCCTGCGAGCGCACCGTGGCAGCCGCCGCCGTTGCATCCCGCCTTGGAGATAATCGGCATCACGTCGCGTTCGAAGCTCGGCCCGTCAGCCCGCAACGGAAAACAGACCAGAACAAGCAGCATGCCGAGCAGTGCGGTCCCTCGTGTGCTCATGCAAACAGCTCCTTGATCGGGTCGGTGCCGAAGTCGGTGAGCGCGAACGGCCGGCCCGCCGGGCCGGGGAGATGGCTCTCGTGGTCGAGGCCGAGCGAGTGGAAGATCGTGGCCACGATGTCGCCCGGCTTTACCGGCCGCTCGGCTGGAAATGCCCCAATGGTGTCGCTGGCGCCGACAACCCGTCCGCCCTGCACGCCGCCGCCGGCGAACGAGCAGGTAAAGCACTGCGGCCAGTGGTCGCGGCCGCCGGCGGGATTCACCTTTGGCGTGCGGCCAAACTCAGAGAGCCCAGTCACGAGCGTGTCGCCGAGGAGGCCACGCTGATGGAGGTCTTCGATCAGGGCGGAATAGGCCTGGTCATACATCGGGGCGACGATTGTTTTCATGCCCTCGATCGACGTAAATGGCTTCGAGCCGTGGATGTCCCACGTGATCTCGTCAAACACGGTCAGAAACGTGTTGATCGTCACAAACCGCACGCCACTTTCCACGAGCCGCCGGGCGAGCAGGCAACACTGTCCGAAGCGGTTCATGCCATACCGCTCGCGGACGGCCGGCGGCTCTTGTGCAAGGTCGAAGGCCGCGCGGGCCTGCGGGCTCGTCATCAACCGATAGGCGGCCTGGAAGTTGTCATCGAGAAGGCGGGCATCTTCGCTGGCCTCAAACTGCTTCGCAGCTCCTTCTACGATCTCCCGCATCTTGCGGCGGCGGTCGAGGCGGGCGACCGAAATCTGGTCGGGAGGCAGCAGATCAGGCACGCGGAAGTTGGGCCGTGAGGGGTCGGCCATGAGCGCGAAAGGATCCTGAGCCTTGCCGAGGAATCCGCCCGCTTGGCCGTTGGGCAGGTTGCCGCCGCCGCGGCCCATGAGTTCCGGCAACACCACGAAGGGGGGCAGATCGGTTCGCCGCCCCAGCAGATGCGACACCACGCTTCCGGCGTGCGGCGTTTGGATGC
Organism: Pirellulales bacterium; assembly: GCA_040880915.1. Lineage (GTDB taxonomy): Bacteria > Planctomycetota > Planctomycetia > Pirellulales > UBA1268 > QWPN01. Next base: position 20,619 of record JBBEEF010000117.1, read on the forward strand.
CGCCGGTGAACCGCCGGCCCGTCTGCATCATCTGCCAGCCGGCGTCGTGCACCGCCGCGCCGTCGTGATGGCAGGAGCGGACGAGCGAAAACTTGTCGGCAATTTCCGCATGCCGCGGCAATAGCTCCGACACCTCAAACGCGTCGCTCTTCGTGCGGATCGCCTTGAACGGGCCCCGGATTTCCAGCGGCGCGTCGGGCTTCATGTCCCAGAGGTCCATGTTGGATGGGCCGCCAAGGTTGAAGATCATGATGCACGACCGCTTCTCGCAACCGGGCCGCACCTTCCCCTCGCTCGCCGCCCGAGCATATTGCGGCAGCGACAGCCCAACGGCCGCCAGCGCTCCCACCTGCAAAAAATCCCGCCGGCTTGTACCCGGCCCGCAGAGAAGGGCCCGCTCACCGGGTCTGGCGACGCGAAATTCGAACATGCGAACTGCCTCCGGTGGCTGGGCTACGAACCTACCGAACCAATTATAGTCCGTGGTCGCGGCCGCGTCTTGTGACAGCCTGTGGCTGAGGACCAGCGGGTAATGCGGTCGGGCCGACCTGTCGTCGAGCCAGTTGCAACGAGAGTTTCGTCGCCTCTTCGGTATGACGGTTGGCGACTATGTCCTCCGGGATCAGGCCCACTTCGCCAGAGCCTTCAAGAAACAAACCGGCCAGACGCCGCTGGAGTTTCGGCGTCACGGTCGGTAGCGGTGGTGCAGCCACGCTACCGCGCCGAGACCGTGGCCGGCTGGGGCGCGAGCGACTCGATCCACTCGCGGATCAGTGAGACAGCCTTTTCATCCACGATCGTCGTCGCCAGCTGCGGCATCTGGCCGGGGCCGCGGCGGGAGATCCGCTCGTAGAGCACCGACCGCTTGGGATGGCCCGCGGCGATCAGCAGCGCAGCAGGCAGGTCAAACGTCGCATGCAGCGGCTTCACGCCGACCGCTTTCATCGCGTCGAGCGGCCGCTGCTCATACGCCGTCAGGTATTCAAGATCGATCTGCGCGTTGCCACCGCCGGCGAAGACGTGGCAACTCGAGCAGTTGGAGTGGAGATATGATCGGGCCCGGGCTTCGAGTGGGTGCGCGGCATCGTAGGGGTTGACGAGCCGGTTGGTCTCCGCAGGGGCCCTCGAGAGCAGGGCCGACTTCCGCGTTGCAAACGAGCCCGCATCGGGATCGGCTGAGGCCGTCTGGCGGCCCACCCAGGCCCAGCGGCCACTCGAATCGTCCTTGTCGATGCCTGCCTCGATCGACGTGGCGTACCAGGCGGCGGTCGTGTCGCCCCACCAGTTGACTTCCAAGAGGTCCAGGTGCTCGAGCGTGCGGAGCTGGTTATCGGTGGCGTGGCCCACGCCGAGCACGGCCTTGTAGTCGTAGTCGCGGTTGAGCTGTACCGTGCAGAGACCGAGCACATAATTGCTCGCGCGACTGTGGCAAACCATACACTCGGTCCGCGAGGGGTAATGCCACTGCTGCATCTTCACACCGTCGGCGTGCTTTTCGAGATCAGCCGTTTTGATCTCGAAGTCGCGGTCCTTGCCCGCGGCGGCCACGAGCACGGCGTCGGTCTGCTCGTCGTTCCATTCATAGCTGTAGCCAGCCCATTCACCCTGCTCCTTGAGCATGAAGCGGGTCTCGATCCAGCGCCGGGTTGAAGGATCGTCCTCCACAGCTTGAAGGGCGAACGACTTCACTAGCACTGTGCCGTCGGGAAAATTCCAGCCGCGTCCATTGGTCACGCCGATCTTCGCCGGCACGATGTTGCTTCCCTGTTTCATCGTTTTGGGCAGCGCAAAAAATCGGGCCTTATGGGTGCCGTCACTCCAGAGCGGCGAGGCTGGTTCATAGGGAATGACGCCTTCGGCCATCCGGTGCTTGGCGACATCGGCAAAGAGGCCGCTTTGGGAAAGCTTTGTCGGAAACGGCGGCTGGTCTTTGGAGGCCGGCGGGGTGGGCACGAGCCGGTAGAAGCCGCCTCGATCGCCGGGCTGGTGATCGCAGATGAGGATCTCGCCCTTGGAGTCGGTGCCGAAGGCCGTGATCTGGAGCGTGCTGTCGGCGATGAGTTCGTGCCAGGTGACCTTCGTGCCGTCGTGGCGGATGCCCCAGATGCGGCCGGTGGAATAGTCACCGTAGAGATAGGCTCCGTAGAGCTCAGGCAGGGCCGAGCCCTTGTAGATGAGCCCGCCGGTCATCGCCCGCGCCTCGGCATGCGGATGCTCGGCAACCGGCTTCGAGATCGGTGTCGGGCCCGCCTTCTGGTCATCGTTGAACTTGTGCGTGCCCTCGACGATGCTCCAGCCGTAGTTGGCACCGCGGTCGATTAAATAGATCTGCTCCCAGAGATCCTGCCCCTGGTTGCCCACCCAGATCTGGCTAGTGGCCTTATCGATCACCACCCGCCACGGCTGCCGCAGGCCGTAGGCGTAGGTCTCGGGGCGGGCGGCCTTCACCGTGGCGATCGGGCTGCCCACATCGAAGATGGGGTTGTCTGTGGGCACGGAATAGTGCCGGCCGTCATTGGGTGTGTCTTCGTCGGGATGATCGACGTCGATCCGCAGGATCTTCGACCGCAGGGTCGTGAGGTTTTGGCCGGCGAGATCGGCGTGAGAGTCGCTCGTGCCGTCACCACTGCCGACATACATCATCCCATCAGGGCCGAAGGCCATGTCGCCGCCGTTATGGCCATTTGAATCCCACTCGATGATCACGGTGGCCGAGTCGCGATGAAACGCATATGGCGGTTCGCGGTCGATCATGTAGCGGGTGATTCGGGTCCGGCGGCGGCCGTCCTCCGGCACGCGGCCGTCGGGGCTCTTGAGGCCGTTGGAGCCGATGTAGACAAAGCCGTTCTCGGCAAACTCCGGGT
>JBBEEF010000118.1:0-14298 GCA_040880915.1 Pirellulales bacterium
CTCCACCAGGGCTCCGGCGACGGAAGAGTGCGTCACGGTTTGTTCCTGAGGTTTGTTCCTGAGGTTTGTTCCTGACCGAGGGGAACGTGGGAGCGGGTTCTGAGCCTGCCAAACGTGGCGGTTTCCATGAACCTGATAGGCCTGATGGGCCGACGCTGCTGCCGGCCCACAGGCACCGTGATCATGGGCCTGGTGCTTGTGATCGCGTCCGTTGGCTCGACCGCTCAGGGCCAGGAACAGAAACAGGGCCCGGCCCATGAACAGGGGCCGCCCTCCTGGGTGCAACCCGGCCGCGGAGCCCCGCCGGCTCGCGTGTTCGACCGCAGCCTCACCCACTCGGCTGTCTCGAGGAGTCGACAGCTGCCGGCGGTGGCCAAGGGGCTCGGCGTGCCGACGGCGACCACGTTCTCTTCCGCGGACATGGCCGAGGCGGTTTTCCGGGCCGGCAGCCTGCCGGCAGTGCCTGGCGACAGCTCCGAGCCCCCGGCCCCGAGCGGTGACGCCACGACCGGTGTCGGCGGCGGCACGTTCGACCTCAACACATTCCTGGGCGCGGATCGCTACTACGGCCACACGACGCCGATCACCGGCCAGAACACGATCGCCTTCAATCTCGAGGCGGGCCACTTCTGGAATGGCCATGAGACCCTCCAGCACGTTGCGACCACCACCACAAACTTTGTCAATTCAAGCGACACCTGGGGGCCGAACCCGGCCCAGCGGGGCAGCATTGCCCCCCTCTACGACCGTCACGCCACCTGGGCGGCGATGCTCGTTGGGGGCCGGCAAACAGAGGTGAGCCCGCAGTTCCGCCAACAGGGCCTTGCTCCCGGCACCGACCTCAGAAGCGGGGCGATCGCCACCGACTGGGGCAGTCCGGCCTATGCCCTCTCCTTCGGAATCTCGGCCGACTCCTACATCGCCGCTTACACCGGCTCCTTCGCCTCGGCTGATGTCGTCAACTCAAGCTACGGCTACACCGACCCCGGTGGCACGGGGGCATTCACGCTCTTCACCGACGCGATGTCGTTCCAGAGCCCGGGCACGCTCCACGTCGTCAGCGCCGGCAACGACGGCAACGACGGCCCCGGGGCCAACACGGTCGGCGCGCCTGGCTCGGGCTACAACACGCTCACGGTCGCCGCCCTCGACAACGCCAATACGTTCGCCTCCGTGGCCGGTTTCAGTAGCCGCGGTCCGCAGGATTTTGCCTATTTCTCCTCGGGCGAGATCATCAGCATCCCGGGCGTGCGGGCCGCGGTCGATCTGGCGGCCCCCGGCACCTCGATTACAAGCGCCTTCTACGGCGGCCAGGCCGGTGGCAATAACTCATCGCTCATCGGATCCACGGACCAGGGCTCCGACGCCAATGCCTACACAGACTTTATCAACGGCACGAGCTTCGCCGCCCCGATCGTGGCCGGCGGCGCGGCCCTGGTGGCGAGCGCCGCCAAGACGCTCCCCGCGCTCTCTGGCAATCCCGATGCCGCCCAGAGCGTGGTTGTGAAGGCCCTGCTCCTCAACGGGGCCGACAAGACGAGCGGCTGGAACAATGGCCAGCAGGCCGTGAACGTGGGGGGCACAACCGCGATCGTCACCACCCAATCGCTCGACTGGGCCGCGGGAGCCGGCCGGATGAATCTCGACACGACCTTTGACCTCCAGGTCAACGGCCAGACCGACGTGCCGGGCACCGGCACCGGCAACCTGGGGGCGGTCGTGAAGACCGGCTGGGACTACGGCAACTCACTCGTCGGCGTCTCGAACGACTACCCAATCTCCGAGTGGCTCCGCGGCGGCACAAGCTTCACGACCTCGCTCACCTGGATGCGGGCCCGGGAGTGGGACGACGTCAAGGACGACCTCTTCGAAATCGCCCAGGCCAACCTGAACCTCTCCGTCTGGGAACTCAACGAGGCCAATCAGCTCACGACCCTCATCGCCCGCTCGGAGAGCCTCTACAACACGGTCGAGCACCTCTCCTTCACGCTGCCGCGATCCGGCTTCTTCGGCCTGCGGGTCGAGTATCCGGGCAACACGTTCGACAACACGACCGGGCAGGTCTGGGGCACCGCAGTCGCCCCGCAGGACTACGCCGTTTCCTGGCAGGCAGTCCCGGAACCGGGCACGCTCACCCTCGTGGCTGCCGCGGGTGCGGCGGCCCTGGCTGCCATCTGGCGGCGAGGCGTGTAACCGCCTCGGGAGGCCCTCTGCGGCTCTCTGCGAACCGACAAGCCAGGGGGTCACCAGCGGCCCGTAACGCCCAGGCCGCCGAGGTCGCCGATCGGCAACGGCATCACCTGGAGTTCCATGCCGGCAAACTGCATTTCCGTCGCATCCACGGCCCGGGCACTCGCCCAGGCGAGATACCAGCCCAGGAACACCTGCGACGGGTAGTGCGCGTCGTCGGTCATCCGGGAAAAGCCGACGAAGGTCGAGCAGACGTAGAGCGTGCCCTTGAGGAGCGGGCTCTCCACCATGTCAGCGGCGGCCAGGAAGGGTACCGCGCCCACGAAGGCATGGCCGCTGACGCCGTTGTTGTCGTTGAAGAAGTGCCACTTGCTGCCGTCGAGCTCGGCCGGCCGCGACGCGCCGGTGGCCCACTGCCCCACGTACAGCGGTGGAGCCCCCACGATAAACATTCGCAGCGACCGGGAACCCCACTCCCCGACGACATTGCCGACCGGGTTGCCCTCGAAGACAAGCCCCGTCGCGGCCGCCACGCCGAAGATCGACAACAGGTAACGGCCCTCGCCGATGTCCTTGCAGCCGGAGAAGAAGGTGCCGAGGCCCGTCGGCTCGACGCCCCGCTGCCAGGCCGCCTGCATCGTGTCGTCAAAGCCGGTGTTGGCCATCAAGGCGCCGGCCCCGAATGCGGCCGTGAGGCAGACCAGGTTCTCGCAGTCGTAGAAGTTGCGGTAGTCCTCCCAGACCTTGTGGCCGGCGCGTGAGACCCGGGGAAAACGACTCCCCGCCCAGGGCGGCTCGGCCCGCGGCGGGTCGAGAAACATCGTCCGCTCGGGCGGCGGCAGCGCGTAGACAGGGTCGGCGGTCGGGGCGAGTTGGCTGACGAGATCGATGGCATAGCTGTCGGAGGCGTTTGCGGACCGCCAATCCCCCACGAGTTCGGCACCCGTGCCGTCGGCGGCGGCACCGCCGAGCGTTTGCGTCTCGACAGCCGCGTCGATCCAGGCCCCGCCCGCGGCCGGCACGACGCGGACAACGACCCGCTGCCGCTTCGGGGGCCACGCCTCGCCGGGGGGCTCGACCCAGGCCGATTCGATGACGCCGTCCCGCGGAGGCAGTGACCGAAAGTTGGGGGGCTGGGACTGGACGATGGGCCACCCTGCCGCCACCGTCTCGAGCGTTCGCTCCCAGAGATCACCACCGTCTGCGGCCGGAAGAAACACGCCGCCAGGCACATTGCCTCCCGGTGGTTCGTCTCCCCGGACACCACCTGCGATGACCGCTCCAACCACAACCAGCGCGTGCACCATGCCTGCGCGGCACGCTATCGCGTACCGCCGCGGAGCCGCGACAGGGAGGCAGGGGTCCGAGGCCATGGGGGCGGGACTCTCGCACGCCGCGACACCAGCCGCAACCCGATTTTTGTCGATCCAAGATTTTCGTTGGTCGGAGCGGCGGCCAGGAGGGATTGGCTGCTCCTTCCAAAGTCGAGCAGCCTGCCGAAGGCAGACCGTCAATCTGCGGCGTCGTTGCCTGAACAACCGGGATTGCCCAGGCTGCAAACCTGGGCCCATGTTTGTTCCCCAGTATTGATGAAGACCTCGACCTGCTGGCCCACGAACTCGGGCGGCAGCCCCGTCGGGTCGAACCCGTCAATCAGCGGCACCTGCTGGGGAAGTGAGCCTCACGCCCGCTCCGCTTCGTGCGACCCGGCGGCTCCGGGCCGTGGTATCCTGTGCCGCTTCGCTCTATGACAAGGAGACCGCCATCGTGCCAGGGCCGGCCGAGATCGATGCCCCGGGAAACACCGCCGCGGCGGTCGACGGACGAGTTGCCGAAATCCTCAAACGCTGGTGGGGCTTCGAGACGCTCCGCCCCCGGCAGGCCGAGGCGATTCAGGCCGCGCTTGCCAGCCGTGACTCGCTCGTCGTGATGCCCACGGGCGGCGGCAAGAGCCTCTGCTACCAGCTGCCGCCGCTGGTCGGGGACACGACCGACGTCGTGATCTCACCGCTTGTGGCGCTCATGAAGGACCAGGTCGACGCCCTCGAGGCGATCGGCTATCCCGCGGCGGCCCTCCACTCGGGCCTCTCGTCCGACGAGCGGTCGGCGATCCGCGACCGGCTCGTGGCCGGCGAGTTGCGGCTGCTTTTCGCGGCCCCGGAGCGGCTCGTGAACTCAGGGCTCATCGACACGCTCGCACGGGTGGGCGTAAAGCGGTTCGCGATCGACGAGGCCCACTGCATCAGCCACTGGGGCCACGACTTCCGCCCTGAGTATCGGCAACTCGCCCTGCTCCGCGAGCGGTTTCCGCAGGCGAGCCTCCACGCCTTCACCGCCACGGCCACGCCGCGGGTCCGCGAGGACATCGCCAGCCAGCTCGGGCTCCGCGACCCGGCCGTGCTCGTGGGCACCTTCGACCGTCCCAATCTCGTCTACCGCGTTGTGCCGCGGACCGATCGTGTTGCCCAGACACTCGCCATCCTCGGCCGCCATCGGGGCGAGGCGTCGATCGTGTACTGCATCTCCCGGCGGGAGACCGAGCGACTGGCCGCCCGGCTCGCTGCCGAGGGGCTCCTCGCCCGCCCCTACCATGCGGGCCTCGACGCCAAGGAGCGGCACCGCACCCAAGACGCCTTCGCGAAGGAGACGATCGACGTGGTCGTGGCCACGGTCGCCTTCGGCATGGGGATCGATCGCTCCGACGTCCGGCTCGTGCTCCACACGGCCCTGCCCAAGAGCCTCGAGGCCTATCAGCAGGAAACGGGGCGGGCGGGCCGCGACGGCCTGGCGGCAGAGTGTGTGCTGCTCTATTCATCGGCCGACGTGTTCCAGTGGGAGGCGCTCGTCCGCAAGAGTGCCGAGGAGAGCGATCTCGACGGGGAGGAGCAGGAGGCGCTCGTTGGCTCGCTGGTCCGTCACCTCCACTCGATGCGGCGGTACGCCCAGGCGGCCCGGTGCCGGCATGCGGCGCTGTCGGAGTATTTCGGGCAGGCCTATCCGGCGCGTTCCTGCGAGGCGTGCGACGTCTGCCTTGGCGAGACGGAGAATCTCGCCGACTCAACAGTCATCGCCCAGAAAATCCTCTCCTGCGTGGCCCGGGTGGAGCAGCGGTTCGGGGTGCGGCATGTCTGCGAGGTGCTCCGCGGGGCGAAGACCGACAGCGTTGTCCGCAGCGGCCACGACCGGCTCTCCACCTACGGGCTGTTGGCCGAGCTCGACCAGCGGGCCGCCGAAAACCTCGTCCACCAACTGCTCGACCAGGAACTGCTCGTGCGGACACCGGGCGACCGGCCGGTGGTCAGGCTCAACGAGCGGGCGTGGGAGGTGCTCCGCGGGGAGCGCGAGGTGGTGCTGCTCGAGCCGCGGACCGGACGGGCGAAGGTCACGAAGGCCGAGGCCGACGACTGGCAGGGAGTCGATCGCGACCTCTTCGAGCGGCTCCGGCGGTGGCGGCGGCGAATCGCCGAGGCGCGGGGCAAGCCGGCTTGGACCATCCTCGACGACAAGGCGCTGCGGACAATCGCGCGGGAGAAGCCGGCCTCGCTGGCCGCCCTGCTCCGCTGCAAGGGCATCGGCGAGAAGCGGCTGGCCGATTTCGGCGGGCTGATCCTGGATCTGGTGGCTGGTCGCGAGCCGGCCGAAGGTGACTGAGCCCCGCGGTTTAGCGCCGCACGAGTCGCCAGGCCCGATGGGGCCGACGGTCGCGAAAGTCCTCGGGGATCGTGCGGGCCGTGATCTCGCGGATCGTATACCGTTGGCCCAGGCTGTCGGCCGCAAGGTGGAAGCGACGGAAGTTCGTGGCGAAAAAAACAACGCCCCCGGGGGCGAGGTTGTCGGCCAGCAGGGCGAGCAACTCGGCGTGGTCCCGCTCCACGTCCCAGGGCGTCTCGCTCTTCGCCGACCGGGAATAGGTTGGCGGATCGACAACGGCGATGTCGAAGGGCGGCTCACCACGGCGGGCCCGGTGCTGGAGGAACGCCCGGGCCTCGTCCCGCACCGTCCGGTGGCGACCGCCGTCGGTGAACCCGTTATGGGCGAGGTTGGTTCGCGTCCAGTCGAGATAGGTATTGGAGAGATCGACGCTCACGGTCTCGGCTGCCCCCCCGGCCGCCGCGGCGACCGAGAAGCTCCCCGTGTAGCAGAAAAGATTGAGCATCCGCTTGCCTGCGGCCTCGGCCCGCACGAGTGAGCGGGTGGTGCGGTGGTCGAGAAACAGGCCGGTGTCGAGGTAGTCCGAGAGGTTCACGTCGAACACGAGATCCCCCTCCCGGACCGGGAGCACGGCCTTCCGCTCGTCCACCTTCTCATACTGCGTACCACCCCGTTGCCGCCGCCGCGCCTTGAGGAACGAACGGCCGGGCAACACGCCCAGCTCCAGCGCCGCCGCCTCGAGCATCCGATCGAGCCAGACATCGTGTTCGATCTCGGTCCGCCCGTGCGGCCGGTCATATTCGGCGGCATGGAGCCAGCCGGCATACCAGTCGATCGCCAAGGGAATTTCCGGGATGTCACGATCGTAGACCCGGAAGGCCTCGACCCCCTGCCGACGGGCCCACTTCGCCAGGTGCTTGAACCGCTTGGCGAGCCGGCGGCGAAAGTCGGCCACCTGATCAGCGGTTGTCCGCGGTCGTGCCCGACCAGGCCCGGGAGTTTGCGGCGGCGTGTTTTCGAGCGGATCGGCATCGGCATCGACCCCGCCCTCGGGCCCGGTTCCGCCGCCATCGCTGCCACACCAACCATGCTCATCCGCCGCAACTCCGGCCACGGCCACGGCTACGGCCGCTTCCCGCTCCCGGATCGAGACCTCCAAAAGCCGACAGGGAATCGGGCCGTTCATGAGCGGCACGCGCCGCTCGGGCCGGAGCCCCAGGTGCCTCGCGGCCGGCGTGTCAGCCGCCAGAATCGCGGCCCGCCAGCCGCCGCAGCGGGCCACGAGCCAGTCGCCGATGCGATGAAAGATCGCCGCCGCCCGCGGCAGCGGCAGCCGTTCGCCGTAGGGCGGGTTGGTGACGACGAGACCCGGAGCCGAGGGGGGCATGACGTCCTCGAAGTGTCGCTCGGTGATCTCGACGCTGGCGGCCACGCCAGCGGATTCCACGCACGCCCGCGCGGCTGCGACGGCCCGCGGGTCGAGGTCGCTCCCCTGAAACACGCCGCTTGCCGCCTGCAGGCGGCCCTCGAGTTCGCTCACGAGCCGGTCGGCGAGGTCACGATCGCAGTCGCGAAAGCGGAAGAAGCCGTGTCCCCGCCGCCTGGCTCGCCACAGCCCAGGCGGCATTCCCGCTGCGATCGTGGCCGCCTCGACCACGAACGTGCCCGACCCACAGAGCGGATCGATGAGGGGCTCGCCACTGGTGGCCGCTTCACCCGTCTCCCCCGGCCGCCACCAGCCGGCGAGGGCCAGGATTCCCGCCGCGAGCACTTCCGAAACGGGCGCCTCCACCTCACCGGTGCGCCAGCCACGCTGATGAAGCGACCGGCCCGCAGCGTCCCGAAAGATCGTCGCCACGCCTCCCACGAGGTGGAGCGCGAGGCGGAGTGTCGCCCCGCGGAGGCTCACGCTCGGCCGCCTGCCGCTGGGTGTCCGCAGCTGGTCCACGACCGCATCCTTGACGATCTGAGCCGCGTAGAGGGAGTGTGTCAGAAACGTGGCGTGGATGGCCGCATCGACCCGCAGGGTTTCGGACACCTTCAACTGCTCGGTCCAGTCGATGGCCTGGAGGGCCGCATGCAGCGACCCCGGCGAATCGACCTGGAACCTCCCCAGCGGCTCGAGCACACGGATCGCCGTGCGGCACTCGAGCACGGCCCGGTAGAGCAGCTCCCGCTCGGTGCCAGGCGGTGCCGAAAACTCGACCGTCCGTCGGCCCACCCGCAGATCAACTCCGCCCAAGGCCTCGAGCTCCCTCGCCAGCACCCACTCGAGCCCGTCGAGCGTCCGGGCGGTGAGCCGCGGGGGCTCATCGATCGCGGGGGGAGGCAACGGCCGGGGCGGCTCGGGGACGGGGGGGAACATGGAACCTGTCATCACCCGACTCTACCTGCCCATCTGCGGGCCAGCCATCGCTTCCCGGCAACCGGCCCGCCGGCACGCGGCTTGCCGGTTATTGACCGCCCACGGTATCACCGGCTTGCCAGCGGGACCCCGCCGCCGGCAACACCCCGCTCGCCATCCCCCCGATCACACGCCGTGTCTCTTTTTCCCAGTCTGTTTCGCTCCCAACGCCCCGGCCTCGTCCCGCGGCAGTTTCGCCGTGACGGCGTGATCTTCATCCACGTGCCCAAGTCCGCGGGATCGGCCCTGCTCGACGCCTACTTGGGATTCCAGACCGGTCACGTCGCCGCCGCGGATTATCACGACGCCGACCCGGCCTTCTTTCACCAGGCCTACGTATTCACGTTTGTCCGTGATCCGCTGGCCCGCTTCGTCTCGGCCTACGACCACGTCCAGACCGACGACCTGTGGAGCTATCTGCCTGAGATGAAGCTCGTCCTCGATCGCATCGGCGGGTCGGTCGGCGAGGTTGCCGAACGGCTCTCGGCTAGCTCCGAAATCCTCGCCCTGCCCTGGTTCGCCCCGCAGCATACGTTTCTCGAAATCCGCGGCCGCCTGGCCGTCAACCGCGTCTTCAAGACCGAGTCGTTCGCCCGCGACCTGGACCTGATCCGCTCCGAGACGCCGATCCGCTTCCGCGACCCCGCCCCGGTCAACCGCCGCGCACGGTCAGCCGAGACCGCCAGCGACCGCCTCGGCTCGGCCGGGGTCGCCAACGTCCGTCGCCTCTACGCCCGCGACTTCACCCTGTTTGGCTACTACTGACAGCCACCGGGAAGGCCACCGGAAACCGGTCCTGGATCGGCTGGACCGAGAGCGGCTCGGTCCGCAAGCCCTCCATCGCCAGCACGCAGGCCTCCGCCGCCGGCAGGGTCGTGATGCAGGGCACGCCGTAGAGGACACTTGCGGCCCGGATCCGCCCCTCGTCTGTTCGCGCTCCCTTGCCCCGCGGCGTGTTGAAGATCAGCTGCACGCGGCCATCGATGAGGTGGTCGATCAGATTCGGGTGGCCTTCCTGGAGCTTCTTGACGACCTCCACCACGATGCCGGCCCCCGCCAGAGACCGTGCTGTGCCCGCCGTCGCGCTGAGCTCAAACCCCAGGGTCAAGAGCCGCCTGGCGAGCCCCGCCATCTGCTCCTTGGCATGCTCGCTCGCCACGCTGAGGAAGATCCGGCCTCGCTCCGGCAACACGATGCCCGCCGCGATCTGGCTCTTGGCAAACGCGATCGCGAAGCTCTCGCTGACCCCCATCACCTCGCCAGTGCTCCGCATCTCCGGCCCCAGGGCGATGTCGACGCCGGCAAACTTCACGAACGGGAACACGCTTTCCTTGACGCTCACATGGGACGGCCGCGGATCGGCCGTCACCCCCTGCTCCGCCAGACTCATGCCGGCCATCACCTTGACCGCCACCTTCGCGACCGGCAGGCCCGTCGCCTTGGCCACGAACGGGACGGTACGGCTGGCCCGTGGATTGACCTCGATGACATACAGCGCTGATCCCGTGCCACCGTCGTCAGTGGCCTCCTTCTTGACGGCGAACTGCACATTCATGAGCCCGACCACACCGAGATTCCGTGCCAGCCCAATCGCCGCAGTCTTGATTTCGGCGATCACGGCATCGGACAGACTATGGGGGGGGATGCAGCAGGCCGAGTCGCCCGAATGAACGCCAGCCTCCTCGATGTGCTCCATCACACCCGCCACGATCACATCGGTGCCGTCGCAGATGCAATCGACATCGACCTCGATCGCGTCCTCGAGGAAGCGGTCGATGAGCACCGGCTGCCCCTGGGCCACGGCGAAGGCCTCGGCCACATACCGTTCGAACTGGGCATGGTCGTAGCAGATTTCCATCGCCCGCCCCCCGAGCACGAAGCTCGGCCGCACGAGCGAGGGATAGCCGATCCGGGCCACCTCCCGCCGGGCCTGCTCGAGCGTCCTCGCGATCCCGCTGGCCGGCTGCTTGAGGCCGAGCCGGTCGAGCAGGCCACGAAACTTCTCCCGGTCCTCCGCCATCTCGATCGTGTCGACGCTCGTGCCGATGATCGGCAGGCCGGCCGCGGAGAGGGCCCGGGCGAGGTTGAGCGGCGTCTGACCGCCGAGCTGCACGATCACGCCGTCGGGCTCGATCCGTTCGGCGACATTGAGCACATCCTCGCAGGTGAGTGGCTCGAAGAAGAGCATGTCGCTCGTGTCGTAGTCGGTGCTCACCGTCTCGGGGTTCGAGTTGACCATCACGCTCTCGATCCCGAGCTCCCGCAGGGCGTAGCTGGCATGGCAGCAGCAGTAGTCGAACTCGATCCCCTGGCCGATCCGGTTGGGACCGCCGCCGAGGATCATGACCCGCTTCCGCCCCGGTTCCTTGGGCCGCGTCTCGTCCTCGTCCTCCCAACACGAGTAGTAGTAGGGTGTTTGGGCCTCGAACTCGGCGGCGCAGGTGTCGACCGCCTTGAACGTGGCCACGATCCCCCGCCGCTTCCGTTCCGCCCGCACCTCCATCTCCGGCACGCCGAGGATGGTCGCCAGCTGCCGGTCGGAATATCCCGCCTGCTTGGCGGCCCGCAGCAGCCCATCGTCGACGGCCGCCAGCGTGCCCAGCTCCCGGAGCAGGCATTCGAGCTCAACCAACTGCTTGAGCTGGTCGAGGAACCAGCGATCGATCGCCGTCGCCTCGTAGATTTCGTCGATCGTCATCCCGGCCAGAAACGCATACCGCAGGTACCAGACGCGGTCAGGGTCGGGGGTGGCAATTCTGGCCCTGATCTCGTCGAAGGAAGGGGCAAGCGGTGTGCCCCAGAGGTCCTTGCCGTCGCAGCCAAAGCCGAAGGATCCCACCTCGAGGCCACGGAGGGCCTTCTGAAAAGCCTCTTTGAACGTGCGGCCGATCGCCATCGTCTCCCCGACGCTCTTCATCTGCGTGGTTAGGCGGCTGTCGGCCTCGGGAAACTTCTCGAAGGCAAACCGCGGCACCTTCACGACGACGTAGTCGATCGACGGCTCGAAGCAGGCCTTCGTCTTGCGGGTGATGTCGTTGGGCAGCTCGTGGAGCCGCCAGCCCACGGCAAGCTTGGCCGCGATCTTGGCGATCGGAAACCCGGTCGCCTTGCTGGCCAGCGCCGAGGAGCGGCTCACCCTCGGGTTCATCTCGATCACGATCATCCGTCCGGTGCCCGGATCGACGGCGAACTGGATATTCGAGCCCCCCGTCTCCACGCCCACCGCCCGGATCACGGCAAAGCTCGCGTCCCGCATCCGCTGGTACTGCCGGTCGGTGAGGGTCATCGCCGGGGCCACGGTGATTGAGTCGCCGGTGTGCACGCCGCAGGGGTCGAAATTCTCGATCGAGCAGATGACGACGGCGTTGTCGTCTGCGTCCCGCATCACCTCCATCTCGAATTCCTTCCAGCCGAGGATCGATTCCTCGACGAGCACCTCACTCACCGGCGAGAGATCGAGGCCCCGCTGGACCTTGGTATCGAATTCCTCGCGATTGAAGGCCACACCCGAGCCCGAGCCGCCGAGCGTAAAGCTCGGTCGGATCACCGCCGGGAGGCCGATCTCGGCGAGCACCTCGCGGGCCTCTGCCAGGCTGCGGACGATCCGGCCCCGGCAGGTCTCCAGGCCGATCGTGGTCATCAGTTTCTTGAAGATTTCACGATCTTCCCCCCGGCGGATCGCGGCGGCCTTGGCCCCGATCATCTCGACACCGTGCTTTGCCAGGATCCCGCGCCGGTCGAGCTCGATCGCCAGGTTGAGAGCCGTCTGCCCGCCGAGGGTCGGAAGGACGGCATCGGGCTTCTCGATCTCGATCACCTTCTCGATCATCTCGGGCGTGAGTGGCTCGATGTAGGTGCGGTCGGCCGTGCCCGGATCGGTCATGATCGTGGCCGGATTGGAGTTCACGAGCACCACCCGGTAGCCGTCCTCGCGGAGGGCCTTGCAGGCCTGGGTGCCGGAGTAGTCGAACTCACAGGCCTGGCCGATGACGATCGGGCCGGAGCCAATCAGGAGAATCGTGTGGAGGTCGTCGCGGCGGGGCATGGGTGGGGTCGCGGGGCCGAAAAAATAAATTTCCCGAGGGTAGCATCAACCCCGGTCGGAGTTCAACAAGCGGCTACAATTCGCACTGCGACGCCCGCAATCCCGATTCGAGGCAGAGAATCTCCATGCCGCTCACCGCCCCCGCGCTTGACGCCCTCCGCGAGACCCTCCCCGAGGAATTCAAAGACACGAAGCTCAACCTGTCGAGTGTGCTCGCCGGCGAGAACCTCGCCGACGCCCAGGCCTGGGCCGTGGCCCTGGCCGCGGCCTGCTTTCTCCGGGCCCCGAAGCTCGCCGCCGCTCTCGAGAGCGACATCCGCGGCGGGCTCGGCGACGCGGCGGCCGCCGTGATCTCCGACGCCACCGCTGCGGCCGGGCTGATGGCAATGAACACCGTCTACTATCGGTTCCGGCACATGATCGGCCATGCCACGGGCAAGGAGAGCTACGCCGCTCGGCCGCCGCGGTTGCGGATGCAGCGGATGGCGAAGCCCGCCACGAGCGGCGTCGACTTCGAACTCATGAGTTTGGCCTGTGCCGCCCTGGCGGGCTGCGAGTTTTGCCTGGAGAACCACGAAGCCAAACTGATCGCCGAGGGCACGAGCGAGGAGGCCTGCCACGACGCCGTGCGGATCGCTGCGGTCGTTGCGGCGGCCGCCTGCGGACTCGACCTGGCCTGAACCCGAGCGAACAAGGGGGGACCTCCGCCGGCGACTCACCCGGCGCTGCCGCCGACCACGACCCGGCCGTCGGGGCCCACGTGCGAGAAGCGGATGTCGAGCGTCCGCAGAAAGGTCTGCAGGCCGGCATCCTGGATCGGCAGCACGTGGGCGGGCGTGTCGGTCTCGTTGTGGTGCGAGTGCCAGAGCCCCGGCGGGGTCACAAACACCGAGTGCGGTTCCCATTCAAACCGTTCGGCGTCGGCGATCGAGCCATCGTCGGCCAGCCGGGGGCCCACGAGCGTGTAGCAGCCCGGCGGGGCGTCGACCACGAGGTCGACCGCCACCGACTGGTGCCGGTGCGGCGGCTGCACCGTCCGCGGTGGCAGGAGCCCGAACATCGCCCACAGCACGTGGCTGACTGTCTGCGTGTCGGGAAACGCCCGGTTGCCCAAGAGCACGCTGAGCCGGCTGGCCGAGCTGCTCGACGGATCGGCCACGATCTCGGCGAGGAGCCCACGGATGGCCACCGATCGGTGGAGCGTGGGGGCGAATCGCCGCACGGCCGCTCGGGCACCGAGATATCGCAGCAGCGGCCCGTCGTGTACCCAGTAGAGGGCGGCGTCGGCGTCGGCGTGGTGGCGTGCGGCGGCGAGTGCCGGCAGTGTGAACAGGTCGCCCGGCTCCCAGCAGATCGTCGTACCTTCCTCGGAAACACCGTCATCAAAGGTTGTCTGCCCATGGCCCCGGATCACGAAAAACAGCTGGCTCGTGGCGTCGGCGTCGGTCGCGACCAATTCGCCGGAGCAAATCCGCACGAAGGCTGAGCACAGCCCGGGCGTCGTGGCCGGACCCGGGCAGCGAAGGGCCGCCGACAGGTCGAGTGGCACGACGCCGCTCGGGCCCTCCTGATGGAGCCGGGCGGAAAACCGGCCGCCGGGAATCGGCGGAACCCCGCCAGTGAGCAGCGGATTGGCGGCCCGCCGGTAGTCGTGAACCTCGGCATCGGCCGTGAGCCTGGCGAAATCAGGTGGAAATGCTGAGACGCCCGACATGGCGAATCTCCGGGATGGGGCGACGCGTCAGGGATTCATCCCGACACTATTTCCACGCGAGGATACCCGACTGCAGCCACTCGAGCAGGCCCAGACGATTGTGGCGGGCAGGTCGGCTGCCGATTCAGCCACCGGCACGAGCGCCGCGAACATCAAGCCGCCAACCGAGCCGAACGCCTCGGAGACAAAGCTCGCAGCGAAGTGGAGGCTAACGATGGTTTCCCGGAGGTAGCACCCGCGGTCAAGGCCCGACTTGGCCGCCATCATAAAAGCCCCGGGCGCGAGCCCGGGGAC
>JBBEEF010000118.1:14398-23023 GCA_040880915.1 Pirellulales bacterium
TCGGTGCGGATTATCACAGTCCCCCGGCTCGCGCCGGGGGCTTGTATGGCCAGAGCCAAGCCGGAGCCGACGCCGACATCGTGGGGCCACACCGCTCAAGCGAGTTCGCGGAGATATTCGAGCGTGTAGATGCCACTTGAGTGGCCATCGGAAAACTCGATCGAGTAGGCGTATTGGCCGACCGGCGTCATGCCCGTGACCGCCAACGGCACCGTCTCCTCGGGAGCGAGCACCTGAAGCAGCGGCTTGGCGACCGGGGTGGTCCGGCCCTCACGGCAGGTGGCACAGGGGCAGGCGTCACGGAGCAGCCGGGGGGTATAGGTGGCCGCACGGCCGTCGCTCCAGGTGATCTCGATGGCGGGCGGCAGGCCCGGGGTGGTCTCGCGGCGATTGATCGTGGCGGGGACGGGCCGAGTCATGGTTGGCTTCCTGCGGAGTGAAGTCGGGCGAGCCCGCGGTCGGTGCGCTGATCGACGAGGCGGCGACCCTTGCCCTCGAACCGCGGCAGGCTGCCGAGCGGCACTGTGGTCACCGCGACCTTGAGGCCGAGCCGGAGTTCGAGCTCGGCGGCCACCCGGGCCGGCGTGGCGAGACGATCCTCGATTTCCAGACTCAACAGGTCGAGGCTTCCGCGGGTCGTCACGGTGAGCCGGTGTTCGACGACTTCGGGGAAGCTCCGCACGATGTCGTCGATGGCGCCGGGAAAGATGTTGACCCCCCGCACCACGAGCATGTCGTCGGCTCGTCCCAGGATGCCCCCCTCGAGTCGCACCCAAGGACACGCTCCGGCAGCCACATCGGCGGCGGTGGCCCACACGGGCCGCACCACGTCGCCGGTGCGGTAGCGAATCACAGGCGAGCCGACGCGACCGAGCGTTGTGAGCACGAGTTCGGCCAGTTCACCCGGCCCAGCGGCCCGGCCCGTATCAAGGGCCAGAAACTCCGGATGGAACCCAGTCTCGATCACGTCAAGACCGCCCCCGGAGAGATCCCCGACGCCCCACGGCCCCACCTCGGTCGCCCCGGCGTGGTCGAGCACCTCGGCCCCCCAGACGTCGGCGATCCGGGCCCGAGTGGCCGGGATCGAGCCGCCCGGCTCCCCCATCACAATCACGAGCCGCACCGGCAGCGCTGCCAGGTCGATCTTGTGTTCCTCGGCCACCTCGGCCAGGTGCAGGGCGTAGCTCGGGGTGGCCATGAGCACGGTGGCGGCCAGGCTGCGGGCGAGTTGCAGCCGGCCGAGGCTCGGCATTCCACCGGCGGAGATCGCCAGGCCCCCCCGATCAATCACGGCCTCAAATCCACTCCAAAAGCCGGCATAGGGTCCGAAGGAGGAGGCGACGAGCACGCGATCGTCGGGGGTCACGCCGCCGCGGTCGAGGATCACCCGCCAGCACTCCATCCACCAGGCCCAGTCGTCGCGGGTGTCGAAAACCGGCAGGGGCCGGCCGTGGGTGCCACTCGTCTGGTGAAACCGCACATACCGCTCCGGCGGCCAAGTCAGGTTGCCGGGCAGCCCATTCGAGGCGGCAGCAACGAGCTCTTCCTTGAAGGTGAAGGGCCACTCTGCCAGGTCGTCGAGCGAGGCGAGGCGGTCGGCACCAACGCGGGAGAGTTTTGCCGCGCAGAAGGCGTTCTGCGGCAAGACGTCGCGGAGGAGCCCGCGGAGGCGGTCGAGCTTGAACGCTTCGAGCTCGGCCCGCGTCACGGGTTCGCTACGCTCGGGTGAAGCTGATGGGGCCATCCCCCGATTATGGCAGGCCGAGGCTCGGGATGCCCTGCTGGGGCGAGTTCTGCGATGGCGGCTGGAGTCCCTGCCACGGCGAGACTGGTGGCTGCGGTGGCAGAACTATTGCTTGGCCTGGCGGCGGCTGGAAACCCTGCGGCGGTGGCAGCGGCTGCGGTTGGTACTGCTGCAGCGGCGGGAGCGTGGGCGGCGGCGCGGGCACTGGCTGCGGTACGGCGGGGACCGGCACCACCCGCGCGGGCTCGGCCGGGGGCAGGCTACCGGCGGCGAACCGGGCCTGCTCCGCCCTGGCCACCACCGATTCTGGCGGCGTCGACGAGGCCGGCACCATCGCCAGATCGACCACCCGCTCGTCACGAATCTCCCAAGGGATCAGGTTTTCGGTGACGAAGTCGAGCGGGAAAAACTGGTACCAGGGCAGCGGGAAGGGCTGGCGGACGGTGAGCGTTTCATAGCCGTCCTTGACCAGTCGAATCCTGCGGGTGCCGTAATAGACGAAGTCGTGCGACACCGGCGTTGTGCCCAGCTCGTAGTCGTCGACATACACCAGCGCCCCGGGCGGGTTGCTGCGGACGGTCATCCGCCGCTGCACGCAGCCGGCTGCCGCAAACGTTGCCACGAGCGTGATGACCAACAGGGAGGGTCGCATGCCGCGGACGATAGCCGCCCCGCGAGAACCGTCGCCAGAGCACTGCCGTTTCCCCATTTTTCCCGATGCCCCAGCCTCGAAAACAGGCATGGAGTGGCCGTCCCGTAAGAGGGTAGACTGCGGGGTTTCGGCAACCTCCTTCTCCGCCCGAGGCAGCGACGCGTGGGATCCGGCAAGAGCCTCGAATACTCCGACATCACCGACATCGGCCGGCGGCGAGCCAACAATCAGGACGCCAAGGCGGTGCTCGACGCCTGGAGTCACGATCAGTACCGGCGGCGGGGCTGGGTGTTTCTCGTGGCCGACGGCATGGGCGCCCATGCCGCCGGCGAGATGGCAAGCGCCATGGCCGCAGAGCGGGTGCCGCTCGTCTACGAGAAGCTGGCATCGCGGTCGCCGCCCCTGGCGCTGCGTTCAAGCATCCTGCAAGCCAACGCTGAAATCCATGCCCGCGGCGAGAGTGCCGCCGATCTCAAGGGCATGGGCACCACGTGCACGGTGCTCGTCATCGGCCCACGCGGGGCACTCGTCGGTCACATCGGCGACAGTCGGGCATATCGCGTCCGGGCCAACCTGATCGAACAGCTTTCCTGCGATCATTCGCTCGCGTGGGAGATGGAGGCGGCACGGAACCGAGGGGGCGACCCGTTGCCCGACGTGGCCCAGAACATCCCCAAGAACATCATCACCCGGTCGATGGGCCCCCATGGACGGGTCGAGGTGGATCTCGAGGGACCGTTTCCGATCGTCGAAGGCGACTCCTATGTGGTCTGCAGCGACGGCCTGTCGGGCCAGGTGGCCGACGAGGAGATCGGCGCGCTGGTCGCAGAGCTGCCCCCTGCGGATGCCGCCGCGGCCCTCCTCGGACTGGCCCTCGTCCGCGGCGCCCCCGACAACATCACGCTCATCGTCGCGCGGGCCGGCCGGAACGAGGCGACAGACTCCGCCGCCAATGCCGTGCCGTGGCCGCTCACCGAACACGACGATCAGGGAGACGGGCATCCGCTGCCGTGGAAGACGCTTGCCATTGCCGCCGGCGGCCTGCTGGGCGCGCTGGTGTTCAACCCCTGGGGTGATGTCATGAGCGAGACCGGACTGGTGGGACGGCTGCTGCCCCCAGGCCTGGCGGTCCCAATCGGCTGGACCCTGACCGCCGTGATGGGGCTGTTGTTCGTGGCCGGACTCGTGGCCTCGATCATGGCGTTCCTGCCTGCCTCGGGAGGCGAGACGCGGGTGCTCCGGGCGGGCGCCCGGCTCGGCAAGGGACCCCATCGAACATTCAGTTGTGAATTGACTCCCCCCCTCATCGAGGGCATCGTGACCAGTGTCGAGACGGCGGCCGACGGGCTGTCGAATAGCGAGCGGAAGCGTGCGCTCGACCGCGTCGCCACCGCCCGCCAAGCGGCAGCAGGCGGTGATCTTCCAGCCGCTCTTGGAGCGGCGGCCGACGCGATCGCCGTGTACCGAAACTCGGTCGTCGCAGCCCGTCACGACGACACGATCCGCACCACGGACGACATCTGACGCGGGATGGCCTTGTGACCCGCAGTTCCCGGGCTTGCGCCCGGGGCTTTGGTGAATACCACGTGCCAGCCTGCTTGAGCGAGCAGCCACCATACGGCGCTAGGTTCTGCCGGCCATAGAAGCCCCGGGCGCGAGCCCGGGGACTGTGACGTGGCGTACCACCTCACTCTGCCACACCAGCCGGAAAACCGGCCTGCCGCCAGGCAGGGTGTGGCCAGTAGACTCCCCATGGCATGAAGATCATCACCCGCTATGTGCTCGTCGAACTGCTCCTGGTCTTCCTGGTGGCACTCTCGGCCCTCACGCTGTTCATGCTGGTTGTCGGTCTCGTCCGTGAGGCCCAGCAGCAGGGGCTCGGGCTCGTGCAGATCCTCATGCTCGTGCCCTACGTGCTGCCGGAGGCGATGCGGTTCGCCGTGCCGGGCACGATGCTCTTCGCCGTCGCCAGCGTCTTCGGGCGAATGAGCGCCGCCAACGAGGTGACGGCCCTCAAGGCGGCCGGGATCACGCCAATGGCGCTCATCTGGCCGGCCATCACGCTGGCGCTGGTGGTGAGTTTTGTGTCGGTGTGGCTCAACGACATTGCGGTCTCCTGGGGACGTGACGGGGTCCGGCGGGTCGTGGTCAACAGCGTCGAGCAGATCATTTACGGCCGGCTACGGCAGCAGCGGAGCTACAGTACGTCTCAGGTGTCGATCAACGTCAAGGGCGTCGATGGCCGGCGGCTCCTCCGGCCCACGCTCTCCTTTCTCACGAGCGACACCGGGACGCCGGCCACGGTGACGGCGGCTGAGGCGACGCTCGAGGCCAACCCAGAGGGCGGCACCCTCGTGGTGACCTTCCGGGACGGCACGCTCCACATGGGCGACTACACCGCGTCGTTTCCCGACACGATCGTCCGCGAGGTGCCGCTCGATGCCGTAAGCCGAAAGGAGACGATCTCCACGAGCCCCTCGGAGATCGCGATGGCCGACTTCCAGCGGGCTCGGCAGTTCCAGATCGAACTCATCGATCGCGTTGAGCAGGTGGCCGCCGGCAAGGTGGCCCTCGGGCTGGTGACCGGCCGGATCGAGCAGGCGCTTCCCGGTTTCACGCAATACGAGCGGGAGTTGCTCGGCCACGAGCGAAACCGGCTCACTCGGGTGATCATGGAGCCCTGGCGGCGGTGGGCCAACGGGTTCAGCTGCCTATGCTTTGTGCTTGTGGGCGCTCCGATGGCGATTCGGCTGCGGAATGCCGATTTCCTCACGAGCTTCTTCCTCTGCTTCCTGCCGATCCTGGTCGTCTACTACCCCGTTTTCATCCTCGGCGTGGACCAGGCCAAGCGCGGCTCGGTACCACCAATTGCGGTTTGGCTGGGCAACGTCCTGATCGTGCTCTGGGGCTGGTGGCTGCTGCGGCGGGTGATCCGGCAGTAGGGCCACAGCTGATTGTGGCCGGGAGTCGCCGTCGCGACAATCCTGGCGATCCAGGTGAGAGCATCTTTGGAGCAGCGGACATGAAGACGATGAAGGCCCTGGTCAAGCGGGAGGCGAAGCCAGGCCTGTGGCTCGAGGATGTGCCCGTCCCCGAGCTCGGCATCAACGACGTGCTCATCCAGGTGGACCGCACGGGTATCTGCGGCACCGACCTGCACATTGAGAATTGGGACGCCTGGGCCCAGAAGACGATTCCCGTGCCGATGGTGGTGGGTCACGAGTTTGTCGGCAGGGTCGTGGCGGTTGGCGGGAACGTGAGCGACTTCTTTCCTGGGGAGATCGTCTCGGGAGAGGGGCATGTTGTCTGCGGCCGCTGCCGCAACTGCCTGGCCGGCCGGCGGCACCTCTGCAAAAGCACCTCTGGCGTGGGCGTGAACCGCCCCGGGGCCTTCGCCGAGTACATCGCCCTGCCGCAGACCAACGTCTGGCACCAGGACCCGGGCGTCGACCTCGACGTGGCGGCGATCTTCGATCCGCTCGGCAACGCCGTGCACACAGCCCTCTCCTTCGACCTGCTCGGCGAGGACGTGCTGATTACCGGAGCCGGGCCGATCGGGATCATGGCGGTGGCCGTGGCCAAGCACGCCGGGGCCCGCCACATCGTGATCACCGACATGAACCCCTACCGCCTGGCCCTGGCCCAGCGGATGGGGGCCACCGTGGCCCTCGACGTCCGCTCCGGCGACCTCGCGCGGGTGATGGCCGACCTCGACATGAAGGAGGGCTTCGACGTGGGCCTCGAGATGTCGGGCTCGCCGGCGGCCCTCCGGCAGATGCTCGAGGCGATGTGCCACGGCGGCAAGATTGCCATGCTCGGGATCCCATCCGAGCCGATCGCGATCGACTGGAACACGGTTGTATTTAACATGCTCACGATCAAGGGCATCTACGGCCGGGAGATGTACGAGACCTGGTACAAGATGACCGTCATGATCCAGAGCGGCCTCGACATCTCCCCCGTGATCACCCACCGGTTCCACTTCACCGACTTCAACCAGGGCTTTACAGCCATGAAGAGCGGCGACAGCGGCAAGGTGATCCTGAACTGGAGAGACGCATGAGCAGGGAGTCGTTGTGGGAGTCGCTGGCCGAGCAGTCGGCGGCCATGCGGGCCGCGGGTACCTACAAGACCGAGCGGGTGCTCGACGGGCCGCAGCGGGCCCGGATCGAGGTCGGCGGCCAGACGGTGCTCAACATGTGCGCCAACAACTACCTGGGCCTGGCCGACCATCCCGAGGTGGTAGCGGCGGCCCGCGAGTCGCTCGACCGCTGGGGCTATGGCCTGGCGAGCGTGCGGTTTATCTGCGGCACCCAGCAGCTCCACAAGGATCTCGAGGCCAAGCTCAGCGGCTTCGTGGGCCTGGAAGACACGATCCTCTACAACTCCTGCTGGGACGCCAACGGCGGCCTGTTCGAGACGATCCTCGGCCCCGAGGATGCGATCGTTTCCGATGAGCTCAACCACGCGAGCATCATCGACGGCATCCGCCTCTGCAAGGCGAAGCGACTGCGCTACAAGACCAACGACATGGCCGACCTCCGGGCGAAGCTCACCGAAGCGAAGGATTCCCGCCACCGGCTGATCGCCACCGACGGCGTGTTCTCGATGGACGGCCACCTCGCCAATCTGCCGGCGATCTGTGAGCTGGCCGACGAGTTTGACGCGCTTGTGATGGTGGACGACTCGCACGCCGTCGGCTTTGTGGGCCCACATGGCCGGGGCACCCCCGAGCACTTTGGCGTCATGGACCGGGTCGACATCCTCACCGGCACGCTCGGCAAGGCCCTCGGCGGCGCCAGCGGCGGCTACACATCGGGCCGCAAGGAACTCGTGGAGTGGCTCCGGCAGCGGTCGCGGACGTATCTCTTTTCCAACACGGTCGCCCCGCCGGTGGCTGCGGGGGCGCTCAAGGCCCTCGAGATGCTCGAGGCCTCGACGGCCCTCCGCGACACGCTCGCGGCCAACACCGGGTTTTTTCGGGAGCAGATGACCGCCCGCGGGTTTGCGATCCTGCCGGGGGAGCACCCGATCGTGCCCGTCATGGTCGGCGACGCCGCGCTCGCGACGCGGATGGCCGAGGAGATGCTCGCCGAGGGCGTGTATGTGATCGGCTTTTGCTATCCGGTCGTGCCGCAGGGCAAGGCCCGGATCCGCACGCAGGTCTCGGCCGCGCACTCCCGGGCCGACCTCGAGCAGGCGGTCGCAGCCTTCGAGGCGGTGCGGACACGGCTCGGCTAGGCCGCAACGCGGACCAGAGGCCGACGGCGGGCCGCGGGGTGGTCGGCGTGATCGTAGGTGTCGTGATACCAGCGGAAGTGGTGGCGGAGGCTGGCAGAGAGCGGCTCCGCCGCACGAGCGTAGGGTTCGAGCGACCGGCCCGAGACCGGGCCGCAGTTTTTCCGCGGCAGGTCCACGGCCACATCGAGCCCGAACTCGCGACAGGCCCGCCTGAGCCCCTTTTCCACATCGTCGAAATCGAGCAGTCGGGTGTTGGGCCAGGCAACGCCGCCGGCATTGAAGAACGTCGCATACGACGGCAGCCGGCCGCCAATCGCCTCGCCCACGAAATCGGCGAAGCGGCCCTCCCAGGCGGCTGTCACGAGCCGGTCGCGTGGGTTCGGATTCCTTGCATCGCGTCTCCAATACTCATACAGCGATGCGAGCATCTCGAGCGGCTCGCGGACGACGCCGATGATCCGGATGCGGTTGGGCAGCTCTGGCTGCGGCGGGCTCGGCAGTCGCCAGTTGGAAGCCCGGGCGAGGTATCGCACCCGCTCGAGTGCCGCTAGGCTGCGGCCGCCGGAGAGCCAGGCCAGCGACCGGCAAATGTTGACGTGCGGATGGCCGGGCTTGACGTAGCGTGCATCGGGAAAGCTCCGCCGGAACCATTCGGCGATCGCGGAGCCCGCGGTCTTCGGGTAGTGGGCAAAGGCGACGTTGGCAGCGAGGCTATAGAGCATAGGGGCGATATGTTCCGGAGGGCGGGGCGGGCCACAGCAAGCCTGTTCCGCCCTCCCCGTATCGGCAGTCGCGGGCCCCCGCTTCGCCCGTTTCACAGAACCGCGGTCTGGCCACGGAAGCTCGGCAACCGTGGCGAACTGGGCAATCCGCAGGCCGACGAAGCAACGTCCTCGAGTGAGTCGGGGTTGCCCGACCCCTGACCCTCTCCCACATACAAGCCCCGGGCGCGAGCCCGGGGACTGCTGACCCATACAAGCCCCGGGCG
>JBBEEF010000119.1:0-3527 GCA_040880915.1 Pirellulales bacterium
CCATAAAAGCCTCGGGCGCGAGCCCGGGGACTATGGGAACAATCGCTCCTCCGCCTGCCACCCCGCTTGAGCCTGGCTCTTGTCCAATTGGTGTGCCACGTCACAGTCCCCCAGCTCGCGCTTGGGGGCTTTTATGCGGCACACGCCTGGCCCATAAAAGCCTCGGGCGCGAGCCCGGGGACTATGGGAACAATCGCTCCTCCGCCGTTTAACCCAGGATTGAGCGGCGGCGGGCGAGGTAGTCCCAGACGACGTAGCGATCGAGCTCGCGGCCGGCGGTGAAGAACACGCGGCCCCGAGCCCGCTCCGCGAGCCGGTAGGCGAACTGGATGTCCTCGCGAGACTGCGACCAGCCGGTGAGTAGGAAGAGATTGATCGTGATCCCCTCGCGTCGGCAGGCCTCCGCCTCCCGCAGGGTCGCCTCCTCCGTCCGCCGATGCGGCGGATAGAGCAGGTAGAGTTCGCTGCCCTCGAAGTGGGCCGTCGGCAGGCCGTCGGTGATCAGGATCACTTGCCGGTTGGGCGTGTCCTGCCGGGCGAGGTGTTGCCGGGAGAGCTGAAGGGCGTGCTGGATGTTCGTGAAATGGGGAGGCACGTCGCTCTCGGCGATCCGTGGGTCGGCCATGTCGGCCCGCAGGCGGACCACCGAGTCGAAGATCGTGACCGGCTTGGGGAGGAGCTTCACGATCTCCCCCGCCGGCCGGGGCTTGGCAAACGAATACATCTCGATGAACTGGAGATAGTCGCCGGGATACTCCCGCTGGACGAGCCCTTGGAGCGCGAGTGCCATCTTTTTTACGTCGACATACAGCCCGCCATATCGCATCGAGCCGCTCATGTCGAGAACGACCGTGGTCGCGCACTTGGGCGTGTTGCGGGTGGTATGGACCTCGATGTCCCGCTGGTCGAGCCGCAACCGGCCGCCGGGTGGCCGCCCGCCCGCGGCCGCCTCGCGGAGCAGGGCGTTGGTGAGCGAGCCGGGGATGTCCATGTGGGCCACTGAGTCGCCGAACTCGTAGGGCCGCGTGGGCACAAGCTCAACCGCCCCGTCGCCGGTCACGCCTATCGAATGCCGACCGGTGCGGGAGGCTTCGAGATTGGCGAAGATCTTCTCGAGCAGCTTGCCCTGGAAGGTTCGTAGCGCCTTGGGTGTGAGCTCATAGCCCTTCTTCCCCTTCTCGAGCCCCTGGCGGGCCGCCGCCCGCTCGATGGCATCTTCGACCTGCCTCCGGATCCGATCGAGCTCGTCGAGTTCGCCCGGCTCGGCATACTGCGAGAGGGCGTCCATGTCGATGAGCACCACCCGCGCGTTCCGCTTGGCCTCCGCGAGCTCGCGGAGCAGCCGTTCGATCTCCTCGAGCTTCGCCTTGACCGCGAGCGCCTCGTCGACCAGGAGCCGCTCGCGGCCGGTGAAGGTCCAGCGTGTCGCCAGCTCGTCGACCTGGTAGACCTTGCCGAGCCGGTCGACGAGCCCGACCAAGTCGGCAGCGAACCGCCCTTGCTCGTCGTCCTGGGCGTACCACAACCGCTCGAGCCGCCGGAGCTGCTCCTCGCGGACCGCCCGCTCGAACGCCTCCCGGTGCTCGTGTGGCGGCCGGGCTCGGCCTGCCGTGTCGCGAAACTCCTTTCGCGCCTGCCGGCGGACGCCTTCCACCTCGTAGGTTTCCAGGATCTTCCGCCGGATCTCTTCGAGTTTCCGCATGAGCGATTCGAGCGAGGGCCCGAGCCCGCGGATCTGTTCCGGATCGAGCACAACGGCATCGGCGAGTTGCTCGGTGGTGAGTTCCAT
Source organism: Pirellulales bacterium (assembly GCA_040880915.1). GTDB lineage: Bacteria > Planctomycetota > Planctomycetia > Pirellulales > UBA1268 > QWPN01. The sequence goes on from JBBEEF010000119.1 coordinate 1,790, forward strand.
CCCGTCGAGGTCGCCGAACTCGAGGAGGTGTTCCATCGCCCCGGAAACGAGGTCGGTCTCCGGCGGCCGAGGCGGCGGCACCGCCACCGGATCGTACCGCTGGTACGTGTGGACGATTCCGCCGAGCGTGTCACGCGTGGGCATGGGTTAGCGAAACCCTTCCGTGTCATAGACCGTGCGGCCGTGAGACTGAATCCGCGAAATCCGTTCGGTGGCGTAGAGGCCGGCGAGCACAAACTCGATGCAGCTGGCCCGCACGGCCGGGTCGCGGGCGGCGTTGACCTCGAAGGCCCGCTCCCAGACGGCCGGCACATCGGTCAGCTTCGCTTCGTAGTCGACGCTCGGCACCATGTCCCCCACCTCGATCTTCACCCCCTCGGCAAACACCTTCCCGATCTCGTCGAGCCCGTGGGCCTCGACGTATTCATCGAACACCGTGGCGATCGCCTGGGCCACCACGGCGTCGAGCACCTGCCGCTCGTTCATCTGGTGACTGCCCATCAGGTCTAGTTCGAGCTTGCCGAGGCTCGACGTGTAGATGTGGCCGAGGTCGCTGATCCGGGGCACCGCCGGCTTTTCACCGAGCCGCACGCCCCGCTGCCGCGCACTGGCCACGAGCGTCTCATAGTTGGCGATCGAGAACCGGGCCGAGACGCCCGACTGCTGGTCGATGTACTTGCTCTTGCGGGCAGCGACCGTGATCTCCTCCACGATCTGCTTCATGAACAAGGGCACCGTGACCGGCCACGCGCCGCCGAGGTCGATCCCCGCCTCCTGCTCGGCCACCGCGATCCCCAGTTCACGGTCGTGGGGATAATGGGTGTGGATCACCGCCCCGATCCGGTCCTTGAGCTGCGGGATCACCTTTCCCGAACGGTTGTAGGTGGAGGGGTTGGCCGAGAACAGCAGCATCACATCGATATCGAACTTGATGGGATAGCCGCGGATCTGGACGTCCCGCTCTTCGAGAATATTGAACATCCCCACCTGGACGAGCTCGTCGAGCTCGGGCAGCTCATTCATCGCGAAGATACCGCGGTGCATCCGGGGAATGAGGCCGAGGTGGAGCGCCTCTTCGCTCGCCATGCTCGTGCCCCCCGCGAGCTTGGCCGGGTCGATCTCGCCGATGATGTCGGCAAATTTCGTGCCCGGTGCCAGTCGTTCGGCATACCGCTCCTCCCGGGGCCACCAGGCGATCGGCACGTCGGCCGGATCGCGGCCGGCCACAAGCATCCTGCCGGCTCGCGTGATCGGCATGAGCGGATCGTCATGGAGCGGGATTGCGGGGTCGTCGAGGTAGGGGATCACCTCGTCGAGAAACCGCACCAACAGCCGCATCAGGCGGCTCTTGGCCTGACCCTTCTCGCCGAGGAAGAGCACATCGTGGCCGGCGAGCAGGGCAATGTTGATCTCGGGAACAACGGTGTCGTCGTAGCCGACGATCCCCGGAAAGAGCTCCTCGCCCGCTTGCAGCATCCGGAGGAAGTTTTCCCGCACCTCGTCTTTGACCGTGCGGCTCTGCCAGCCGGAGGCCTTCAGTTCGGCGAGCGTCGTGGGGCGGCGGGCGTGCGACATCGGTTGGCTCCGGGAAGGTGGCTTGATTGTAGACGGCCGGTCGATCGGGGCGGCGACCATGACCCTGATTTGCCGAGCGCAGGCCATTTGGGGTGGTCTCTCGGGCGCCGGGGTTGCCCGTGCCATCTCGCCGGACGTTCGCTACGGGCATCCTGCCCTGCGC
>JBBEEF010000120.1:0-11036 GCA_040880915.1 Pirellulales bacterium
AAACCGGCCGCGGGGATTCAACAGCGACCAGAGCACGGCATCGATCGCCATCAGGGCCGCAAACGCCACCAGGGCGGCGTTCCAGGTGCCCGTCGCCGCCACCAGCCAGCCCACCGTCAAGGGAAACAGCATCGCCCCGAACGAGCCCGCCATGTTCATCGCCCCGAACACCGTGCCGACCCGGTCGCCGCCGTAGTCGATCGCCACGGTGTAGCCGGCCACGCCCCCGAAGCAGGCGATGAAGGCCCCGGCGCTGATCAGGGCGATGGCGGCGTTGACCTCGGCCACGAACGCGGAGAGGAGGATCAGGCACGCGCAGGTCGCCATCGCGACGGCGGCCAGGGCCTGCCGAGCGAGCCGCTTGCTGCCGGTGCGGGCGAGGAGCCAGTCCGACGCATAGCCGCCGCAAATGCCCCCGACCATCGCCGCCGCCCCCGCGTAGGACGTGAGCAGGCCGGCCTGCATGAGCGACACGCCCCGCGTCTCCCGCAGGAACGTGGGAAACCAGGTGACGAAAAAAATCATCGCCGCGGCCCGGAGAAACTGCTGGCCGCAGAGGAGCAGGAGTGAGGGATCGCTCCACGCCCCGGCAACTGGCTCCTGGCGCGGAGCACAAGGTGCCTGTCCCCTGTTCTTCCCTTTCCTCGCGTGTTCTTCGTCCAGCCCCAGCGAGCGGGTGCCGAACCAATAAGCGGCCGCCCAGATGAGCCCCGGCAGACCGTACAGCACGAGGCAGGCCCGCCAGGGAGCGATCCCGGCGGCGGCCCCCCAGGGGGCCAGCCATCCCACCAGCCAGGCTGTGAGCACCGGCGCGATCGCGCCGCCGGCGAGCATGCCGGCCCCCAGCCAGCCCGACGCCCGGGCCCGCTCCCGCTCACCGAACACCTGCCCCAGGGAGCGAACCGCACAGGGAAACACGCCCGCCTGCAGCGCCCCCATCAGGGTCCAGGCCGCCACGATCTCCCAGTAGGTTCGCGCCAGGCCCGTGACCGCCGTGGCCAGCGACCAGAGGATCGCCAAGAGCACGATCCCGCGGCGGCCGCCGATCCGGTCGGCCAGCCGGCCGGCCGGGATCTGAAACAGGGCGTAGCCGAAGTGCCAGGCCGACTGCAGAAAGCCGAGCGCCCGCGTCGTGTCGCCGAACCAGGTGTCTCCGGCCGCGAGGTCGCGGCCGATCTCCTGCAGCGGCACGCTGATGGCGGAGCGTTGCACGTAGGCGACGAGGGCGACCCCCCAGAGCGCTGTCAGGATCGCGTAGCGCATGCGGTGGCGACGGCCTCGGAGAGCCGCTCGAAGAGGCGATCGACCTCGCGGGCGGTCTCGTCGTCGAGCGACCAGCCGACCGGGCCGCGGCGGTGGGCCGCCTCGAACAGCCCCCGCTTCACGAGCAGGTATTTTTCGATCGCCAGGAAGCCGTCGAGCCCGGCCTGCATCTGGAGGGCGACCAGCGCCGAGAGCGGCAGCGAGATCGCGTAGCTGGCGTCGTCATCCCCCGCCTCGAGCGCCCGCCAAAGGGCGACCACGCCGTCGAGCAAGTCGACGCCCGGCATCGTGCCGACGATCCCGCGGCGGTAGGCGTCGACGAGGAGGAGGCCCCCGGAGCCCTCGAAGATTCGGGCCCGGCCGCCGGTGGCGTCCCGGAGGGCTGAGAGATTCGGCCCCAGCGGCGCGGCTTCGGGCTTGAACAGGATCTTGGCCGGCCCGTACCGGTCCAGCAGGTCGACGCAGGCCGCGTGGGGGATCGGCTGGCCGACATAGCCGGAGGCGTCTTGCACGATCAGCGGCAGCGACACACCCTCGGCGATCTCGCGAAAGTAGTCGGTGACTGCAGCGGCCGGCAGCCGCGCGGTCAGCGGCGGCACCGCCATCACGGCGTCGCAGCCGGCCCGCTCGGCGGCCTGCGCGTGCTCCCGGGCCACGGCCCCGCTCTCGGCTCCCACGCTCATGAAGACCGGCCCGCGGCCGGCCGTGAACTCGACGAGCGCGGCGGCGAGCCAGGCCCGTTCGGCGGCCGAGAGCCGGAGGATCTCGGAGACCATGCCGGTGCCCAGGCCGTCGGCGCCGGCGGAAAAGATCCAGTCCACCTCACGTTTCAGGTCGGCCGCGTGGATCCGGTCATGCTCGTCGAACGGCAGATGCACGATCGGCAGGACGCCGGCCAGCGTGCGGAGGTCAGAAGACTGTGACATTGCCATGAGTCATTTTTCTCGAGGTCTCTTCAAGCCCGAGGCGCGAGCCGAGGGAATGCTGTGCCTGTCCCCTTTTTTGCCCCTACCAGTCGCCGACGCTGCCGTCCTTATAAAACACCCGCTGCGGGAGTTCCTGCTCGAAGGGATGCTTCCTCACTTCCGCCTCGTCGATCTCGATGCCCAGGCCGGGGAGCGTGTTGGGGCGGACGATCCGCCCCTTCCGCTCGACCGTGAAGCCTTCCCGGACCACGTCCTGCCGCCAGGGCACGTCGGCATGGACGGTCTCGCAGATCACGTAGCTCGGCTGCGAGAATCCGAATTCGAGCGCCGCCGCGGTGCTCACCGGCCCCTGGGGGTTGTGCGGCGCCAGCGTCAGCCGGTGGGCCTCGACGAGCGCGGCGATCCGCCGGGCCGAGGAGAGGCCGCCGCAGTGGGTGATGTCGAGCTGGCAGACGTCGCAGGCGCTGGCGGCGAACAGCCGGGCAAACTCGGCCAGATTCGTGATCCGCTCCCCCGTGGCGATCGGCGTCCGGCAGGAGGCCTTGATGTCGCGGAGACCGGCGATGCTCTCGGGCCAGCAGGGCTCCTCCAGAAAATAGAGCCCGTAGGGATCGAGCACCTTCGCGAACTGGAGGCCCATCGCGGGAGACGGGCGGGCGTGGCAATCGACCATGATGTCGACCGACTCGCCGACCGCCTCCCGCATCGCGGCCACGGCCTGCTCGGCAGCCCGCAGGGGCACGAGGCCCTCCAGCGGCATCGTCGGTGGCACGGCCATGCTCTTGAAGGCCGTGAAGCCGTCGGCAACGGCCGCCCGGGCGAGATCGGCAAACCGCTTCGCATCGTCGGCCGCGGTCTCGTAGAAGTCTTCCATGCCGCCGCCGCCCAGATGGCAGTAGGTGCGGACCTGGTCGCGGACGGGGCCGCCCCAGAGCTTCGCGCAGGGCATCCCGGCCAGCTTGCCGAGAATGTCCCAGAGAGCGATGTCGATTCCGGCGATCGCGGTCGCCCGCTCGATCCCGTGGCCGTGCCAGAAGTGCTGCCGGAACATCATCTGCCAGAGATGCTCGATCCGGGTCGGATCCTCGCCGACGACCAGCGTGGCCAGGTCTGCGATCGCCCCCACGATCCCGCGGGTGTGCCATTCGAGCGTCGCCTCCCCCCAGCCCCACAGCCCCGGCTGATCGGTGACGACCTTCACGAACACCCAGTTCCGCATCCGGGCGTTGCAGACGTGGGTTTCGACCGCGGTGATCTTCATACCCAAAATAGCGTAGCATCACTTATCCGTCATGTCACTTGTCGAAACAGAACCAGCTGGTTCTCATGTGCCGGATCTACCTGCTCCACCTTTTGCTTCTGCTGCCATGGCAGCCATGCCCTCCGAACCGATGCCCGCCCATTCCAGCTTCACCGGCCAGGCCGGCCTCGCCCGCACCGATATCACTCCCCCCGTCGGGATCTTCTGCCGCAACTGGGGTGCGGCCCTGCACGATACCGCGCAGGGAATCCACCGGCCGCTGTTGCTCACGGCCCTCGCGATCTGTGACGCCGCCGGCGGCGATCCCCTCTTGCTCCTAGACGCCGACCTCGGCTGGTGGGCGAGCCTAGCGTATGAGCGGAAGTTTCGCGGCCGCGTCTGTGCCGCCCTCGGGCTGCCGGAGGAACGTCTGCTTTTCTGCGTGACCCACACCCACTCTGCCCCCCCGCTCTGCACGCCTGAGCCGCAGTGGCAGGGGGGCGACCTGCTCGCCGCGTATCTTGTGGCGGTCGAAGAGCGCGCGATCAAAACCGCCCGGCAGGCGATCGCCAGTCTCGCGCCGGCGAGGATCGAATGGCACCAGGGCCGCTGCGGGCTCGCCGCCAACCGCGACCTGCCTGATCCGGCGCCCCCCGCTGCCCCGCGGCTCGTGTGCGGGTTCAACCCCGCGAATCCCGCCGACGACACCCTCCTCGTGGCGCGGATCACTGACACAGCGGGCACGCCGCTGGCCACGATCGCCAACTACGCCTGCCATCCCACGACGCTCGCCTGGGACAACGACCTTGTCTCCCCCGATTTTGTCGGCGAGATGCGGAGCACGATCGAGCGGGAAGGGGCGGGGCGGGGCCTGTTTCTCCAGGGAGCCTCGGGGGAGCTGGCCCCCCGCTACCAATACGTGGGAGATCCGGCCGGGGCCGACGCCCACGGCCGGGGGCTCGGCCATGCCGTGCTCGCCACGGTGCATGCGATGGAGCCGCCGGGGCAACGGCTGACCTACGACCGGGTGGTCGAATCGGGCGCGGCTCTGGCCGTCTGGCGGCGAGAGCCGGGGCCGACGAATCCCCTGATCCAGAGTCTGGCGGCGAAGCGGCGAACCGTCGACTTGCCGCTCAAAGACTGGCCCTCGGCGGCGGAGCTGGCTGCCCAGTTCGCCGCCTGCACCGACCGGCCGATCGCCGAGCGGCTGCGGCGGAAGCTGCGGATCCGCGAGGCGCTCGGCGACGGCCCGGCGTTCCCGCTCGAGATCTGGGGCTGGCGGATTGGCGAGGCACTCGTGCTCGGCACGATGGCCGAGGCCTACTCATCGATCCAGCGGAACGTGAGGGCGGCGTTTCCCGACCGGGCGGTCGTGTGGCTCAACCTCGTCAACGGCTCGATCGGCTACCTGCCCCCCGCGCCGCTCTACGACGTCGATGTCTACCAGGTCTGGCAGACGCCCTTCGACCGCGGCAGCCTCGAAACACTCGAGGCCGCAGCGATCGACCTGGGCCGGGGGCTCCTGGCAGGGTGACCCCTGCCTTGGAAACACCATGGAGCTGAACCGGATCGGGCCGCTTGAGCCCCAGCTGCCACGTGCCCACGCCCCCGCCGCGAGAAACACCAAGCGACGAAGTGCGTGCTTCATGGATGTGATCGTCTCGTGCCAGTGAGCCAGCCGCCGGCCGCGCTGCTGGTGGATTCGCCCGGCAAACCGGGGTAGGATCGTTCCGAATGTCATGCGGCTCTGCCTATGCCTTTTTATTTCTTTCTGTGGACGGTGGAGAGCATCGAGCACCTCTCGGAGCACGGTGTCTCGCAGGAGGAATTCGAGGAGGTCGTGATGAATCCTGAGGGCGAAACCATCAGTCGTTCCTCCGGAAACCCGATCGCTTTTGGAACGACCCTGTCCGGGCGAATCCTGTGCTGCGTCTTTCGGAGAATCGATGGCGACATCGTGCAGCCGATTACCGCGTTTGAAGTGGAGGAGTGACGATGCAGTTGACATCAGGCCAGATCGAGCAGATCGCGTCGGCTCTGCAGCAGGGGAAGCACCGTGTTTCGGTTTCGCTCACCGACACTCAACAGCAACTGTGGCACCACGAAGCGACCGTGGAGGATCAGGGCCGTGACGACACGGTTGCCCGCGTCAGCCGGATTCGTGCGGCCGCGATCAGGCCCGGATTTTTTGGTGATCTGCGTCGGGCGATCGCGATGGCACGGATTCCGGATGCCCGTTTGGCCGGTTTGGTCGGAGTCGATATCCAGGTGCTGGAGCGATTTCGGGAGGGAGAGACGGAACTCCCCGCCGACGCGATCGAACGATTGATCGCCGCGCTCGGACTCAGGCTCATGCATGAAATCCGCCGTTAGGAACCCGATTCGGTGACCAAAACCGTTTCCGCCCGCACGGCCTCAGGCGATGATCGCGTCGATCGGCGCGCCGTGGTCGATCGCGAGCCGCTTGCGGCCCGGCACCTCGAGCTTCCGCGAATCGAGGCCGAGGAGCTTGAGGATCGTGGCGTGCACGTCGGTGACGTAGTGCCGATCCTCCACGGCGTGGAAGCCCAGTTCGTCGGTCGCGCCGTGGACCGTTCCCCCTTGGATCCCGCCGCCCGCCATCCAGACGGAAAACGCGAAGGGATGGTGGTCGCGGCCGTCGGAGCCCTGCGAGCCGGGCGTGCGGCCGAACTCCGTGCAGAAGATCACGATCGTCTCGTCGAGCAGGCCGCGGCGGTCGAGGTCCTCGAGCAACGCCCCGATCGGCTGATCGACCGCGAGCGAGTGCTTTTCGTGGTTGGCCTTGAGGCCGCCGTGGGCGTCCCAGGCACCGGCCCCGCCGCCGCCGTGCTGTATCTGGATAAACCGCACGCCCCGTTCCACGAACCGCCGCGCCGCGAGCAGCTGGCCGCCAAATTCCTTGCAGTGCGGCAGATCGAGGCCGTAAAGCTTCTTCGTCTCTTCCGTTTCCCCTGAGAAATCCATGACTTCCGGCACGCTCCGCTGCATCCGGAAGGCCAGCTCGTAGGAGGCTATCCGGGCGGCGGTGGCCGGGTCGTTCGGGTACTCCACGCCGGTGAGACCGTTCAAGTGCTCCACGAGGTCAAAGCCGATCTCCTGGGCCTCCCGCGAGAACGGCCGCTCGGGCCGGCCGAAGTCGAGCGGGGTATTTTGGTCGATCCGCAGCGGTACGGCGTCGTGGGCGGGGCCAAGGTAGTGGCCGTCTTTCTTGTTCCAGTATTCCCGCCTGCCGATCGAGATGAATTGCGGCAGGTTGTCGTTGAGCGAGCCGAGGCCGTAGTGCACCCAGCCGCCGAGCGTGGGCTGGACGGGATCGAGCATGTGGCGGCCGGTGTGAAACTGCGTCTGGGCCCCGTGGTTACTGTCGGTGGTCCACATCGAGCGGATGACGGCGATCTTGTCGATGTTCTTGGCCGTGTGCGGAAACCAGTCACTCACCTCGATGCCGCTTGCCCCGTGCTTCTTGAAGCCCGCCTGGAGCGGAAAGAGGATGTTTCGCTGGTTCCCGTTGGCATCAGGCGCGGGGGCCCGCTCCTTGGCGAGCTTCTCCGGACTCTGCACGTCGGCGTAGGGCGTCTCGGCGATCGACTTGCCGGCATATTTCGTGATCGCGGGCTTGGGGTCGAAGCTCTCCATATGGCTCACGCCGCCGTTCATGAACAGCCAGATCACGCTCTTCGCCTTGGGCGGAAAGTGGGGCTTGCCATCGGGCGGCGTCCACACGGCCGAACTCGCCCGGCCGTCGCGGTGCAGCATCGCGCTGAGTGCGAGCCCCGTGAACCCGAGGCCCAGGTCGGAGAGAAATGCCCGCCTCACAAGCCCCCGGCGGGAGCCGGGGGATGACGCGTCGCCAGCAGCGGTTGTCCATTGCATCATCACATCACCTCAGCGTCACGAAATCGTTGTGGTTGATAAGCGCCCAGACCATGAGCACCCGGCCGGGATCGGGGCCGCCAACTGCCGGCTTGGCAGTCGTGCGCCACGTGGCCATGGCCGCCTCGCAGGCGGCCTGCTCATCGGCCGACGGGCCGCGCTGGAGGAGCGTCTGGAAGGCTCGCTCGAGAAACACCGCATCATCGGCCGGTGAGCCCGCTGCCTCGAGCCGCGCGGCGATTTCCGCCGCCGCGTCGTGCACGAGCGACGCATTCGAGAGCGCGAGCGCCTGCTGGGGCACGATGCTCTGGTCCCGCTCGTAGCACTCCATCACGCCCGCATCGTCGAACGTCGTCAGAAACAAATTGCGACTGATATCGGAGTGCCAGAAGTAGAGGCTCCGCCGCCGGGAGGCCGCCTGTTCGTTCTCGGGCACCGGTGGGCCGCCCATCGTGGAATCGAGCATGCCGGCCAGGGCAAGGATCGCATCGCGAACGACCTGCGCATCGAGGCGGATCGGCTCCCGCCTCCAGAGCAGTCGGTTGTCGGGATCGCTCGCGAGGGCGGCCTCGGCCCCCTCGAGCGACGAGCCCATCCGATAGGCAGCCGATGTCACGATCAGCCTGTGCAGGTGCTTCATGCTCCACGCCCGGCCACCCGCCGGCTGCCCGTCCTGCGGCCCATCCACCAGCTCGCTCGCCAGCCAATCGAGCAATGCCGGATGGGCCGGTGCATTGCCCTTGCGGCCAAACTCGAACACGGTCGTGACCAGCGGCTTGCCCATGTGCCGCATCCAGAGGTGGTTGACGGCCACCCGGGCCGTGAGCGGGTTCCGCGGGTCGGTGATCCAGCGGGCCAGGGCCGAGCGGCGGCCGGTGCTCGTCGCGGGGAAGGTGACGGCCGGGTCGTCGGCTCCTGTGTTCTTGAACCGCGTGGCCGTCCACTTCGCGCCCCTCAAGGGGGTGAACTTGTCGTCGGCCTCAGCGGCCGCCTTCACGGCCTTCTCGACCCCCTCGCGGGCCTTGGCCAGTTCCTTTTCGATGGCGGCCAGCGCTGCGGCGTCTTTCTTCTCCGCGGTGGCTTCGGCGAGTTTTCCGGAGACGACCGCCACGCTCATCCAGGCACGGGCGAGGGCAGCCTGTTTCTCAGCCTGGGCCGCGGCCGCCGCAGCCCCCTTGGCGGCGATTCGCAACGGGTCGTCGTCACCCGCAGAGGGCGCATCGGCGGCGGCCCAGGCGGCGCGGGTGGCCTCGATCCGCTTCTCGACGGCGAACAACTCCGCGCGGGCGGCTGCCACGCCCTGCTCGTGGGCGGGCGACGGTTCCTGCGCCTGCGTGGCCTCGGCCGCGGCGACGGCCTGCCGGGCCTTGGCCCGGTGCGCCTCGAGCACCCACGGGCGTCGCTCGGGCTCGACGGCCGTCTTGGGTAGCGAGACCGGCCGGATCTCCAGGTCGCGAAACGCGAGCACCTCAGGCACGCCCGGCTCGAAGGCCCGCGACGTGTCGGGCTTCGTATCTTCGCCGCGGATGAAGAGATAGGTCGGCCGGTCGAGGTGGCCGTCGAAAACCCGCGGGATGCCGTCCTTCTCGAGGTCGCTTTCCCCGGCCACGACATCGACCCGCGTCTCGATCGGCTCGAAGAAGGCCCGGAACCGGTAATAGTCTTCCTGGCTGACAGGATCGTATTTGTGGGCGTGGCACTTCGAGCAGTTCAACGTGAGGCCCAGGAGCCCCTTGCCGACGTGCTCCACCGTCTCGTCCATCCAGGGCGTGCGATTGAAGAGAAACCAGTTGCGGGCCAGAAAGCCGGTGGCCCGGAGCTTGTCGGGGTCGTCGGGATGGAGCTCGTCGGCCGCGAGCATCTGCCGGACCATCTCGTCGTAGCCCGTGTCGGCGTTGAGCGATTCCACGATCCAGTCGCGGAAGTGCCACATGTGCTTCTGGCTGTAGCGGTGCTCGTTGCCCAGGCCCCACCAGTCGGCATACCGCCAGACGTCCATCCAGTGCCGGGCCCAGCGCTCGCCGTGCCGCGGGTCGGCGAGCAGCTTCTCGACGAGTTTCTCATACCAGTCGACCGACGTGTCGGACTCGATCGCGGCCAGCTCCTCCGGCTGCGGCGGCAGGCCGATCAGGTCGATGAACAGCCGGCGGATAAGCACGTGCCTCGGCGCTTCGGGCTGGGGCGCCACGCCCGCCTGCTCGTGGGCTGCCGCCAGAAAGGCGTCGATCGGATTGTTGAGGCCGCCCCCAGCCGGGCCCGTCACCGCTGGCACCTTGGGCCGCACCCGCGGCTGGAACGCCCAGTGGTCGCGGGGATCGGCCTCGGGCTTTTCATCCGCCGGGGCAGGGCAGCCGGCCCGGATCCAGTCGCGGAGCAGTGCCAGCTGTTCCGCCGAGAGCGGCTCGCCTTCCCCCTCTGGCGGCATCCGCGATTCCGGCTCAAGATCGCTGACCCGCTCGAGGAGCAGGCTCGCCTCGGGATCACCGGCGACAATCACGCTTCCCGACTCGCCTCCCTCCCGCATCAGCGCGACCGTATCGAGCCGGAGGCCTGCCTCCTGCTTGAGGCCGCCATGGCAGGAGAAGCACCGCTCCGCGAGCAGGGGGCGAAGCTGGTCCGAGTAGGCGGCCAGTTGGGCATCGGCGGCGGCTGCCCAAGCCGCCTGGGCGGCCAGCACCAAAACCGGACCAAACAGCTGGATTCGACGGGCGACAAAAACAGGCATCGGTCTTTCTCCGGCCACGGCGGAAAAGGCCGCGGCAACTTGGCGACCGAGTTCAGTATAGACCCCCTTAACCGTCATGTCACATTGAAATCTGGGGGCCTGGGGGCCGCTTCATGGTAGATTCGCGGCATCCTCCGAGAGTTCGTCTCATGCCGCCGCCAGCGGAATCTGCCGCCGAAGACCTCGCCGCCCGGGCTTATCGGTCGCTCCGCCGGATGATCGTCGAAGGGCGGGTGCACCCCCGGCAGCGGCTCTCGCACCGGGCCCTCTCGAAGGACCTCGGCATCGGCCGCAGCCCGGTCCGCGACGCGCTGCTGCAGCTTGAGGCCGAGGGGCTGATCGAGCATCGGCCCAGTTCCGGCATCTACCTCCGCGAGCTCACGCCCCGCGAGCTGGAGGGCATCTACGAACTGCGGCTCGTCAACGAGCCTTACGCCGCCGAGAAGGCGGCCGACCGGGCGGAGGCGGCCCAGCTGGCCACGCTCCGCCGGCTGTGCGACGAAATGACGGCGATCGCCAGTAAGACCGATCTCCGGAAGTGGTTCGCCAAGGCTGAGAATCGCCGCCGCTTCTGCCGGCTCGACATGGAGTTTCACCAGACCGTGCTGGAGGCCTCGGGTAATCCGATCGCGGCCAAGCTTTTTTCTGCCGCCCAGCTCTTGGCCCTGACCTTTGCCTGGGATCTCGGCTACGGCAAGCCGGAGTGGTTCGCCGAGATCATGGGCCGCACGGCCTCCGGCCACCGGGCCGTCTACGAGGCGATCCGCCGCCGGGATGCGCGAGGAGCCCGGGAAGCGATGATGGCGCACGTCTCGTGGGCCCGGCAGGAGGTGCCCGAGCAGCTCGCCGCGATCGCTGGGTCGGCCGGCTGACGATCGCTGCCGCGGCGGCCGCCAACCGCCCGTCGGGTGCCCCGAGGCTCGAGCGTGCGGTCCACGGTGTGGCGGGTCGAGGGTTTGATGACGTTGCCATCCCCACTTGCGTATCG
>JBBEEF010000120.1:11136-22844 GCA_040880915.1 Pirellulales bacterium
GGCGGGCTATTCCGGATGCAGGCGGCCCGGGCCGACGCCAAGGCGTTTACCCACTTCGAGGGAACCGCCAAGAGCGTGATCCATATCTGGCTGCCCGGCGGGTGGGCCCAGCAGGAAACGTTCGACCCCAAGCCCCTCTCGCCCGCCGAATACCGCGGCGAGTTTCGGGCCATCGACACCGTGATCCCTGGGGTGCAGTTCAGCGAGAAGCTCGTGAAGACGGCCGGCATCGCCGACAAAATCACCGTCGTGAGGTCGATGACCCATGGCGAGGCTGCCCACGAGCGGGGCACCCACAACATGTTCACGGGCTATCGGCCCAGCCCCGCGCTCACCTACCCGAGCCTCGGGAGTGTGGTCTCGCACGAGTACGGGCCGCGGGCAAACCTCCCGCCATATGTCTGCATCCCGGGGCTGCCGGCGCCCGACGCCCAGGCTGGTTATCTCGGTAGCGCCTACGGCCCCTTCGCCATCGGCTCCGATCCGGCCGCCGACAACTTCACCGTCCGCGACCTCTCCTTGCCCGGCGGCGTCGACGCGGCCCGGTTTGCCACGCGGCAGCGGCTCCGCGACTCGGTAAGCCGCCATTTCCAGCGACTCGAGGATGCCGGCACGATCGCTGCCATGGATTCCTTCTACGAGCGGGCCTACGCACTGGTGAGTTCCGCCGAGGCCCGTGCCGCCTTTGACATCAAGGCCGAGCCCGACGCTCTCCGTGACGAGTATGGCCGCAACCAGGCAGGCCAGCGGATGCTGCTCGCTCGGCGGCTCGTCGAGGCTGGCGTGCGGTTTGTCACGCTTTCCTACGGCGGCTGGGACATGCACCAGCGGATCCGCGAGGGGATCACAAACACGGTGCCGTCGTTTGACCAGGCGTTCACAGCGCTTGTGAGCGACCTCGAGCGGCGGGGCCTGCTCGACTCCACCCTCGTGATGGTGTCGAGCGAGTTCGGCCGCACGCCGCGGGTCAACAAGGACGCGGGCCGCGACCATTGGCCGAAGGTGTTCAGCGTCGTGCTGGCCGGCGGTGGCGTGAAGAAGGGCTGCGTCTACGGCTCGTCCGACGCGATCGCTGCCGAACCCCAAGACAATCCGCTCACCGTCGAGGATCTCGCCACCACCGTTTACCACTGCCTCGGCATCGTCGCCGACAAGGAACTCATGTCGCCGGGAAACCGGCCCATCGAGATCGTCGACGGCGGTGCGGTGCGGAAGGACCTGCTCGCCTGACGGGCGGGCAACATGTTCCGGCCGCTGCTTCCCCTTCCTCGGTCTGCCATGACCACCACTCGGGCCTTGATCGCCCTGCTGTTTTGCCTCCTCGCCGGCCAACAGGCCGCGGCGACTCCCGGCATCTCCAGGATCGAGCCCCCCGGAGCGGCCCGAGGCGCGGAAATCGAGGTTGTGTTTCGGGGCCGTGATCTGACGGAGCCACAGGAACTCTTCTTCGAGGACGGCCGGATTGAAGTGGTCTCACTCGAGGGCGTGGACGCCGCGACGGCGAAGGCCAGGCTGCGGCTGCCGGCAGATTGCCCGACCGGGCCGCATCGCCTCCGGATCCGCACGAAAGACGGGCTTTCTGAGCTGCGGTCGTTTCGGGTCGGCATCTTCCCCCAGCGGGCCGAAGTCGAGCCGAACAACGACTTCGCGTCCGCCGAGCAGGTGACGCTGCCTGCGACCATCGCGGGTGTGATCAAAGCCGAGGACGTCGACAGCTTCAAGGTGAGGCTCCCCGCAGGCGGGCGGATCGCGGCTGCGGTGGATGCCGTCCGACTCGACCAACAGATGTTCGATCCCCATCTCGAGATCGTTGACGCCCAGGGCTTCGTGATAGCCGCCTGCGACGACCATTCACTCCTCGGCCAGGATGCGATGCTCACCGCCACGGTGGCCGAGGAGGGTGACTACATCATTCGCTTGCGGGAGAGCGCCTACGGCGGCAACGACAACTCCGTCTATCTTCTGCACATCGGCGACTTTCCGGTCCCCTTCGCCGCCTGGCCCCCGGGTGGGCAGCCCGGGGCGGAGATTGAGGTCGAGTGGCTGGGCGATCCGGCCGGGCCATTTCGGCAGACGGTGACGCTGCCCTCCCATGCCGGCGTCGAGGCCTTGGCTGACGTGCATCCACTCCGTGCCGGCAGCGTCGCCCCGGTGCCGGTGCCGCTGCGGGTCTCGCCCCTTTCAGCCACGGGAGAGGCCGAACCCAATAACGACCCTGGTGCCGCCACGAGGGCCACCGCACCTGCCGCCCTCTTCGGCCGGCTCGATGCCGAGGACGATGTTGACTGGTTTCGGCTCGAGGCTCCCAAGGGAACGAAGTGGCACGTGCGTGGCTGGGGCCGCCGAATCGGCTCGCCGGTTGATCTGGTTGTCAACATCCATCGCGACAACGACAAGCGGGAGCGGATCACCGGCAACGACGACGCCGAGGGGCCCGATAGCGTGGTCCAGTTCACGGTTCCGGAGGAGGGCTCGTTCCTGATCCGTGTCAACGATCATCAGCGGCGGGGCGGTCCGGAGTTTGTCTACTGGCTCGAGGCCGAGCAGGCCCTTCCCGAGGTGCAGGTTTCGGTGCCTGGAGCCCGCTCAAACACCCAGGAACGGCTGGTCGTCGCCGTTCCGCGGGGCAACCGTTCGGCTGTCATGCTCAACACCGCCCGCGCCGACTTTAGCGGCCCGGCCCGGGTCGTGATCGACGGCCTGCCCGGCGGCGTTCAGGCCGCGGTGCCCGACGCGGCGGGCAACGCCCCCGCCACACTCGCCGTGTTCGAGGCCGCCGCGGATGCGACGCCCACCACGGCGCTCGCCGGTGTGCGGGTGACCGCCGTCGAAGACGGTCGCTCGCTGGGCGGCCTCCAGCAGAAGACCGGTCTCGTATTTGGCCAGCCCAACAATGCGGTGTATCGGATCGCGAGAACCGACCGGCTGCCGGTCGCAGTCGTCGAGCAGGCTCCGATCCGGATCGAAGTGGAGCAACCCTTCACCCCGATCGTTCGCCGCGGGTCGCTCGAGCTGAAGGTGAGGGTGGAGCGTTTGGCCGGATTCGACGGCAAGGTGCGGCTGTTCTTTCCCTTCCGACCCCCCGGGATCGGAGCCGCTGCGAGTGTTGAAGTCGCCGAGGACAAGACCGAGGGCGTGTATCTCCTGAGCGCCAATCCGGACGCCCCGGTGGGTGAGTGGCAGGTGGCGGTGACCGCGATGGCGCAGCCCAAGGCCAACTCCCGTGGCGAGGGGGAGGTGCTCGTATCGAGTGGCCTCGTGACGCTTCGCGTGGCTGAGCCGATTCTTGAGCTGGCCGCCGAGCTCACTGGCGTGGAGCAGGGTCAGGAAACGACGATCGTGTGGAAGGTGCAGAAGCCGGGTGAGTTTTCGGGCACGGCGAGGGCCCGGCTCCTGGGGCTGCCTGCCAAGGTCGAAGCGCCGGAAGTCGAGTTCGCCGCCGGCGCGACCGAAATCGTTTTCCCGGTAAAGGTGGCCGGCGACTCACCGGTGGGCGCACAGAAAAACGTGTTCTGCGAGTTCCGTGTGCCACACGGGGATGCCGTTATCCTGCACGCCTCCCCGCCAACCACCCTGCGGATCGACAAGCCGCTGCCACCGGGGGAAGACGAGCAGCCTGCCGAGGAGCCGAAGTCATGAGCAGACCCCGGAGAGAAGGTCTGGCCTGGCCCTGCGTGGTCGTTGCCCTGCTCGGGCTTGGGTCGCCGCGGCTCACCCAGGCCGCCGCGTTCGAGGTAGTCGCCATCGAGGCCTTCCCGCCCAGGGTGCAGCTCGATTCGGCTCTCGACCGGCAGCGGATCGTCGTCCAGGCCCGGGCGGCCGACGGACGCTCCCTTGATGTCACGGCCATGGCGGAGATCGCCCTCTCGAGCGCCACGCTCGCCGCAATCGAGCGGTCGGCGACGGGAGTGGTCGTGAGGCCCGCCGCCGACGGTGACGGCACGATCCGGGTGTCGCACGCGGGGCACTCGGTCGAGGTCCCTCTCCGCGTCGTTTCCGCGAGCACTCCGGCGCCGCTCTCATTTCGGCTCGACGTGATGCCGGTCTTTTCTCGGGCCGGGTGCAACATGGGCAGCTGCCACGGGGCCGCGCGTGGTAAGGACGGTTTCAACCTCTCGCTCTTCGGCTTCGATCCCGCCGGCGACTACCACCGCCTCACCCGCGAACTGCCGGGCCGGCGGATCGACCTGGCCAGCCCCCGCGAGAGCCTTCTGTTTCTCAAGTCGGTCGGGGGCGTGCCCCACACCGGCGGCAAGCGGTTCGAGCCCGACAGCGAGTTGGCCCACCGGCTCGTCCGCTGGATCGAGGCCGGTGCCCCCGACGATCCCGGCCCCGATCCCGCAGCGAGCGTGTCTGCGCTCGTGGGCCTCGACCTCTATCCCCCCACGTCGCTTCTCGAAGGGGAGAAGGCCATCCAGCAGTTCGTGGCGGTGGCCCGATTCGCCGACGGCACCGACCGCGACGTCACCGACCTCTGTTGGTATGCCTCGAACAACGACCGCAGCCTGGCGATCTCGGTCGACGGCCTGGCCACGAGCGGAGTCCGCGGCGAGGCGTTTGTGATGGCCCGCTATGACACGATCACCGTGGGCGTTCCCCTCGTCGTGATCCCGGAAAACCTCGCCTTCACGTATCCCGAGGAACCGCCGCTGCCAGGCGTCACCGAAGGTGCCCGGGCGATCGACGAACTCGTAGCGACGAAACTTAAGAGCCTGCGGATCGCCCCCTCGGCCGTCTGCGACGACGAAACCTTCCTGCGGCGGGTGACGCTCGATCTCGTCGGCCTCGTTCCCACGCCCGCCGAACGGGCCGCCTTTCTGGCCGACCCATCCTCCGACAAGCGGGCACGCAAGGTAGACGAACTCATGGCCCGTAAGGAGTTCACCGAACTCTGGGTGATGCGCTGGGCGGAAATTCTCCAGATCCGCTCCCAGGGCAACGAGGTCAGCCCCAAGGGTGCGATTCTCTATCACCAGTGGCTCGACCGCCGGATCGCCGCCAACGAGCCGGTGGACAAGATGGTCCGCGATCTGCTGACCGCCTCGGGCGGCACCTTCGACAACCCGCCCACAAACTACTTCCAGCTCGAGCGGGACACCCTCAAGCTCTCCGAAAACGTCGCCCAGGCATTTCTCGGGATGCGGATCCAGTGCGCGCAGTGCCACAATCATCCCTTCGATCGGTGGACGATGGACGACTACTACGGCTTCGCCGCCTTCTTCACGCAGATCGGCCGCAAGCGGGCTGCCGACCCCCGTGAAACAATCGTGTTTGACTCGGGGAGCGGCGAAATGCAGCACCCCGTCAAAAAGCGGCCTGCGGTGCCCAAGTTTCTCGGCGGGGACCAGCCGAAGATCTCGCCCAACGGCCGGCGGGAAGCGCTCGCCGGATGGATCACCTCGCCCGACAACCCGTTCTTCGCGAAGCACGTCGCCAACATCGCCTGGACCCACTTTCTCGGCCGGGGCATTGTGCACGAACCGGACGACGCCCGCGTGAGCAATCCGCCCTCGAACGGCCCACTCCTGGGGGAACTCGGCCGCCGGTTCGCCGCCTCGGGCTGGGACTTCCGCGGCCTTGTCCGCGACATCTGCACCTCGCGGACCTACCAGCGGTCGTGTGAGCCCAACGAGACAAACACACTCGACGAGACGAACTTCTCGCACGCGGCGGTCCGCCGGCAGCGGGCCGAGGTGCTGCTCGACGTGCTCGCCGACGTGACGGAGACAAAAAACAAGTTTCCGGGCTTGCCGCTCGGGGCCCGGGCGGTCCAGGTGGCCGACGGACGGACGAGCAACTACTTCCTGACCACGTTCGGCCGGGCCACCCGGGATGACGTCTGCAGTTGCGCTGTCTCGATGGATCCAAGCCTCTCCCAGGCCCTCCACCTCCTGAACGGTGACGCGGCCAACGACCGGATCCGGCAGGGTAATGTGGTGGGCCGGATGCTCAACGATGGCCGTACGCCAGGCGAGGTGATCGACACGCTGTTTGTTCGCTGTAACGGCCGCATGCCCACCGAGCG
Organism: Pirellulales bacterium; assembly: GCA_040880915.1. GTDB lineage: Bacteria > Planctomycetota > Planctomycetia > Pirellulales > UBA1268 > QWPN01. The sequence goes on from JBBEEF010000120.1 coordinate 17,162, forward strand.
GGAGCGGGTGGAGACGCTGGTCACGGTGCTCGACTCCGCGGATCGCAAGCAGGCTCTCGAGGACGTGTTCTGGGCTCTGCTCAACTCGCCTGAGTTCATTTTCAATCACTGACCACGCAGCACGATTCCACCGCGGCCCGGCCATGGGTTCTATGAATAATCCCAATCGGGACGAGACCCGCGACCTCCAAGCCACGAGCCGGGAGACCCTCTCGCACGCGGGGATTGTGTGGTTCGCAGCGATCGCCCTCTGTTCCATGGCCGTACGGGCCGCAGACACCCCCCCGAACTTTGAGGAGCATGTTCTCCCGATCTTCCGCGAGAAGTGCTGCAGCTGCCACAACCCGGACAAAATGGCGGGCGGCCTCGATCTCTCGAGCTGGGGCCAGACCATGGCCGGCGGCAGTTCGGGCGACGTGGTCGATCCCGGTGATGCCGAGGGCTCCTACCTCTACCAGCTCGTGACCCACGAGTCGGAGCCGACGATGCCGCCAGAGGCAGACAAGCTCCCGTCTGCCTCGCTCGACCTGATCAAAAACTGGATCACCGGCGGAGCGATCGAGCGAAACGGCGCCCAGCCGGTGGCTCGCAAGCAGAATGCGATCGCGGTTGATTCGGCGGTGGCCACGAAGCCCGACGGACCACCCGTGATGCCGCCGCGGCTGTCGCTCGAGGTTGTTACGCGGGGCCGGAGGCCGACGACCGTGACCGCCCTGGCCACCTCGTCGCACGGCGACGTGCTCGCGCTGGGGAGCCGCCAGCAGGTGCTCCTCTACCACACCGGCTCGCTCGACCTGGTGGGGGTGCTGCCGTTCCCCGAGGGCGTGGTCCGCGTGACGCGGTTCTCCCGCAACGCCAAGCTGCTTCTGGCGGGCGGCGGGCGGGCGGCCGCGAGTGGCCGGGTGGTCGTGTGGGACGTCGCCACGGCGAAGCGGGTGGCCGAGGTGGGGGAGGAGTTTGACGAGGTGCTCGCGGCCGACATCTCGGCCGACCAGCGGTACGTCGCGCTCGGCGGGCCTGCCAAGATCGTCCGGCTGCTGAAGACGGCCGACGGAGGCTTGGCCCACGAGATCCGCAAGCACACCGACTGGGTGACGGCCCTCGAGTTTTCCCCCGATGGCAAGCGTCTGGCAACGGCGGACCGGTCGGGCAATCTCTTCCTCTGGGAGACAAGGGGGGCCCGCGAACTGGCCACGCTCTCCGGGCATACCGGCGGGATCACGGCTGTCGCCTGGCGGCCCGACGGCAAGGTTCTGGCAAGTGTCTCCGCGGACGGCTCAGCCCGGCTCTGGGATGCGAAGACGGGTCAGTCGGTCAAGAACTGGGCATGCCACGGTGGGGGTGCGGAGTCGATCGGCTGGCTGCCCGACGGACGGCTCGTGACGACCGGCCGCGACAAGAAGGCAAAGCTCTGGAAGGCCGACGGGGCCCTCGAACGGGAGCTTGGACCGCTTGCTGACATCGGCACCCGCGTGGCCGCGACGAGCGACGGGGTGAGAATCTTCGCCGGCGACTGGTCGGGCGAGCTGACTGCGTTTGCGACAGCCGACGGAGCCAAGGCCGGGCGGCTCGACACGAATCCCCCGCGGCTCGAGCAGCGGATCGCGGCCGCTGAGAAAGCCCTCGCGGAGGTGGCCGCGGCCGAACAGGCCGTCGCCGAGAAGGCACGGCAGGCGACTGAGGGCGTTCAACTGGCCGAGTCGCAGATGGCGGCGGCCCGTACGACGGCGGAGGAATCGACTGCCGAACTCGAGGCCGTGAAGGCTCTGCAGGCTGAGGCCGGCAAGGGCGTGGAGCGATGGAAGGGCGAACTCGAGTTCTCCCGGCAGCCGCCCCCCGCACCGGTCAAGGAATAACCGAGCGCGAGGTTGCCCCTCTTGCCCTCAGGGTGGAGCCTTACCGGCTTGCCATGTCGCAGGACACGCCTCCGGCGGCTGGCACGTAGTTGACGCGGGCGTAGTCCATCACCATCCGGTGAGCGCTAAACCGCCAGGCCAGGGAGCTGATCGAGTTCATCATCATCTTGATCCACTCCCGCGGCAGGCCGTCGCTGTCCCGGTCGTAGAACATCGGGATCACCTCCTTGGTGAGCGTCGCGATGAGGGCGTCGCCGTCGCGGCGGTCGGTGATCTCGTCGTTGAAGTGGGTCTCACCGCGGGCGATCGCGAACCCGTTGCGGCCGTCGAAGGCCTCGGCCCACCAGCCGTCCAGGATTGAGCAGTTGAGCCCACCGTTGAGCACCACCTTCTGGCCGCTCGTGCCGGACGCCTCCAGCGGCCGCCGCGGATTGTTGAGCCATACGTCGACACCCTGCACGAGATGCCGGGCCACGTTGATGTCGTAGTCTTCGAGAAAGACCAGCCGGCCCGCAAACCGGGAATCGTGTCGGAGGTTGGCGATCTTGCGGATCAACCCCTTCCCTGGCTCATCGGCGGGATGGGCCTTGCCGGAATAGATGATCTGAATTGGCCGGTCGGGGTCGCTGATGAGCGAGTGGAGCCGGTCAAGGTCGGAGAGCAAAAGATCGGCACGCTTGTAGGTGGCGAACCTGCGGGCAAAGCCGATCGTGAGCACGTTGGGGTCGAGCACGCTGCGGGCCTGCTCCACCGCCTCGTCGCACTCGCCCCGCCGGCGGCACTGGCGGGCGAGCCGCCGCCGCACGAACTGGAGGAGCATGTTCTTGAGCGCGTAGTGGGTTTCCCAGAGCTCGCCCGGATCGCACTCGTGGATCTTCTGCCAGACCTCGGGGCCGCCCATCTGCCGGAACCAGTTGGAGGGAAAGATGCGGTCGTAGAGGAGCAGCATCTGCCAGGAAAGCCAGCTGGGAACGTGCACACCATTGGTGATGTGGCCGATCGGCACCTCCTCCTCCACCTTCCAGGGCCAGAGGTTGGCCCACATCCGCCGGCTCACGTGTCCATGCAGGGCGCTCACGGCGTTGGCCCGACGCGAGAGCTTGAGCCCCAGCACCGTCATGCAGAAGGTTTCCTCGTGGTTGTGGGGCTCCACGCGGCCAAGCCCCATGAGCTGGTCATGCGAGATGCCGAGCGAGTCTCGCATGGGGCCCAGGTGCTCCTCCATGAGGCCGCCGTCGAAGCGGTCGTGGCCGGCCGGCACCGGGGTGTGGGTCGTGAAGACCGTCTGACGGGCCACGCGGCGGATGGCGTCGTCGTAGGGATAGCCGTCTCGCTCCATCCGGCCGCGAACAGCCTCGAGCGTCGCGAACGCCGAGTGCCCCTCGTTCAAATGGTAGACGCCCGGCACGATCCCCAGCGCCCGGATCGCCTTCACCCCGCCGATGCCGAGGATGATCTCCTGCCGGATCCGCGTCCGCGTGTCGCCGCCGTAGAGCCGGCTGGTGAGCGGGCGATCTTCCGGAGCATTCTCTTCGACGTCGGAATCGAGCAGGTAGAGGCTGCAGCGGCCGACCGCCAGCTTCCAGATCTTGGCAAACAGCGAGCCGGTGCGGGTGTCGACCTGCACCATGATCGGCTTGCCGTCGGTGCCCAGGGCAGGCTCGATCGGCAGGAGGTCGACCCGGGTGGGGAGGTATTCCTCGTGCTGGTAGCCGTCGATGTCGAGCTGCTGCCGGAAATACCCCTGGTTGTAGAACAGTCCGACTGCGATGAGCGGGATGCCCAGGCCGCTGGCGCTCTTCACGTGGTCTCCCGCGAGCACTCCCAGGCCGCCGGAGTAGATCGGCACCGACTCGTGGATCCCGAACTCGGCCGAGAAGTAGACAACCGGCTTGGAGCCGAGCACGCCTGCGTGGACCGTGCTCCAGGTGTTCTCGGCCGCGAGATATTCCTTCATCCGCCGGTAGGCCTGGTTGATTCGGCTGTAGAGCACGAGTTCGGCGGCTCGGGCATCGAGTCGCTCAGGCGTGAACTCCGCGAGGAGAGCGATCGGGTTGTGGTCGAGTTGCCGCCAGCGGACGGGATCGAGGTCGCGAAAGAGGTTTGTCACCTCGGGGTGCCAGCTCCACCACAGATTGCGGGCCAGGGCCATGCACTTGGCGTAGAGCGTCTGGGGCGAGAGTTCGTCGAGCCGGGGAGGCTGGAGGCCGCCGGTCGGGGCGGAACCGTTGGCGGGAGCGGCTCCATTGGCAGTGGCGGTGATCGCGGCTGGGGGGGTGCCTCGGGCGGTGTCTTCGGCCTGGCTCATGGGAAGGGCTCCGGGAAGGAGGTGGGACAAGGAGGTGGGAACGGAAAGACGCCTGCCAGAAGTGCGGGCAGTATAGCGGCCACGGTGGCGGCGTGTGCTGGGGCGGGCGGGCCTCAACTGGGCCTTATCCGGGCCTTATGATAGGGCGATGACCGCCCCCCTCACCCCCGCTTTCACTCCCCAAGACCCGATCGGCCAACTCGCGGAGGCAAGCGTCGAACTCGCGATGCTCGCTGACCGCTCCGCAACGGATGGACCGTGGGCGTCCGGGGCCATGCACCTGCTCGCGAGCCGGGGGGTTCTCGCGGCCTTCGTGCCCGCCGATTGCGGTGGCACCGCCGCCGACGAACCAGCGCTGCTCGACGCCCTGGCGGCGATCGCCTCCACCTGCCTGACCACGGCGCTGGCCGTCTCGCAATGGGCGGCGGCGGTGCGGATCATCGCCACCGCCACTCCCGATATACGGACCACGCTCCTGCCGCCGCTGGCCCGGGGCGAGTTGTTCACCACCGTGGGCACTTCGCAGCTGACCACGAGCCGGCAGCACCTCGGCCGGCCCGCGCTTGTGGCGGCACGCGACGGCGACGGCTGGCGGCTCGATGGTCTCTGCCCGTGGGTGACCGGGGCCGACGCCTGCCACACGCTCGTCACGGGTGCGGCCACGGCCGACGGTGGGCAGGCGTTCTTCGTGGTGCGAACCGATGCCTCTGGCATCCGCATCGATCCACCGCTTGAATTGCTCGCGCTGTCGGGAGCCCGTACTGCCGTAGTGCACTTCGCCGGTGTCCGCCCGGCTTACCTGATCATGCCCCCTGAGCGGACTCTAGCCCGCACCGGCGGCCTGGCGACCACAGCCCTGGCACTCGGCGCCGCGCGGGCCGCCATCAGGGTCGTGGCCGGTGAGGCGAACCGGCGAGACTTGCTCGCTCCCGTGGCGGCCGGCCTCGCTGCCGAACTGGCGTCGCTTCTGGATCGCCTCGGCTGCGCGGCCCGTGGGGGCATCGAGCCGGACGACCGTGACGTCCTTCGGGGCGACGCCAACGGTCTTGTGCTCCGGACCGGGCAGGCGGCACTCACGGCCTCCAAGGGGGCCGGCTTCGTCCGCGGCCATCCCGCGGAGCGGCTCGTTCGCGAGTCGCTGTTTTTCCTGGTGTGGAGCTGCCCGCAGGCGGTCTCGAGCGCGCTGCTCTGTGAACTTGCCGGGCTGGGCTGAGAAGACGAAATATCAGCCGAGACCTCTGCTGCCCAAAGCATTCGCCGGACGTTTCGAGGTCTCAGTCCAGATGAGTGGGCGACAGGGCAACCCCTTCATACAAGCCCCGGGCGCGAGCCCGGGGACTGCTTCATACAAGCCCCGGGCGCGAGCCCGGGGACTGCGGGTCGGCGGGCCACCCCGTTTGCCATACCGTCTGGCGTGCGCGCCGTCGATCGGCATAGCCCGGCCAACCGGTGCACGGCGTCACAGTCCCCCGGCTAGCGCCGGGGGCTTTTATGGCCGCAGGCCAAGCCGGAGCCGACG